>JAOPYO010000230.1 GCA_025964575.1 Actinomycetes bacterium
CTACCAGGTTGGTGCCGCTGGCCACGCAGACGGCATCACTAGTCAGCGTCAACAAAGCGACGCACGGGTTCGCCCTCCAAGAGCAACTCGTGCACACGCCAATCTGTGTCACCTGCGGCTTGGCGGCCATGGGAGCGCTGGAACGACTGCTCGACGACCAATGGAAGAGCGCACTGGCCGGGCAGGACACCCGCCTGGCCTGGTGGGTGACGGACGGGGCGGAGCTCGACCTTGACGCGCTCGACCAGCCCACACCCGAGAGAGTCGCTCACCTGATCGGTAGCGCTGCCCGCGGGCGCCAATCGCAGCAGCTCGAAAAGAACGACCTCGCGACCTTCTGCGCCGTAGCCATCGGCGGCAACGTCTCCCGTGTGGCGGTCCGGGAGTGGATCGAGCTGCCACTACGCGGCGTACAGGACAACCTGGCGAAATGGTTCGCCGATCACGAGATGGTCGACGCCTGGACCGGAGAAGTCCAGCAGATCGGCGTGAGACGGCTCGCACACGTGAGCGGCCGTTGGATCGGCGGCAAAAGCGGGGCGAACGGCTCGTATGCCAAGTTCGGAGCTTCAGGTGCCGACCGGCCCGACGGCGTGCACCGTGCCCTGTTGGGCAGTGCGCTGCTCAGCAAGCCGCTGCCACCGAAGCTCCTAGCCCACGTCGTTCGCCGTGTGCGCGCCGATGGCCGTCTCGACACCGAACGGGCCGCGCTGATCCGGCTGGCACTGCGGCGCCGACTGAAGACATCCGACCGGGAGGTCTACTTGCCCATCCTCAACCCCGACAACAATCAGCCGGCCTACTTGTCCGGCCGTGTCTTCGCAGTCTTGGAGGACATCCAGATCTCCGCTGCCCGAGCTGACGGCGATGAGGCGCCCAACGTCACCTTCGCCGACCGTTACTTCGCCCGCGCCGTCACCAGCCCCGCCGTCGCCTTGGTCGCTGGGCGACGCGACGCTCAGGCGTGGCTCAAGCGCATGGGCCGCTCCCGCCCAGCCTTCGCGTACAAGGCCCGGCAACGGCTGGACGACCTTCTCGACCGGCTCGCCAAGGCCGGTGGTATGCCACACGGTGCCGTGCTGGCCGACCAGGCGGCGTTCATCCTCGGCTATCACCAACAGTGGGCCGATCTGCGTGCCGAACGCCCCCGTAAGCAGCCCGCTGACCAGCCGACCCAGAACGAAGAAGAAGGAGCCCTCGCGTGACCGCTCACCTCGACCCCTCCGTGCGGCACGACATCGTGCTGTTCTTCGACGTCACCGATGGCAACCCCAATGGCGACCCGGACGCGGGCAATCAGCCGCGTACCGACGACGAGACCGGTCAGGGCCTGGTCACCGACGTGGCGATCAAGCGCAAGATCCGCGACGTCATCCCCGAGATCAAGCCGGGAGACGAGCGGTACGGAATCTTCGTCGAGGCCGGGTACGCGCTCAACCCGCGGATCGAGGCGGCCAGGGCCGCCACCAAAGGCTCGGTCGAAGAGCAGCAGCGCTGGCTGTGCGAACGGTACTTCGACATCCGCATGTTCGGCGCCGTACTCAGCACCGGGAAGAAAGAGGAGGGCAGTAAGACTGCAGGAGCCGGGCAGATTCGCGGCCCCGTGCAGGTCACGTTCGCTCGAAGCCTTGACCCCGTGCTGCCCAGCGACCACGCCATCACCCGCGTCACACCCACCAAGCAAGAGGACATCGACAAGGGTAAGCACAGCGAGATGGGGTCGAAGTGGACCCTGCCATACGGCCTGTACAGGACCCATGCGTACTACTCCGCCAGCCGTGCAGGTAAGACCGGTATCACCAGCGAGGACCTGCAAGCCCTGTGGACCGCGCTGGCCATGATGTTCGACCATGACCGGTCGGCTGCGCGGGGCGAGATGAAGCTGTGCGGCCTGTACGTCTACAGCCACCCCGATGCCTTCGGCGCCGCTCCCGCTGCGAGCCTCACCCAACGTGTCCAGGTACTCCGGGCCGACAACGACAAGCCGCCGCGTCACCACACCGACTACAAGCGGACCATCGACAACGCGAACCTGCCCGACGGCGTCACCTTCTGGACCGGCGTCGACTTGTGGCCGTGAGCCTCGCCCCATCAGAGGGGCTGGCGGACGGAACGCTGGAGAGCATTCCACTGGCCGCGCTCGAACATGTCGCCTACTGCCGTCGGCAGGCAGCGATGATCCATGTCGAGGCCACCTGGGCAGACAGCGTGGACACAGTGCGAGGCGACCTTGCGCACCAGGCGGTGGACCTGCCCGGCGCCAAACGCCGCCGTGGCCTCACCTCGGTACGGTCACTGCCCGTACGCAGCCGCCGCTACGGTCTGCACGGCATCTGTGACCTGGTCGAGATCGAGCTACTCCACGCCACGCCGGTGGAGTACAAAGTCGGCCCGTACCGGCCTGGCCCGGCCGACCTGCAGGTCGCCGGTCAGGCCGTATGCCTCATCGAGGCCGGCTATCACGTACCAACCGGGTACGTGTACTCGGCGACCGACCATCGGCGACACGAAGTGACGGTGACCGATGACCTGATCGCCGCCATGGCTGCTGCCGCCGAGGACATGCGAGCCCTGCTCATCGCCGACCGGCTGCCCGCCGCCCGCAACGACCGGCGCTGCCGGCGCTGCTCGCTGCGCGATGACTGCCTTCCCGAGCTCACGCATACCCCGGCGCCCGTCACGACCGACCCGTTCACCCCTCGTCCGCTGGGAAAATGGCGTGACTGAACTACTCAGCACCCTCTACGTACAGACCCCGGGCACCAGCCTGCGCCTGGAAGGCGACACGGTCCGGGTCTACCATCCCGACCAGCCGGGCCGGAAGATCCTCCCGCTGGCCCGCATCGATCACCTCGTGCTCTTCCGCGGAGTGACGATCACCGACGAACTGCAGCTACGCTGCGCTGCCGATCGCCGCACGATCAGCTGGCTCAGCGGGTACGGCAAGTTCCACGCCCGAATGAGCGGACCTACAGCGGGCAACCCACTACTGAGGCTCGCTCAGTACCGCTCCCACGACGATCCCGCGCGACGACTGGCCATCGCGCAACGCATGGTCGCGGGCAAGCTCCACAACAGCCGCCAAGTGCTGCTCCGCGCAGCCCGCGACGCCACCGGCGCGAAACAGACGGCGCTGCGCGCAGCAGCCGAACGCCACGCCGAGTCGCTGGGCGATACCGCCCGCACGTCCAACGTGAACGTGCTGATGGGTGTCGAGGGCACCGCCGCCCGCGCCTACTTCGCCGCGCTGCCTTCGATGTGCCAAGCGGCCGCCGTCCCGTTCGAACGCACCAGACGCCCGCCCACCGACCCGGTCAACTGCCTGCTGTCCTTCGCCTATGGGATGCTACGGGTCTCTGTACACGGCGCTCTCGAGCAGGTGGGCCTCGACCCCTACATCGGCTACCTGCACGGCGTACGACCCGGCAAGCCCGCGCTCGCCCTCGACCTCATGGAGGAGTTCCGCGCGCTGCTCGCCGACCGGTTCGTCATGACCCTTCTCAACCGGAAGGAACTCAGCGACAACGACTTCGCCCACCTTCCCGGCGACGTGGTAGAGCTCAAGGACGACACCCGCCGTACCGTCCTGAACGCTTGGCAGACCAACCGCCAGCGACTGTGGCCGCACACCCACCTTGGCCGAGAGGTTCCCGCCGCCCTGCTGCCGCTCGTCCAAGCGCGGCTGCTCGCCCGCCACCTGCGCGGCGACCTTGACGAGTACCTACCTTGGACGGTGGCCTGAGATGGATCTGCTGGTCACCTACGACGTAGAGACCGCCACCAAAGCTGGCCAAGCACGGCTGCGGCGCGTCGCCAAAATCTGCGAAGGCTACGGCCACCGCGTACAACAATCGGTATTCGAGGTCGTCTGTCGAGAATCCGACAAATTGCGGCTCGTCGCGGCCCTGCACCAGGTCATCGACACCACGCACGACAGCATCCGGATCTACCACCTGCCGGCCGGTGCCCTCAACGACATCGAACACCTCGGTGTCGCACGTGACGTCGACCCCCGCGGACCGCTGGTGCTCTAAAGCCCACGCGTGGTCTGCGGGCTCGCAGTGGTTTTCTGCCATCCGTATGCTCACGTCCACGTCGGTCGATCTCCGTTGGAGAGTCGACGCATGCGGCTGCGCACGTCGCCCATCCGCTAGACCTGGGCCCCTTCATCGATGGCGACTGACCTCCTTAGCCCATATCGATAAGCCACCTGCTGGGAAATTGCGATGGATCACGAGTTCCGATGAGCGCTGCTGATGATCTAGGAACCCTAAGTGCGCCCGCGACACGCCGGGGGCTCTCAAGGACGAAAGCGGTGGACTCGGTCATGGTTATAGCTGCTTTGAGCCTACTGATTGCTGAAAAAATGTAATCTCGCAGCTCAAAGACCGCAGCACCGGCCCTCCGGGGTCGGTGAGGATCGCAACGCGTGGATTTCGAGCACGCCTTTAGCGGTGCCGCTGCAGCACCGGCCCTCCGGGGTCGGTGAGGATCGCAACGTTACGTCCGCTCCGCGGCCGGTTGTGGTCACGCCGCGCAGCACCGGCCCTCCGGGGTCGGTGAGGATCGCAACGGAAGATAGTTTCCACGATGCCCAAATACCACTGGCGCAGCACCGGCCCTCCGGGGTCGGTGAGGATCGCAACGCGGTCGTGGATGACACCGTCAACGCGGCTGAGCTGGCAGCACCGGCCCTCCGGGGTCGGTGAGGATCGCAACCAATCCGTGACCGTGGACGATCGCGGCGGTGTGCTCGGCAGCACCGGCCCTCCGGGGTCGGTGAGGACCGCAACAATCGGGTGTTGC
>JAOPYO010000434.1 GCA_025964575.1 Actinomycetes bacterium
GATCCTGGGCCTCTCGACGCTGTTCTTCCTCTACAACGTGTACCGGACCGCACGGGAGGCGCCGCGGGTCGACGTCGATGATCCCTGGGGGTTCGGGAACTCGCTGGAGTGGGCGACCTCCTGCCCGCCGCCGCGGCACAACTTCAAGGCCATTCCGCGAATCCGATCCGAACGGCCGGCCTTCGATCTGCACTACCCACCGGAACGTGCGATCGAACAGTTCGGCGACTGAAGCCGGAAACGACCAAGGGAGGGACGTCAGTCCTTCTGAGTGCGGAAGCGGTCCACGGCGAACTGGGCGACGCGGATCGCACCACCGGGGGTGAGGCGCATGCCGCGCCAAGCGGCGCGGCCGGAGGCCGGGGCCACGATGAGCGCATGGTTCTTGTTGACGCCACGCATTATGTCGCGGGCCAGCTTCTCGGCCGTGTAGAGCTTCGGCAAGGCCTGCTTGAGGTCGGGCCCGGCGTCGCCGCTCAGCTCGGTCTCCGGCAGGTCCGGGTTGACATGAGTGAGCAGCGGGGTGTCGACGAAGCTCGGGCAGATCACGCTGACCTTGACCCCACGGCCTGCGGCCTCCGCGCGAAGCCCGAGTGAGAGGCCGACGACGGCGTGCTTGGTGGCGGTGTACGGGATCCCCATCGGCATGGGCACCAGGCCGGCCAGCGACGCGGTGTTGACGAGGTGCCCGTACCCCTGCTCGAGCATGATCGGGTAGGCCGCGTGGACGCCGTGCACGACGCCCTTGAGGTTGATGTCGATGGCCCGGTTCCAGTGGTCAAGGGTGAGAGCCTCGGCCAGGCCGCCGATGGCGATGCCCGCGTTGTTGAAGACCAGGTCGAGCCGGCCGTGGTCGGCCTTGACCGACTGGAAGAGCCCGGCCACCGCCTCGGCGTCCCGTACATCCAGGGTGGCGGCGAAGGCCTTGCCCGGTCCGACCGAGTTGAGCTTGTGGGCCACCTGTTCGGCGCCCTCGATGTTCACGTCTGACACGATCACGGTGTCGCCGCGGGTGACCAGGGAGGTGGCGATGGCCCGGCCGATGCCGGACGCGCCACCGGTCACGATCGCAATACTCATGCTTCCCGCCTCTTCGTCGCCGCCCGGGGCAGCTATTGGACGTTTGATTCAATGAGCGGAAAGTCTACTAACAAGTAACCCTCCTCGCTCATCGAGTGGCCGAAGTGTCCCAGATGCCGAAGGCGCGCCAGATCTGCTTGTTGGTCCGGGTCAGGATGTCCAACTCGGCGGCGAGGCTGCGGATCTTGCCGACGCAGTTGCGGATCTCCTCCTTGGCCAGGTCGTTGCGGTAGGCGTCGCGTACGACCTCCTTGGGGATGTCGAAGTGGCGGACCATCGATCCGGGCGGGGAGAGCATGATCCGGGCCATGATGCCGAGGATGATCGGGGTGGCGACGCCGAGGATCTTCTTGCGGATCGGGTCGAGGTGGGGCACCCGGTGCTTGAGGTAGTGCCGGGCGAAGGAGATGTGCCGGGCCTCCTCCGCGATATGGATCTTAACGATCGTCTCTTCCAGCGGGTGCTTGACGTGACCATCCTTGATGGTCTTGCGCTGGACGTAGTCGATCGGGTCCTCACCGCCGAGCACGAAGATGAAGAACAGCTCCGTGTTCAGCCGGGGGATCATCGGAGCGAGCTGGGCGATCAGGTTGAGGGCCTTGGGCATGCCCCTGACCGGCATGCCGGTCCGGTTCACGAACTCCTGGAACATCATCCCGTGGTGACACTCTTCGGTGGTCTCGTGGTAGACGTACCGGAACTCCGGGCGGCCGTTGGGCAGCTTGTAGGCGTAGGTCAGCAGGCCACGCTTGAGCAGGTTCTCGAACTGCAGGCCGATCTTCATGGCGGTGGCGACCCGCCAGAGCCCGATCTGAGCCTGGATCTCGATCGGCTGGGACCGGTACCACTCGGTTGAGCCGAGCCTGTCGTTCGACGGCAGGATCCAGCGGGGGTCGTTCTTGTCGACCTTGAACTCGGGGTCGTCCCACGGGATGTCCGCGTACGCCTCCCAGTGCTTGTCGACCGAGGCCTTGTTCAGGCGGTCGATGACACCGAGATAGGACTTGCGATCGGAGATCTTTTCGCGGACTTCCTCCGCGAGATCCGTGGGGGCGGTCCGGCGGGTGGTCCGGGGGATGGACATCACAGGGCTCCCTTGTCGGCCTGGGCTGAGCTGACGTTTTTGGAAATGAGCAGGGTGGCGAAGAGCTTGAGCTGGGTCATCACGGCGGCCTGATGGCCGTGTGCGTCGTGGTCCAGCGAGTTCTGCAGCGAGAGCCCGACGAGCAGCGCGAACAACGCGCGGATCGCGGTGTCCAGGAGGTCTTCGGGGAGGGTCTCGGGGAACAGCTCGTGGAAGACCTCTTTGACGATCTGTACGACCCGTTCGCTGAGGTCGGCGCTCAGATCCCGCAGCGTCTCGTCCGTACGGCCGGCCAGCGCGAGCTCCAGCAGCGCCATCGCCGGCGGTTGCCGGAGCGTGTGCCAGAAGAGGTCGAGCGCGCCGGAGACGTTGCGGTCCTCGTCGGGCAGCGAGTCGTACGCCTCGTGGTACTCGTCCCGCAGCTTGTCCAGCAGGTGCTCCAGCGCGGCGGCGACCAGCACCATCTTGGTGGGGTAGTGATGTTGCTGCGCCCCCCGGGACACCCCAGCGCGGCGGGACACCTCGGTGGTGGAAAGCCCCGCCCAGCCGAGGTCCGCGAGAGCACCGGCCGTCGCGTCGAGCAGCCGGGTCTGGGTCTCGGACCGGCGCTGCTCCTGCGTACGGCGGCTGCTGTGCCGGCGATGATGCCGGCGACGTTCACTGATTGACACATCTCGAAGATACGAGCAGAACATACAAGCAAGCAAGCTTGCTTGTATGTTGCGCGCATCACAATTGGATAGATCGTCCAGTGAAGGGCGTGCGGCGCGGCACTAGGGTTGCTCCATGCAGGTCACGCAATCGGACAAGCTCGCCACGGTCGTCTATGACATCCGAGGACCGGTGCTGAAGCGCGCCATGCAGATGGAGGCGACCGGGAACCGGATCCTCAAACTGCACATCGGTAACCCGGCACCATTCGGATTCGAGGCGCCACCGGAGATCCTTCAGGACGTCATCCTCAATCTTCCGCAGGCCCACGGGTACAGCGACTCCAAGGGGATCCTCCCGGCCCGTCGCGCCGTCGTGCAGCACTACGAGGAGCAGGGGTTCACCCGCCTGGACGTCGAGGACGTCTTCCTGGGCAACGGTGTCTCCGAGCTGATCACGATGACCCTGCAGGCGCTGCTCAACTACGGTGACGAGGTGCTGATCCCGGCCCCGGACTACCCGCTGTGGACTGCATCGGTCTCACTGTCCGGCGGCACGCCGGTGCACTATCTCTGCGACGAGGGGGCAGGTTGGATGCCCGACCTCGCCGATATCGAGGCGAAGCTCACCCCTCGGACCCGCGCACTGGTGATCATTAACCCGAACAACCCGACGGGTGCGGTCTACTCCCGCGAACTCCTCGAGGACCTGGTGGAGCTGGCGCGCCGGCACAACCTTGTCCTGTTCTCCGACGAGATCTACGACCGGATCCTGTACGACGGTGCCGTCCACACCTCGGTCGCACCGCTCGCTCCCGATGTGCTCTGCCTGACCTTCTCGGGGTTGTCCAAGGCCTACCGGGTCTGCGGGTTCCGATCCGGGTGGATGGTGGTCAGCGGCCCGAAGGAGCACGCGAAGTCCTACATCGAGGGCCTGGAGACGCTCGCGAACATGCGGCTGTGTCCCAATGTGCCCGGTCAGTACGCGATCCAGGCCGCGCTGGGTGGCCGCCAGACCATCAACGACCTGATCCTGCCCGGTGGGCGGCTACGCGAGCAGCGTGATCGGGCGGTCCAGTTGCTCAATGCCATTCCCGGGGTGAGTTGTGTGGAGCCCAAGGGGGCGCTGTACGTCTTCCCCCGGCTCGACCCCGAGGTCTACCGCATCGACGACGACGAGGAGTTCGTGCTGGATCTGCTGGAGAAGCAGAAGATCCTGGTCATGCAGGGCACCGGTTTCAACTGGCCGTCCACCGATCACTTCCGGGTCGTCACCTTGCAGCGCGCCGATGACCTTGAAGAGGCCATCGGCCGCATAGCCGATTTCCTGGCCGAGCGGCGCTAGGTAGGGGATGTACCGGCCCTAGCGGGTCAACGGGGCGGACAGGTCGCCGGGCGTGTTCCGCCTGTCGATCGCCGCCACCGTCCAGCTGTGCGGCACGTTCTTCTGCAGGCGGGTGTCGTCGAAGGACGTGGCCGTGGTCTGGCCGACACTTTTGCCGTCGCGGTAGACGACGTAGCCGACGGCCTTCGCCACCGGCCGCCACCGTAGTGAGACCGAGATCTGGTGCCGGCTGCCGGTCAGGTGGTCCGGCGCGCCCAGCCCGGCGCCGCGCGGAACGCTGGTCGAGAACGGCACCCTCCTCCTGACACGCACGGCAAGGGGATTCGGTGTCTGCCCCGGCGAGTAGAGCGGGGGCGGCGTCACCTGGATCACCCTGACCGGCCCGTGCCGTTCCGGCCCGCCGAGCAGCCACGCCGTCAGCAGTCCGCCCGCCAGGAGACCGGCGGCCACCACCGCTGCCGAGATCCGCTGCGCCCGGGACATGTGACCGCCTGTTCTGAGATCGCGACCATGGTTCCAACTGTGAAACGAAACTGGACGAATGGCGATTACTAGTTAAAACAGAGATATACATTGCGTCGGTAGTTTAGTGAGCTAATGACCTGGACGGGTCACAGAGCGTGCAGGGGAGATTCGTGGACCTCGGGATGCGCCTGGTCACCCGGTCGTACAGGACGCGGGCCGTGCTCGCCGCGATGGTCGCGGTGGCCTTGGTCATTCTGGTCGGGGCGGTCACACTCCGGCCGGCGGTGGGCGACGTCAGCACAGTGTCGAATGACAACCTACGGACGGCGTGGGACTCCGCCGAGCCCGATCTGAGCCCCGCCTCGGTGTCCTCCTCGGATTTCGGGCAGCAGTTCGCGGTCGAGGTCGACGGTCAGGTGTACGCCCAGCCACTGGTGATCGGTGACACGCTGGTCGTGGCCACCGAGCACAACATGATCTACGGGCTCGATGCGGCGACCGGCTCCCAGAAGTGGTCCCGGAGTGTCGGGAAATCCTGGCTATCGACAGTGATCGGCTGTGGCGACCTGACCCCCGAGATCGGTATCACCTCCACACCGGTCTATGATCCGGCGACCATGTCGATCTACTTCACCGCGAAGGTGGATGACGGTCCCGACAACAAGCATCCGCACCATTACATGCACGCCGTTGACCCGTCGACCGGCAAGGAGCGGCTGGGCTGGCCAGTGACGATCGCGGGCGCGCCCTCCAACGATCCGTCCTCGAGCTTCGACGCGATGCACGAATTGCAGCGGCCCGGTCTGCTGCTGCAGGACGGTGTCGTGTACGCCGCGTTCGGTGGGCACTGCGACTACAAGCCCTACCGCGGATACGTGGCGGGCGTCAGCACCACGACGCACAAGATGACGTCGCTCTTGGCCACCGAGGTCGGCGCTTCCAACCAGGGAGCCGGCGTCTGGCAGTCCGGTGGCGGACTGGTCTCCGACGCCAGCGGTCGTACGTTCCTGACGACGGGGAACGGGGTCATGCCCCCGGCCGGGCCCGGCACCACTCCGCCCGGCACCCTGTCGGAGTCGGTCGTCCGTCTGAAGACCAACGCCGACAAGAGCCTCAGCATGGCGGACTTCTTCAGCCCGGCCAATGCCCCGACACTGGACAAGAACGACACCGACCTGGGATCTGGCGGACCGATCGCCCTGCCCGACTCGTTCGGGACGAACCCGCATTTGCTCGTCCAGCAGGGCAAGGACGGGCGGGTCTTCCTGCTCGACCGTGACAACCTGGGCGGGCGCTCGCAGGGCTCTGGGGGCGGGGACGCCGTTGTGGGCACGGTCGGTCCGTTCCAGGGGCTGTGGGGCCACCCCGCCGCGTGGAGCGGCGACGGCGGGTACGTCTACGTGGTCGGCAATGGCGGCCCGTTGCGGGCGCTCAAGTCCGGGAAGGTCGGCGTCAAGCCGACACTGACGGCGGTCGGCACCAGCACCGACAGTTTCCCGTACGCCTCAGGCTCTCCGGTCGTGACCTCGAACGGGTCCACGTCCGGAAGCGGGGTCGTCTGGGTGGTGCGGACCAACGGAACCACGGGCGCCAACGCGCAGCTCCGCGCCTACTCCGCGGTGCCCGACGCAGCGGGCAATCTGGCGTCGCTCTACTCAGCGCCGATCGGCACGGCGTCGAAGTTCTCGGTGCCCGCCACCAACGGCGGACGTGTCTACGTGGGAACCCGCGACGGCAAGGTTGTCGCCTTCGGTCGCCCCGCCAAGTCGGCGCTCACCGCCAGTCCGGTCGACTTCGGCAACGTGGCCGTGGGGGACACCACCACCAAGACCTTGAGCCTGACGGCAACTAAATCGCTGAATGTGACGGGTGTCAGCACGGCCACGCCCTTCGGCGTCACCCAGCCGACCACCCTTCCGGTCCCGCTTGGCGCGGGCGACACGCTGGAACTGCCGGTGTCGTTCACGCCGGGCGCCGCCGGTGGGGCTACTGAGATCCTGTCCGTCACGACCGACAGCGGTACCGTCGGGTTCTCGCTCAACGGAACCGGCACCAAGGCCGGGCTGGCCGCCTCCCCCGCCGCCGCAACCTTCAACTCTCAGCCGGTGGGGACGACCGCGAATGTCAACGTGCAGATCACCAACACCGGTACCACCGACGAGACGCTCGGCGCCTCGACCGGGCCCAGCGGACCGTACACCGTCACCGGCCTGCCCGCCGAGGGCACCCCGGAGGCCGTGGTGCCCGCCGGCGGGTCGTTCGTCATCTCGGTGACCTACGCTCCCACCGTGAGCGGGTCGAGCACCTCATCGATCACCGTGCCCTCTACGTCCGGCACGCTCACGATCCCGATCACCGGGACGTCCGTGAGCGGCGCGGGCAAACTGGAGATCGTGCCGTCCAAGGTCACCTTTGGCACGGTGGACGTCGGCTCGTCCCGGACGTTGAACTTCGACCTGGTCAACACCGGCAACATTCCCTTGACCATCACGAAGGCCAAGGCCCCCAACAGCGACTTCACCAGTAGTACTCCGCTGTCCGAGGGGGTTGTCATCGGCCCCGAGCAAGTGATCCACCAGGCGGTGACCTTCAAACCGAGCAAGCCCGGCGCGCAGAACGACAGCTACGAGGTCACCAGCGACACCGGACAGGGCGCGATCTACGTGCCGCTCGCCGGGACCGGGACCGGGACGGTGCCCGCGCCCAGCGGCGCCGCGTGGTCGGTGAACTCCACGGCGAAGATGAACGGCGGGGATCTGGTGCTCACCCCGGCGGTCAAGTCGAAGGCCGGGTCCGCCTTCTACCGGCAGGCGGTCCCGACCGAAGGTCTGCGCGTCGCGTTCACCGCCAAGCTCGGACCGGGCACAGGTGCCGACGGCATGACCTTCACGATGCTCGATCCGGCCAAGACAAGTCCCGCTTCCGTCGGCACACCCGGCTCCGGCCTGGGCTTCCAGGGGCTGCGCGGTGTGGCCGTGTCCTTGGTCACCTCGTGGAACGCCACGGCGAAGTCCAAGAACTTCGTCGGCGTCACGGTGGGTCCTGGCGGCACGACCGGCCTCGTCTACAAGGCGACCGCCAAGGTGCCGACCGCCCTGCGCACGGGCACCCACAGGGTGTGGGTCACCGTGATGAGCGGCCATGTGCGGGTCTGGATCGAGGGCCACCTGCTCATCAACGTCGTGCCGGGCGCCGGGACGATCCCAGCCAACGCCTATGTGGGTTTCAGCGGTGGTACGGGTGGCGCCGCCGACGCCCACACCGTCCGTAGCGTTTCCATCGTCACCGGCAAGGCAGGTGCGGCCGGGGCGCCGCTCACTCCCAATCCGGTGTCCGTCGACTTCGGCACCGTGCTGGTCGGCAACACCGCCACGGCCACGCTCACGCTGACCAACAAGAGCGGCCAACCTGAGACGGTCTCGAGGCTCTCGAGACCACCGGCTCCGTACACCGCCGTGCTGCCCGCCGTCGGGACCGTGGTGGCACCCGGGGCGTTGGTGAACGTACCTGTCACCTTCAAACCCACGGTCACCGGCGCGTATCCCGAGACCCTGACCGTGACGACCACCAGCGGCAACGTCGTGGTGCCGATCAACGGCGGCGGTAGCGCCACGCTGCAACCGCTCACCGCCTCCAGCTGGACCTACAACGGGCTCGCGATCCTGGCGGGCAACACGGTCACACTGACCAAGGACGGGCAGAAGAGCGGCGCGGGTTCCGCGGTGAACTCGCTCGCCGTCTCCCCGCTCGGGTTGCACGCCGCGTTCACCGCGCAGATCGGCGGTGCCGGAGCGAATGGCGCCGACGGCCTCGCCCTGGCGCTGCTCGACGCGAGCACGGCGAAGCCCACCGCGCTCGGGCTCGCCGGTAGCGGATTGGGCGTGGCGAAGGTGCCCTCGGTCTTCGCGGCACTGGACACCTACAACAACGCCGGTGTCACGAGTCACAACTTCGCGGCGGTCGGCACGTCCGTACAGGGGTCCAACGCGGTGACCTTCCTGAAGACGAACACCACCATCCCGGCATTGCGCAAGGGAACGCACGCGATCGACGTCACGGTCACCATGGCCGGCCACATGGTCGTCAAGATCGATGGCACCAAGGTGCTCGATGTCGCGGTGACACTGCCGCCCAAGGTCCTGGTCGCCTTCACAGCGGGCGTCGGCGGGATCTCCGATACCCATGCGGTGATCAACCCGGTCATTGCCTACACCAGCCAGGGCTGATCAGGCCGTGGTGTTACCGATCCGGCGGAGGGCGGCTCGTACGACCTCGGGGTCGGTCGTCGACCAGAACGGCGGCAATGAGGCCTTGAGGAAGCTGCCGTAGCGGGCCGTCACCAGGCGCGGGTCGAGGATGGCAACCACGCCCCGGTCGTCCATCGAACGCAGCAGCCGGCCCGCGCCCTGCGCGAGCAGCAGCGCCGCCTGGGTGGCGGCGACGGCCATGAAGCCGTTGCCGCCGTGCGCGGCGACCGCACGCTGCCGGGCCGAGGCGACCGGGTCGTCCGGACGTGGGAACGGGATGCGGTCCATGACGACGAGCCGCAGCGACGGGCCCGGCACGTCCACGCCCTGCCACAACGACAGCGTTCCGAACAGGCAGGTCGGCTCGGACTCGGCGAACTGCTTGACCAGTTGGGAGGTGGAGTCGTCGCCCTGGCAGAGAATGGGATGGTCGATCCGGCCCGCCAGTTCGTCCGCGGCCTGCCTGGCCGCCCGCATCGACGAGAACAGCCCGAGGGTGCGGCCGCCCGCCGCCTGGATCAACTCGGTGAGCTCGGTGAGGTACGCCTCCGGGAGCCCGTCGCGGCCCGGCTGCGGCAGATGCTTGGCGACGTAGAGGATCCCGGCCTTCGGGTGGTCGAAGGGCGACCCCACGTCGATCCCCGACCAGACGAGCTCATCGTCCTCCTTGCCGGCTTTCGTCTCGCCGCCCAACGGGGGAAGGCCCCATTGGCGGGCCAGCGGCTCGAACGACCCGCCCAGGGTGAGAGTGGCCGAGGTGAGCACGGCGGTTCGGTCGCTGAACAGGGTGGTACGCAGTAGACCGCCCACGGCGATCGGCGCGACGTACAGCGCCGGCGGCCGCCTCGGCTTGCCGTCCACCACGAAGGGCTTCTCCAGCCAGACCACGTCCTGGCGCGTGGCGATCTCGGCCTCGAACGCGCCGATCAGCCGACCGGCCGTGTCGTGAATGTCCTCGACCGCCGAGCGGGCCGCCCGTCGGGCCGCCATGTCGCCCGGGTCGCCGTCCTTGGGATCGGGTCCGAGGGCACTGACGCATCCATGGGCGGCGTCGCGGATCACGGCCAGGGTGTTGGCCAGACCAGGGGAGAGCACGTCCAACCGGCCTGCGGGCTGGTCCTCGAGGAACATGGCGAGGCCCTCGGCGGAGGCCTGCAGCCGGTCGGCCACAGCCTCCTCCACCAGCCGCCCGCAGCGCTTCGCGGCTATCTCCACCGCGGGCGCGCTCAGATCGTCGGTCGCCACCGACGTGACCCGGTCGACCAGGTCGTGCGCCTCGTCGACGATCACGGCATCGTGCTCGGGCAGGACCTGGAACTCCTCCAGGGCGTCGATCGCCAGCAGTGCGTGGTTGGTGACGACGATGTGGGCGTCGCCCGCCTTGGCCCGGGCCAGTTCGGCGAAGCACGTGGTGCCGTGCGGGCAGCGCTGGGCGCCCAGGCATTCCTTGGCGGTGACCGACACCTGCCGCCAGGCCTGCTCGCTCACGCCCGGGACGACCTCGTCCCGGTCGCCGGTCTCGGTCTCCTCGGCCCATTCGCTGAGCCGCTTGACCTGCCGGCCCAGCGTCGAGAGCATCTGCGGATCGAACAGCCCTTCACCCTCGGGCTCCTCCGGTGCGCCGGTCTGGATCCGGTGCTGGCAAAGGTAGTTGCGCCTGCCCTTGAGGATGGCGAACTCCAGTTCCCGGCCGAGCAGCGGCTCGAGGGCCTCGGCCAGCCGGGGCAGATCCCGGTCCACCAGTTGGCGCTGTAGCGCGATCGTGGCGGTCGACACCACGACCGTCGTCTGCGCGGCGACGGCGTGCCGGATGGCCGGGACCAGATAAGCGAGGGACTTTCCGGTGCCCGTGCCCGCTTGGACGGCTAGATGCTCCCCGCTTTCAAAAGAGTGTTCGACCGCCTCGGCCATGGTCACCTGGCCTGGGCGCTCCGCACCCCCGATCGCCTTCACCGCAGTGGCCAGGAGGGCGGCCATGTCCGGTATGTCGGTGTCAGAGCTGTTCAGCAGGTCAGGAGCGGGCACCCCCAGAACGGTACCGCCCGTATGCCATCGCTGCGGCCAGGACGGTTCTACAAGGCGGCCTTCCGTCACCTTGCCCACACTCCCATACCCTCCGGTATCCCCAGATGGGATGGGGTCTGGTAGCGGATGGTCACCGACTGTCAGGGTCGGTCACATGAGGAATCAAAACGACCAGGATCCGCTGGTGATCCGCAGTCCGGAAGAAGCCGTCTCCGCTGTCCCTTACATGCTCGGCTTCCACCCCGAGGACAGCCTCGTCGTCCTGGGATACGGGGGCCCGCACGGCGCCTGTGCGCTGCGCATCGATTTACCGTCGTCGGCACGAGACGCCGACGAGGTCGCCGGGCAGGTCGCCGGCCTGCTGGTCCAGAACGAGTTCCCGCAGGCGCTCCTGGTCGGCTACGGGCACGATGAGGACGTGGCCCCGCTGTTGATGGCGGCGCGCGCGGCCCTGGGCGAGCACGACATCGAGGTGCGGGAGGCGCTCCGGGTCGAGAAGGACCGCTGGTGGTCCTACCTGTGCACGGATCCGGAGTGCTGCCCGGCCGATGGCACCCCGTTCGACATCCGGGCGACCGTGGTGGCCGCCCAGGCGACCGTGGCCGGACAGGTCGTGCTGGCCGACCGGGCGGAGCTCGCACGCACGGTCGCCCCGCTCGGTGGGATGGCGCGCACGTCCCTCCAGCAGGCCACTCGCAGGGCCGAGAGCCGGCTCTATGAGTGGCTCGGTGACGAGGCGGACCCCGAAAGTCTGCGGGAACGGATGATCGACGAGGGACTGCCCCTCGTCCGGGAACTCCTCGAGCTGGCCCGTGATCTGTCTGCGGGAGAGCTCTCCGAACTGCTCGGGGACGATGAGGTCGCGTGGCTGGGCCTGTTGCTCACCCACGTCCGGGTCCGCGACGAGGCATGGGTGCGGATCGACCCGGATCAGGCCGAAATCCATGTCGAGCTATGGCGCCACGTCATGCGGCGGGTCGAGGAACGGTACGTCCCCGCGCCCGCGTGCCTGCTGGCCTACGCCGCGTTCATCTCGGGCGACGGCGGTCTCGCCAACGTCGCTCTCGATCGGGCCGTCGACGCCGATCCGCACTACTCCATGGCACTGTTGCTCCGCGATCTGATGCAGCTGGGCGTGCCGCCGGCGAAGGCCCGGCTGCGGATGTCGCCGGAGTCCCTGGCCGAGGCCTGGGACGACAGGTTCGACCACGACAACGACTTCGGGAGCGACGACTTCGAGGAGGACGACGACTGGCCCGGCCGGGACAGCTGGCTCGATCGGGAGGTGAGCTGAGCTTCGCCCTGCCGAGAGGGGCCGTCTGCCCCGATTACATGATCACGTCTCGTGGCACTGAGAGTGCCACGAGACGTGATCATGTAATCATGCCTTGGTCCACTTGATCCGTAGGTGGCCCGCTGGTTCAGCGCACCGAGGCTCCGGGCGTGCCAGGGTCGATGCGCCGCTCCCGGTTGCGCTCGTTCCACTTGCGCATCCGGGCGGGATATCCGGTGATCTGCACGTCATAGATGGGCAGGGCGAGGTCGCGGGCGACTTTCCCGATCACCTTGGGAGATCCCACCCGGCGTCGGGTCCACTCGCCGTCGGACGCGACGGCGACCGCGGTGGTATCGGTGGCGAAGGTCTCCGGCTCGACGAAGAACTCCACACCTTGGCGGCTGCGGGCGAAGGCGATCAGAGCTTCGATGTCGTCGCTGGTCGCCTCGCGGTCCAGCTTGGTCACCGTGGCACCACGCCATCGGCGAATCCCGAAGCGATCCCGGAACTGCATCGGCTGGTCCTGTCCTTTCCGGCGCGGGAACATGCGCGAATACGACGATAACGCCGAACCCCTCGATGATGGTTCCCGATTTCTGTAACAGTGCCTACACTGAGCGTCACCATGAAAGATCACGGAGGGGGGAGGTGAAGATCATGCGGAGGGGCCCGAGGATCGTGCGGAAATGGGCGGTGGGCGTCGCGATGGTCACGGTGATCGCGTCACTCAGCTTGGCGGGAGGTCGGCACGTCGACGATCCGGCCACGTCGGCGAACGCCGTGAAGCCGTCGGGTCACCGCCAGATCGCATCGGCCGCACGGAAGGGCACTTCCACGCCCGATGCGGGCACCCCGCGGGCGGCCGCTTCCACACCGGCGGCGATCGCTTCCGGACCGCGGACGGTCGACTGCCGCACGCTCAAGTGCATCGCGCTGACCTTCGATGACGGCCCGGTCTCGAACACCGCAAAGCTGCTGCGCATCCTCAAGGCGCATGAGGCTCGGGTGACCTTCTTCCTGATCGGTCAGAACGCCGCCGCACATCCCGACATGGTCCGTCGTGAGGTCGCCGAGGGGCACCAGGTCGGCGACCACAGCTGGGACCACTCCGATCTGTCGGTGCTGTCCAACGCTGCCATCAAGTCCCAGCTCGCGCGTACCCAGGCCGCCGTGAAGAATGCCTGCGGAGTGGCGCCGGTGGTGTTGCGCCCGCCCTATGGCAACACCAACGCCCGGGTCGCGGCGGTGGCCCGCCGTTACAACCTGGCGCAGTTCCTCTGGGCCGTCGATCCGTTCGACTGGAGGGACCGCGACTCCGCGACGGTGGAGCGCCGGGTGGTCAACGGCGCCCGGCGCGACTACGTCATCCTCATGCATGACATCCAACCGACCACGGTCAACGCGGTGCCGCACATCCTGGACCGGCTGGCGAAGAAGGGCTTCACCTTCGTCACCATCTCCGAGCTCTTCGGTGCCCACCAGCCCGTCCCCGGCAAGAAGTACACCAAATACTAGGGACGGCTCAGGGTCTTCCCTGATGGTCGTACGGTTCCGCAGGGCAGACGATGAGGAGCATGAACCCCACGGATCTCAGGGTCTCCGACGCCGAGCGCGAACCCGTCATCGACCGTCTCCAGCAGGCGTACGCGGAGGGCCGGCTCGACGACGGTGAGCTCGATCTGCGGATCCAGCTCGCCATGACCGCCAAGACCCGGGGTGACCTGGCGGCGGTCACCTACGACCTCGTATCGCCATCGCCGCCCCTGGCGCCGTACGGCTCTGTGCCGGTCACCGGTGAGGACCGGATGCTGGCCGGGCTCGTCCACGCCTCGGGCTACGTGACCACCTTCGTGGGTCCGCTGGTCTTCCTGCTGCTCAGCGGCAAGCGGTCGGAATACGTACGGCGGCACGCCGCCGAGGCGCTCAACTTCCAACTCACCGTGTTGCTGGTCGTCATGGTGACCTTCGGCGTCGGAGCGCTGCTCTACGCCGTGACCTGGATCCTCGCCCTGGTCGCGGGGATCGCCGGGCTGAGCGGCCAGACGTTCCGCTATCCCTTCACTCTCCGCCTGGTCCGCTGACCGGGCTCAAAGGGACCAGGCGGGGCCGGGTGGTCGAGCTCGAGGGCGGGCAGTCCGTCGATGCTGAGGGAGTTCCGCGCTGTGCGCTCGGTCCACTGCTCCGCGGTGCGGCGGGCGTGTTGATCGTCCAGTAGCGCCCGCTCGCCGACGAGGTCCATGTGCGGAACGGAGTAGCCGCATGAGTCGGCGATGCGCTCTACGTCCACCACGATGATCGACCGGATGCGGCCGTTCTCCCGCAGGTGGACGATGGTCTCCGAGCCCGAGCCGTAGAGGTCCAGATAAGCGACGGTTTGCTCGTCGACCACCGCGAAGGTGTCGGCGTAGCCCTTGGGCGACACATTGACATGACCGCCGTCGCGTGGTGCCGTAGCGACGAAGAACATGGGCTGACCTTGGATGAACTCCCGGAGCCGGTCATCGATACGCTCGTATAGCTTCCCCATGAGATACCTCCTGTGACGACCATAACGAGGTCAATGTCTGGATCAAACATGGGATCATCGGGTTAGCTGATGGCAGGAGGGTGCAATGGTGCAGCTTGCGGTTGTGAACGGACATGGCCAGGCGGTCGAGGCGCTGCGGGAGTCCTACGCGGCGATTCCGCCGGGGAGCCCGGTGCGGCTGGCCAAGAAGACGTCGAACCTGTTCCGGTTCAGGGAGGATTCGACCGCCCCGGGGCTGGACGTCTCGGGGTTCGACCAGGTGTTGCACATCGATCCGGAGACCAGGACCGCCGACGTCCAGGGCATGATCACCTACGAGGATCTGGTCGACGCGACCCTTCCGTACGGATTGATGCCGTCGGTCGTGCCCCAGCTCAAGACGATCACCCTGGGTGGAGCGGTGACCGGGCTCGGCATCGAGTCCTCATCGTTCCGCAATGGGCTGCCGCACGAGGCGGTGATCGGCATGGAGATCATTACGGGTGATGGCCGCCTGGTGACCGCCACCCGCGAGAATGAACATCGCGATCTGTTCTACGGCTTCCCGAACTCCTACGGCACGCTCGGCTACGCCCTGCGGCTGACGATCGAACTCGAGCCGGTCAAGCCGTACGTCTGGCTGCGGCACGTGCGTTATTCCTCTGCGGCCGACTGTGCGGCGGCCATCGCCGAGATCACCGCCGCCAGGTCGCACGCCGGCGAGCCTGTGGACTTCGTGGACGGCACGGTCTTCGGGCCAGGAGAGCTCTATCTGACGCTCGGCACGCTCTCCGATACGGCTCCGTACACCTCGGACTACACCGGGCAGGGCATCTACTATCGCTCGATCCAGCAGCGCTCGGTGGACTTCCTGACCATCCGCGACTACCTGTGGCGCTGGGACACCGACTGGTTCTGGTGCTCGGGGGCCTTCGGCCTGAAGAATCCTTCCGTCCGGCGGTTGTGGCCAGATCAGGCCAAGCGATCCGACGTCTACCGGCGGTTGGTCGCGCTGGACAAGCGCAGCCAGTTCTCCGCCCGGCTGGACCGCTGGCGAGGCAAGCCGCCGCGTGAGGACGTGATCCAGGACATCGAGGTGCCGGTCGACCGGCTGCCCGAGTTCCTTGAGTTCTTCCACGACAAAGTGGGGATAAGCCCGGTGTGGCTGTGCCCACTGGTGACCCGCGAGTCGTGGCCGCTGTACCCCCTTCCGCAGGGGGACGTCTACGTCAACGTGGGTTTCTGGGCATCGGTGGCGCTACCTCCAGGCAAGATTCCCGAGTACCACAACCGGCTGATCGAACGGAAGGTCGCCGCCCTCGACGGGCATAAGTCGCTGTACTCCACGTCTTTCTATTCGAGAGACGAGTTCTGGAAGCACTACGACGGGGAAACCTACGGGCGGCTCAAAGAGATGTACGACCCGGACGCGAGGCTACTTGATCTCTATGACAAGTGCGTTCGGGGGCGTTGATAGAGAGGAAAGACATGTCGCTGGCTGAGGTCTTTGAGCGCGTCGCCACCGCGGACGCGCCAGTGGAGTTCACCGCATACGACGGATCACACGCAGGGACGCCGGAGGCCGAGATCCGGTTCGATATCCGCTCGCCCTATGCCGTGTCGTATCTCGTCCGGTCCCGAGGCGCCCTGGGACTCGCCCGGGCCTACGTCTCGGGGCATATCGACGTTTTCGGTGACATGTACACCGCACTGGTCCGCATGTCGCACGTGTTCGGCGACATGACCGTCCGAGAGAAGCTGGGGGTGCTGCGTGGTGTCGCCGACGACCCGCTGCTGCGAGCCGCGGTCGCCACCAGGCTGGAGCCGCCGCCGCAGGAGGTACGGGTCAACCGGCTGCCGTTCCTGGCGGGCCTCCGGCACTCCAAGCGGCGCGATGCCGAGGCCATTCACCACCATTACGACGTGTCCAACAAGTTCTACGAGTGGGTGCTCGGGCCGTCGATGGCCTACACGTGCGCCTGCTATCCCTCTCCGGACGCGACGCTGGAGGAGGCGCAGTTCCACAAGTTCGACCTGGTCGCACGGAAGCTGGCCTTGCAGCCGGGCATGCGGCTGCTCGACGTCGGCTGCGGCTGGGGCGGCATGGTGATGCACGCCGCCCGGGAGTACGGGGTGAAGGCGCTCGGCGTCACCCTGTCCAAGGAGCAGGCGGAGTGGGCCCAGAAGGCCATCGCCTCCGCCGGGCTCGCGGATCTGGCCGAGGTGCGGCACCTGGACTACCGGGACGTACGCGAGGGAGAGTTCGACGCGATCAGCTCGATCGGCCTGACCGAGCACATCGGCCAGGCGAATCTGCCTGCGTACTTCTCGTTCCTGTACGGGAGGTTGCGGCCGGGCGGACGGATGCTCAACCACACCATCACCCGGCCCGACAACACCACGGAGTCGATCCGCAGGGAAGGGTTCATCAACCGGTACGTGTTCCCCGACGGGGAACTCGAAGGACCCGGCTACATCCTGTCGAAGATGCACGACGCGGGCTTCGAGGTGCGGCACGAGGAGAACCTGCGCGAGCACTACGCGAAGACGCTCGCGGCGTGGTGCCGCAACCTCGACGACCACTGGGACGAGGCGGTCGCCGAGGTCGGTGAGGGCACGGCACGGGTGTGGCGGCTCTACATGGCCGGCTGCCGGTACGGATTCGAGCGCAACTGGATCCAGCTCCACCAGACGCTCGGCGTCAAGCTCGGCCCGGAGGGCGAGTCGGGTTTCCCGTTGCGGCCCGACTGGGAGCCGCCCGTCCGTTGACCTGGGTCAGGTGAGCTTGATGGTGGGGATCATCGCGTTGAACACCGTCTCGTAACGGCCGATCTGGTCCGTCGAGAAGGTGATGGTGCAGAGCCTGCCCTTGGCCAGTGCCTGGACCTGCCTCCCATCGGCCGAGCCGTTGGGCGGCTTCAGGCCGTAGGACGACCGAATGGCGGGGTGGCCGTCGACCGTGGTGTCGGTCACCTGCACGTTCTGAGCGCCGATGTTCTGAAGCTGTCCCGCCGCTCCCTCTTTGAGGGGTGCGGTCGAGGTCATCGTGGAGGCGATGCAGAAGGCGTTCACGAAGGTTCCGACATGGCTGGGTGATGTGGTCGCCCTGGGGTCGAGTGCGTAGAGGGCGCCGTAGTGCTGGAGACCCTGGACAGCGCCCTTGACCCCCGGGTCGGTGATCCCCACCCTTTGCAAGGCCGGGTCGAGTTGCTCGGTGGACAAGTCCAATGGCGTCCAGCTCTTGGGGACCCCGATGCTGATGTATTTGTGCACATCAGTGATCCGCTGCATGTCCTTGGGGAGCCGGTCGGACTTCTTGCCTGCGCCACAGCCGGTCGTCGCGAGCGTCAGGCTCATGCCGACCAGACCCGCGGCAACGACGCGACGACTCATGTATGGCTCTTTTCTGTGACGGCGGGGGTGGCTAAGGAATCTTATCGGCGGTCTTCGTGGGTCCCGCAGCGCTATGTCCGGAAGAAACGGTCGGTGAATGAACCCGAGCCAGCGCATGGACTCCGGCGCTGCTTGGTGGTAACCGTGACCTATCAGGGTCGGTCTATCGGCCCCCGGTTCACAGGAGCCCCCCATGGCATATGACTACGTGATCGTCGGGGCCGGATCGGCGGGGTGCGTCCTCGCGGCCCGGCTCTCCGAGGATCCAGCGATCAAGGTCGCGCTGCTGGAGGCGGGAGGGCCGGACAAGAAGACCGAGATCCAGGTCCCGGCAGCCTTTCCCAAGTTGTTCAAGACCGAGTACGACTGGAACTTCTCCACGGCCAGGCAGGCGGAACTGGAGAACCGGGAGCTGTACTGGACGCGCGTCAGGATGCTCGGGGGTTCCTCGTCGCTCAACGCCATGATGTGGGTCCGCGGTCACCAGGCCGACTATGACGGCTGGGAGGTGCCCGGCTGGTCGTACGAGGACGTCCTTCCGTACTTCAAGAAGGCCGAGCACCGGGAGGGATCCAATGCGGGGAAGGTCTACGGCATCGACGGGCCGTTGTGGATCTCCGAGCAGCGTGACCCCAACCCGACCACCCTGGCCTTCCTGGCCGCCTGCGCGGCGGCGGGCCTCACCCGGCTCGCCGAGCTCAACGGGCCGTCCAACGAGGGCTATGCACAGACCCCGGTGACACAGAAGAAGGGCCGCCGGTGGAGTGCGGCCGATGCGTACCTGCATCCGGCGGCCAAGCGGCCCAACCTGACCGTGATCACCGGCGCGCACGCCAAGCGGATCGTGTTCGAGGGCACACGGGCGACGGGGGTGGAGTACGGCGACACCACGGTCACGGCGACGCGTGAGGTCATCGTGGCCGCAGGCGCGATCGGCTCACCGCACCTGCTGATCCTTTCGGGCATCGGTGACCTGGCACAGCTGTCCGTCCTCGGGATCGAGCCGGTCCTCGAACTCCCCGAGGTCGGGCAGCACTTGCAGGACCACCTGTCGGTGGGGGTGCTGCGACAGTGCCCACGGGAGGTGACCCTGGCGAACGCCGACTCCCTGTGGAACCTCGGCCGCTGGCTGCTGTTCAAGAAGGGGCCCTTCACCTCCAACGTGGGTGAGGCGGTGGCGTTCATCAAGAGCGATCCTGCCCTGCACGCTCCCGACCTGGAGCTGATCTTCGCTCCGGGGCCGTTCATCAACCACGGTCTGGAGCCACCGGCGGGCCATGCTGTCACGGTGGGCGTCGTCCTGCTGCAGCCCGACAGCGTCGGGCGGCTCACGCTGACCTCGACCGACCCGGCCACCACCCCGCAGATCGACCCGGGCTACCTCACCGGGGACGGTGATCTCCAGCGGCTGATCTACGGTGTGCGGAAGGCCGAGGAACTCCTCGGCTCGGACGCGCTCGCGCCGTACACGGCTGAGCCGATGGCACCGTACACGGGCGCCGACGACGAGGAGACGCTCGCCCGCTACATCAGGGAGCACTCCGAGACGCTGTACCACCCGGTGGGGACATGCCGAATGGGCACCGACGAGACCTCGGTGGTCGACCCGGAGCTGAAGGTGCGGGGGATCGAGGGGCTGCGAGTCGCCGACGCCTCGGTCATGCCGCAGATCAACCGGGGGCACACCCACGCACCCAGCATCATGATCGGTGAGAAGGCCGCCGATCTGATCCGTACGATCTGACGCGTTGAGTTGCGCCATCTTGCTGGTGTGAGAGGCGAGAACACCAACCAGATGGCGCAACTCAACGTCAGGGTTTACAGCCTGGTCCAGGCCTCGGTGAGGACACCGCGGAGGATCTGCTCGATCTCGTCGAAGTGTGACTGGTCGCAGATCAGCGGCGGGGAGAGCTGGATGACGGGGTCGCCGCGGTCGTCGGCGCGGCAGTACAGGCCGGCGTCGAACAGCGCCTTGGACAGGAAGCCGCGCAGCAGCCGCTCGGACTCGTCGTCGTCGAAGGTCGCCTTGGTCGCCTTGTCCTTGACCAGCTCGATGCCGTAGAAGAAGCCGTCGCCGCGCACGTCGCCCACGATCGGCAGGTCGAGCAGCTTCTCGAGGGTGCCGCGGAAGGCACCCTCGTTACGCCGCACGTGGCCGAGCAGGTCTTCGCGCTCGAAGAGGTCGAGATTGGCCAGCGCCACCGCGGCCGAGACGGGGGGCCCGCCGAAGGTGTAGCCGTGCGCGAACGTGGTGTCGCCGTGCTTGAACGGCTCGAACAGCCGGTCACTGACGAGCATCGCGCCGAGCGGGGAGTAGCCCGAGGTCAGACCCTTGGCGCTGGTGATGATGTCGGGCTGGTAGCCGAACTTCTGAGCGCCGAACATGGTGCCGAGCCGGCCGTACGCGCAGATGACCTCGTCGGAGACCAGCAGCACGTCGTACTTGTCGCAGATCTCGCGGACCCGCTGGAAGTAGCCGGGCGGCGGCGGGAAGCAGCCACCGGCGTTCTGCACCGGCTCCAGGAAGACCGCGGCCACGGTGTCGGGGCCCTCGAACTCGATGGCCTCCTCGATGCGGTCGGCGGCCCAGCGGCCGAAGGCCTCGGGATCGTCGCCGTGCACTGAGGCGCGATAGATGTTGGTGTTGGGCACCCTGAAGGTGCTGGGGACCAGCGGCTCGAACGGGGCCTTGAGATCTGCCAGGCCGGTGATCGACAGCGCGCCGTGCGGGGTGCCGTGGTAGGCGACGGCGCGGCTGATCACCTTGTGCTTGGTGGGCTTGCCGGTGAGCTTGAAGAACTGTTTGGCCAGCTTCCAGGCGCTTTCCACGGACTCGCCGCCGCCTGAGGAGAAGAAGACCCGGTTGAGGTCGCCGGGGGCCTCGTTCGCCAGGCGCTCGGCCAGCTCCACCGCCTTGGGGTGGGCGTAGGACCAGAGCGGGAAGAACGCGAGTTCGGCGGCCTGCTTGGCGGCGGCCTCGGCCAGCTCCTGGCGCCCATGGCCGGCTTGGACGACGAAGAGCCCGGCCAGCCCGTCGAGGTAGCGCTTGCCCTTGTCGTCGTAGATGTAGGCGCCGTCACCGCGGACGATCATCGGCACTTCGCCGCCGGTCTCGTACGTCGAGTGGCGGGTGAAGTGCATCCACAGGTGGTCGCGGGCCGCGGTCTGCAGGTCGGTCATCACGCTCTTCCTTGATGGTGCTGGTCGGCTGAGTGCGGGGATGCGTACTCAAGTTCCGCATATGCAAGCGATATCGTCGTGCAAATCTGGTTCTTACACTGATTCGCGTGCCTGTAATACTTTGGGCAACGATATCCGAAGATTCGGTTTTGTACTAGCCGTGCGGGTTCCCTGTCGGCTGGTGATCGGGTCTTGTACCGTGCGCGCATGACTGCGCTCAACACGATCAAGGCGAACGGACTGGAGTTCGGTTACCTGTCGGCGGGGCCCGCGGATGGGCCGCTGGCGCTGTGCCTGCACGGGTTTCCCGACTCCGCGCACACCTGGCGGCACCTGCTTCCATCGCTGGGCGCCGCGGGCTTCCACGCGGTGGCCCCGTTCATGCGCGGGTACGCCCCGACGTCGGTGCCGGCGGACGGGGCGTACCAGACCGGAGCGCTGGCCGCGGACGCCAACGCTCTGCACGAGGCCTTCGGGGGCGGCTCGGACGCCGTACTGATCGGGCACGACTGGGGCGCGGCGACGGTGTACGGGGCCGCGGCCCACGCCCCCCAGCGCTGGCACACGGTGGTAGCGATGTCGGTGCCGCCGCTGGCGTCGATGTTCTCCGACTTCTTCTCCTACGACCAGCTGAAACGATCGTTCTACATCTTCCTGTTCCAGACCGGGCTGGCCGAGATGGCGTTCAACCGGGCCTTCGTGGAGGGTCTGTGGCGGGACTGGTCCCCGGGGTACGAGGCGTCCAGCGATATCGACCACGTCATGGAGTGCCTGGGTACGGATCGGAACGCGACGGCGGCGATCGGTTACTACCGGGCCATGCTCGACACCTCTCGGCATGTCGAGGCCTATGCGGCGGAGCAGGCGGCCGGCTCCGAGGTGGGCGAGCGGCCCATTCTCTATCTGCACGGTGCCGATGACGGATGCCTGAGCGCCGGATCCATCGGCGACCCGCTGTCGCACCTGGCGGCCGGATCCCGGATGGAGATCGTCGACAAGGCCGGCCACTTCCTCCAGCTCGAGCAGCCCGCCGAAGTCAACCGGCTGATCCTCGACTGGGTACTGGGCCGACGCGCAGTGTGATGAAGCCCCTCGCTCAACCTGGTGTGGTGAGTGATTGCTTTGACAGGATGGTCACCGAATAGCGTTCTAATTTGGGAGGCGAGCGATGGCGCTCGGAGTCGAGGACATCAATCTGACGGACTGGGACTTCTGGGCGCGCCCGCTGGAGGAGCGGCACCTGGCCTTCAAGTCGCTGCGTGAGCGGCAGGGACTGGCGTTCTTCGCGGAGCCGGATCTGGTCATCGTGCCCCAGGGGCCGGGTTACTACGCGCTGGTCGCCCATGCCGATGTCATCGAGGCATCGCGACGGCCGGCCGACTTCTGTTCAGGGCAGGGTGCGGTCAACATCCCTGACATGCCCACGGACATGAACGAGTACTTCGGCTCGATGATCAGCATGGACGATCCGCGGCACGCCCATATCCGCCGCATCGTGTCCAGGGCCTTCTCTCCGAAGATGATCCAGCGGTTCGAGGACCAGGTGGAGACGGTCGCCGCCCAGATCGTGTCCGAGGTCAAGGCCGGAGGCACCGGTGACTTCGTCGTCGACGTCGCCGCCCGCCTGCCATTGAAGATCATCTGCGACATGATGGGCATCCCTGAATCGCACTACACGACGGTTTTCGACGCCTCGAACATCATCCTGGCCGGAAACGACCCCGAGTTCGTCGCGCAGAACGACTACGAGCAGATCGTCGTGAACCTGCTCACAGCCGGTCAGACGCTCAAGGACCTCGTCGAGGACCTGGGCCGCCGGCGCCGCGAAAACCCGACCGACGACCTCATCTCCGCCCTGGTCAACGCCAACATCGACGGGGAGTCGCTCACCGATCAGGAGCTCGGCTCGTTCTTCATCCTGCTGGTGGTCGCCGGTAACGAGACCACCCGCAACGCCATCGCACACGGCCTCGACCTGTTCACCACCAACCCGGACCAGCGTGCCCTGCTGCTCGAGGACTTCGACGCCCGCATCCCGGGCGCCGTCGAGGAGATCGTGCGCTATGCCTCTCCGGTCGTCTGGATGCGTCGCACCGCCACCTGCGACACCATGCTCAACGACCATGAGATCAAGGCGGGCGACAAGCTGGTCCTCTACTACTGGTCGGCCAACCGGGACGAGACGGTGTTCAGCGACCCCGACCGGTTCGACATCACCCGCAACCCCAACCCGCACGTCGGATTCGGCGGACCGGGCCCGCACTTCTGCCTCGGCGCCCATCTCGCTCGCCGCGAGATCACCGTGATGTTCCGCGAACTGTTCACCCAGGTGCCGGGCATCCGCACCGCCGGTGAGCCGGATCGTCTGCTCTCCAGCTTCATCAACGGGATCAAGCACCTCCCGTACGAGATCCAGCCGCGTTGATCAAGGGCGAACGGACCGCGTGGCCTGACCCGCGTGGTTCGTTCGCCCTTGAACGACTTCGCCCTTGACCAGCTTCGTCCTTGATCAACAGGGCGGGATCACCAGGCGACGGCGCCGTCGTCATTGAAGAATCCACCGGTGGGGCCGTCGGCGCCCACCGTCGCCATCCGTACGGCGATCACGGCGCCCTGCTCGGCGCTGCGCGGGCCGCTGTGCCCGTTCAGGTCCGTGGCGCAGTAGCCGGGGGTCACCGCGTTCACCTTGATCGGGGTGTCCCGCAACTCCTTCGCATAAGCGATCGTGATGCCGTTGAGCGCGGTCTTCGAGGTGTTGTACGGCAGCAGATTGGTCGGGTAGAAGGGACTCGACGGGTCTGCGGACGCCGCGAGAGAGCCCAGCTCGCTGGACATGTTGACGATGCGGCCCGCCTCCGAGCGGCGCAGCAGCGGCAGCATCGCGTTGGTCACGGCTATCACGCCGAAGACGTTGGTCTCGTAGGTCTCCCGTACCGACGCGACCAGGGTCTCGGTCGGCGGCCGGTAGTCGGTGGCGCTCATGGCGATGATGCCCGCGTTGTTGACGAGGACGTCGAGCCTGCCGTACGTGGCGTCGATCCACTTGGCCGCGGTCTCGATGGTCGCCTCGTCGGTCACGTCCAGCCGTACGGCGTGCGCGTCCACGCCCTGCGCTCGCAACGCCTCCGCGGCGGCCGCGCCGCGCTCCTCGGAACGGGCGCCGATCAGCACCGTCCCGCCCAGCTGCCGGGCGATCTCGAAACCGATTCCCTTGTTGGCCCCGGTGATCAGGGCGATGTTCTTCGTCATGCCGACCACGCTGCCCGGAAAATCGCGGCAGCAGGAGAGACCTGTGCAGGCTGGGATCAGCAGTACCACCCTCATGAGCGCTGGAATCCGCGAAACCGGGTCAGACTAGACCAGTGGACAGGAAAGAGCTGGCGGACTTCCTCAAGAGCCGTCGTGAGCGGATCCAGCCCCAGGACGTCGGGCTGGAGGCTGGCCCGCGCAGGCGTACGCCCGGGCTGCGGCGCGAGGAGGTGGCCCGGCTGGCCGGGATGAGCGTGGACTACTACATCAGGCTGGAACAGGCGCGTGGGCCCCGGCCGTCCCGGCAGATCCTGGGCGCGCTGGCCCGGGCACTACGCCTCACCGACGACGAGCGGGAGTATGTGTACAACCTGGCCGGGGAGCGTACGGCGCCGCCGCCAGGTCCGCCCCAGGACGTTCCGGCGGGCATCCTGCACCTGCTGTACCGGCTCGACGACACCCCCGCCTTCGTTCTCGACGCGAAGTACGACGTGCTGGCCTGGAACGTCCTCGCCGCGGCGCTGATCACCGACTTCGCGGCGCTGGCGCCCAGGGACCGCAACTCGATCCGCTCGTTCTTCCGCGACGACCCCGATCCGGCGCTGTTCACCGACCAAGCGCACTGGAGCTTCATGCGCGAATCCCTCGCTGATCTCCGGGTGGCCGCCGCCCGCTACCCCGACGATCCCGGGATCAAGGAACTCGTGGCGGAGATGAGTGCCGCCAGCGGGCTGTTCAGACGGCTCTGGGCCGAACGCGAGGTACGGGTGCGGCACGGCACCAGGAAGCTCATGCGGCACCCGATGGTCGGTGAGATCGAACTGCACTGTGATGTGCTCCTGGTGCCCGACCGGGACCAGAAGGTCGTGCTCTACACGGCCGCGCCGGGCACGCCCTCATATGAAGCACTGAAGCTGCTCAGGGTCGTCGGAGTACAGGACATGAGCACTACCTGACGACCTTCAGGGACTTGATCAGCGTGGTGATGTCAGGGAGCAGCTTGTAGACCGGCTTGGCCACCGAGATCTCCAGCACGCCCGGCAACTTGCGGCCGGTGTCCACGGCCACCACGATCATGGTTCGCTCGGTGATCCCGCTGTAGGGGTTCGTGTAGTTCGCTCGGTAGCCCGACAGCCAGGCCTGGTGGCCGCCCACCTTGAAATGCTGGCCCGCGATCGGAGTGAGCCTGCCGTCCAGGTTCTTCACGGACTGCTGGGCGGTGAGCTCGGCGGCCGCCCGCAGTGCGTTCGGCCCGGTCGCGGCCGGTGCCAGCTTGTCGTACAGGAGTCCGGAGTAGGCACCGGTCAGCCACTGGAACTTCGGCTTCTCGACGACGTACTCCATGCCGCCGGAGTGGCTGCCCACACCCTTGATCGGCTTCCACGGCGCACCCAGCCGGGCAAAGGACAGTCCCGCGCTCTTGTCCACCACCACGCCGGTCACCTTGGTGCCCTTGCCGGGGAAGGGCCGCAGCGGGCCGGCGGACCGCTCGGACGGTGCCCAGGTCACCGTGGACGTCGGCGACGGAGCGGCGGTGACCACCGGATAGGCGCCCGCGTACGGATCCGGGCCGCCGTCCGCGCGGACCTTCATCAGCACGAAGGCCACCACTGTTGCGGCGAACACCGCCACGACCAGGAGGATCACGACCACGATCACGATGGTGCGCCGATGGGCCGGGGCCGGAGGCTCGGGCCGCACGGCGGCCGGCCAGTACGCGGGGGACGGCGGAGGGGGAGCGGGGGAGTACGCCACGATCGGTAGCGTACTTCCCCGTTCGATAGCCGCTCGTGGCTAGCGCAGCTCGCGCTTGAGGATCTTGCCGGTGGCGGTCATCGGCAACCCGTCACGGAACTCGATGATCCGCGGGTATTTGTAGGAGGCGAAGTTCTCCTTGCCCCACGCGATCAGCTCGTCCTCGGTGGTCGTGTCGCCGGGGGTCTTGATGACGTATGCCTTGATCTCCTCGCCGTGCGACGCGTGCGGCACGCCGACGACAGCGACCAGGGAAACCGCCTGGTGAGTCATGAGGACCTCTTCGAGCTCCCGCGGATAGACGTTGAAGCCACCACGGATGATCATGTCTTTGGAGCGGTCGACGATGTAGTAGTAGCCCTCTTCGTCCCGTTTGGCCAGGTCACCCGTACGGAACCAGCCGTCTTTGATGGCCTCGGCGGTCGCCTCTGGCCGCCCGTAGTAGCCCTTCATGATGTTGTGGCCGCGGATGGCGATCTCGCCGGGGCCCTCGCCCTCGATCTCTTTCCAGTCGTCGTCGATCAGCTTCAGCTCGACGCCCCAGATCGGCAGCCCGACGGAGCCGGGCTTGGTCGGGCGATCCGGCCGGTTGAAGGAGGCGACGGGCGAGGTCTCCGACAGCCCATAACCCTCGAGAACGTCCACGCCGAACTTGGCCTTGATGCCCTTGAGGACTTCCAGCGGCAGTGAAGCGCCGCCGGCGGTGGCGCATTTCAGGTTCTCGCTGATCGTTTTGACCTTGTCGGGGTCGGTGTCGTCGGTGAGTAGCGCCCAGTACATGGTGGGCACCCCGGCGAACACGGACACGCTCTCGTCGGTCAGCAGGTCGATCACCGTCTTCGGTTCGAACCTCGGCACCAGCACCAGTGTGGCGCGCCGGTAGATGCCGACGTTCATCTGGCAGGTCTGCCCGAAGATGTGGAACAGCGGTAGCGCCACCAGGAAGGTGTCGTGCAGGCTCCGGCGGAACAGCGTGTCCGACACCATCGCGTTCATGAGCATGTTCTGGTGGCTGAGCTCGGCGCCCTTGGGCTGGCCGGTGGTGCCACTGGTGTAGAGCACCACGGCGGTGTCATCCGCTGTGGTCCGCACCGGCTCGAACGTGCTCGCCTGGCCGCCCAGGGCCTGCCAGAAGAGCTCGGCACCCTCGATCGGGGACTCCGTCGTCGCGAGGCTGGCCGGCAGCAGAAAGAAGTGCCCGCAATCGTCGGCCTGCTGGAACCCGGCCCACCCGGTCTCACCCAGAGCCAGTTCGGGGGTGCCCTCGAAACAGAACAGTGCCTTGGCGTCGGAGTCGTTCAGGTGATAGGCGATCTCACGCGGCTTGAGGAGCACGTTGAGGGGGACGACGACCGCGCCGGCCTTGAGAATGCCGAAGTAGATCATCGGGAAGTACGGCAGGTTGGGCGAGGCGATCGCCACCTTGTCGCCCTGTCCGATTCCCCGGGAGGTCAGCAGGTTCGCCACCTGATTGGAGATCGCGTCCAGGGTGGCGTACGACAACCGGATGTCACCGAAGACCACGGCGTCGCGATCGGGCGTTTCACGGGCCGCATCGGTGAGCAGGACGGACAGGTTGAGCATGACTCTCCTCGACGGGGCGGGCCGGAACCCATATCCACTGATCTTTACGGCCGAGTGTACGTATTTATCACGCAATCTTTGTGTAGAGCGCATGGCTCCGCCAGTCGTGCGCTCATCACAATTGAGGGGAATCAGGTGGGAACGATATTGACGATCTTGGGCGCGCGGACGATGACCGTGCGCACGCCCGCCCCGCCGAGCGCAGCCCGCACCTTGTCGGAGGCCAGCGCCAGCCGCTCCAGTTCGTCCGCCGTGATGTCCGGTGAGACCTCCAGCCGGTCACGGACCTTGCCCGCGACCTGGACCACGCAGATCACCGAGTCCTGGACCAGCAGCGCCGGATCCACCGCAGGCCAGCCGCCCTTCGCCACCGGAGCGGTGCGGCCCAGCACCGACCACATCTCCTCCGCCGTGTACGGGGCGAACAGCGACAGCAGCACCGCCACCGCCTCCGCCGCCTCCCGTACGGCCGGATCGCCGGATCCGGGGCCAGAGTCGATCGCCTTGCGGGCCGCGGACACCAGCGTCATGATCCGGGCGATCGCCACGTTGAATCGCTGCGACTCGACCAGCCTGGTGACCTCGTCGATGGTGTGATGAGTGACCTTGCGCAGGTCCACGTCCCCGGCCGCGGGATCGGCGCCGACCGCCGAGCTCACCTCGGCGGCGACGCGGTGCGCCCGGGCGAGGAACTTCACCGACGCGGCGGGGGACACGTCCGCCCAGTCGATGTCGTCCTCCGGTGGCCCCGCGAAGATCATCGTCAACCGTACGGCGTCCACCCCGTGCGTATCGATCTGGTGGCTCAGGTCGACCAGGTTCCCGGTGGTCTTGGACATCGCCTTGCCGTTCAGGATCACCTGGCCCTGATTGAGCAGCCGGGTGAACGGTTCGGTGAAGTCCACCATGCCCATGTCGTGCAGCACCTTGGTGAAGAACCGGCTGTACAGCAGGTGCAGGATGGCGTGTTCGACCCCGCCGGTGTATTGGTCGACCGGCATCCACTTGCGGACCTGCTCGACGTCGAACGGGCCCTCGGTGTAGGTCGGCGAGCAGTAGCGGAAGTAGTACCACGACGAGTCCACGAAGGTGTCCATGGTGTCGGTGTCCCGCTTGGCGGCGGCACCGCACTTCGGACATTCCACGTTCACCCACGCCTCGGCGGCCGCCAGCGGCGACACGCCCTTGGGGGACAGGTCGGCGCCACGCAGATCGTCCGGCAGCCGCACCGGCAGTTGGTCGTCCGGGACCGGCACCTCACCGCATGACTCGCAGTGGATGATCGGGATCGGCGTGCCCCAGAATCGCTGCCGGGACAGCAGCCAGTCACGCAGCCGGTAGTTGACCGAGGGCTTGCCCAGGCCCTTGTCCGCCAGCACCTCGGTGATGCGGGGGATCGCCTCGGACTTGGCCAGGCCGTCGATCGGCCCGGAGTTGATCAGCTGGCCCTCACCGGCGGTGGCGACACCGGTCTCTGCGGGGTCGTCCTCCCCGGTGTCCACGACCACCCGCACCGGCAGGCCGAACTTACGGGCGAAGTCCAGGTCGCGCTGGTCGTGCGCGGGCACCGCCATGATGGCGCCATGTCCGTACTCGGCCAGCACGTAGTCCGACGCCCACACCGGGATGCGCTCACCGTTGACCGGGTTGATCGCGTAGCGGCCGAGGAACACCCCCGTCTTCTCCCGCTCGGTGGAGAGCCGCTCGATCTCGCTCTCCCGGGAGACCTGTTCCTTGTACGCCTCGAACGCCTCGCGGGCCTCGGGGGCGCAGATCTCGGAGGCCAGTGGAGCGTCCGCGGCGACGACGAAGAAGGTCGCGCCGTACAGCGTGTCCGGCCTGGTCGTGTACACGCTCACGGGCTGCTCGCGGCCCTCGATCACGAAGTCGACATCGGCGCCCTCGGACCTGCCGATCCAGTTGCGCTGCATCAGCAGCACGCGCTCGGGCCACTTGCCCTCGAGCTGCTCCATGTCGGTCAGCAGGCGGTCCGCATATTCCGTGATCTTGAAATACCACTGGGTGAGCTCACGTCGCTCGACCACGGCCCCGCAGCGCTCACAGGTGCCGCCGATGACCTGCTCGTTGGCCAGCACCGTCTGGTCGTTGGGGCACCAGTTGACCTTGCCGCCCTTGCGGTAGGCGAGGCCTCGCTCGTAGAAGCGCAGGAACAGCCACTGCGTCCACCGGTAGTACTCCGGGTCGGAGGTGTGCAGCCGGCGGGACCAGTCGAACGACGCCGCATAGCGATGGAAGGACGCCGCCTGTGTGTCGATGTTGGCGTACGTCCACTCCGCGGGATGCGAATTCCGCTTGATCGCGGCGTTCTCGGCGGGCAGCCCGAAGGAGTCCCAGCCGATCGGGTGGAGGACGTTGAAGCCCTTCTGGAACCAGTACCGGGAGACCACGTCGCCGATCGCGAACGCCTCCGCGTGACCCATGTGAAGATCACCAGAGGGGTACGGGAACATGTCCAGCGCGTAGCGGTGCTCGCGATCGTCGGTGGCCCCGTCGTTCGCTGAGAACGGGTCCAGCTCGGCCCACCGGGCCTGCCACTTGTCCTGGATCGCCCGCGGGTCATACTGCTCGTCGGCGGCTGTGCTCACTGCTGGGGTCCTCACCTGGTCGTACGGGTCGGCACTTCTCGATCTGTGCTTTCTAAAGCAAAGGGCCCCTCACACAGGAGGGGCTACCGCATCGACGCAATGGGAGGACGGCGTCAACGCGGCGTGCTGAGAAGCGACCGCGATCGCATACTTGAAGAGTAGCGCAGACGCAAGGCCGCGTACGTCACGAGCCGTGCCCCCCGCAGCGGTCTCCGGTTCCGGCGTCGTCGCGTTCACCGTCGGCTCGCGGGAACGGGCCGGGGGGCCACGGGGTTCTCCCGAGGCCGTACCCGGCCGATTTCACGCCTTTGCCAGAGCCTAGGTCAGGCCTCGCCTCAGGCCCTGCGTCAGATCTTGCGGAGGACGGCCACCACTCGGCCGAGCACGGACGCGTCGTCGCCGGGGATCGGCTCGTACGCCTGGTTCTGCGGCAGCAGCCAGACGTGACCGTCCTTGCGCTTGAAGGTCTTGACCGTGGCTTCACCCTCGATCATTGCCGCCACGATGTCGCCGTTCTCCGCGACCGGCTGCTGGCGCACGACCACCCAGTCGCCGTCGGCGATGGCGACCTCGATCATCGAGTCACCGGATACCTTCAGCAAGAAGTGGGTGCCCTCGCCGACCAGTTGCCGGGGCAAGGTGAAGATGTCCTCGACCGCCTCCTCGGCCAGGATCGGGCCACCGGCGGCGATCCGTCCCACCAGTGGCACGTACGCGGGCACCGGATGCCCCGTGGTCTCCTGCCCGTTGGCGGTCTCGTACGACTCGGGCTGGCTCTGCAGCAACGGCTTGCCGGGCACCCGCACCTCCACGGCGCGCGGGCGGTTCGGGTCGCGGCGCAGATAGCCCTTGCGCTGCAGCGTGCGCAACTGGTGCGACACGCTCGACGTGCTGGTCAGCCCGACCGCCTCGCCGATTTCGCGCATCGAGGGCGGATAGCCGCGGCGCTGAACGGAGTCGCGGATCACCTCGAGCACCATGCGCTGCCGCTGGGTGAGCCCACTCTCGTCCATTGGCCCAGCAGGCATCTCCCGGACCGTGCTCATTGGTCGGTCTCGCCTCCTCGTCGCTGTGCGTGTATCACTCGCTTCGCTCCCGTAGTCGCACGTTATCGCGCCAACCTCAAATGATCAAACAACTGTTCGAAGAATGTGCTGGTGTTTTACCGATGACGTGCGATAGAAATCGTACAACCGTTCGATCGAATCTGCATTCGAAGATCGAAGGTTGGTGCGAAGGAGGTCGGCGTGACCGTGACGGCTCAGGAGATCGAGTGCGTACGGCGCGGCCGGACGGGGCCCGGTGGTGGTGTCCGGCTGACTCGGCGGGGACGGCTCGTGCTGGTCGTCCTGGCAGTGTTGATCCTGCTGGCGGGGCTCTGGATGACCGCGGGGCACGGCGCTGCCGCGGGCACGGCCAAGCGGCACGGAGCGTCACAGTCGGGCAGGGCGGTGGAACTGGTCACCGTCGGTGCTCGTGACACCCTGTGGGACATCGCGGCGCGGAACCGGCCGGCGGTCGACCCCCGGATCACGGTGCAGCGGATCATCGACCTCAACGCTCTGTCCGGCGCGATCATCCAGCCTGGTCAGCGGCTCGCGCTGCCCGGATAATGGCTTAGGGACGATCGGGCGCCGTCCTGCGATCGGCCTCGTGCGGGGAAAACTCGAACCCCTGGGGGCGCGACACGCCGACCCGGGATGCGACGCCCGCGATGTGACCAGGGTCTACCTGCGTCCCACCCGTTTCAGCTTGCGTAGCCCTTGTGTGAGGCCTACGGTTGACCACAACATCTAGTAGTTACACGGATGTAGTTCACTACAAGTTGTGCCGTTGGCGCACCTGGTGACGAGATCCGCGTAGGGGAAGGGGAAACGCGATGCACTGTCCGTTCTGCCGTAACCCCGACAGCCGGGTCATCGACAGCCGTTCCACCGAGGACGGCGCCGCCATCCGGCGACGCCGCTCCTGTCCGGAGTGCGGCAAGAGGTTCACCACGCAAGAGAGCGTGCTGCTCATGGTGGCAAAGCGCAGCGGCGTCACCGAGCCCTTCTCCAGAGAGAAGATCATCGCCGGGGTGCGCAGAGCCTGCCAGGGTCGCCCGGTCGGTGAGGATGCGCTGGCTCAGCTCGGACAGCGGGTCGAAGAGGCGCTCAGGGCGATGGGTGCGGCAGAGATGCCGTCCCATGAGATCGGCCTGGCCATCCTTGGACCGCTGCGGGAGCTCGACGAGGTCGCCTATCTGCGATTCGCCTCGGTCTACCGGGGCTTCGAGTCGCTGGAGGACTTCGAAAAAGAGATCGAGACGTTGCGGACGGCGGCTCCCGCAGGGGAGTGAGTGGTCCGCGTTGCAGTGAACGCCCTGGCCGGCGAACCCGCCGGCCGAAGGGGGCGAGGTACATCCTGGACGTGAGCCCGGCGATGGGCTCAAGAGGGGAAGTCATGACAGAGACGGTCAGCGGTTCAGCGGCCCGGGGCGGCAAAGGCGGGGCCCGGCGGGCCACGGCCAATGGGGCAGGCCACAAGGGGCTGAAGATGGAGCGCATCTTCACCACGCCCGGTGTGCATCCGTACGACGAGGTGACGTGGGAGCGTCGTGACGTCGTCATGACGAACTGGCGCGACGGCTCGATCAACTTCGAGCAGCACGGTGTGGAGTTCCCCGACTTCTGGTCGGTCAACGCGGCCAACATCGTCACCACGAAGTACTTCCGCGGCGCGGTGGGCGCACCGCAGCGCGAGTGGAGCCTCAAGCAGCTGGTCGACCGGGTCGTGCAGGTCTATGCCGACACCGGCAGGGAGAACGGCTACTTCGCCTCCGACGAGGACGCTGAGATCTTCGAGCACGAGCTGAAGTACGCCCTGGTGCACCAAGTGTTCAGCTTCAACTCACCGGTCTGGTTCAACGTCGGTACGGCCTCGCCCCAGCAGGTCTCGGCGTGTTTCATCCTCTCCGTGGACGACACGATGGAGTCGATTCTGGAGTGGTACAAGGAAGAGGGTGTGATCTTCAAGGGCGGCTCGGGGTCGGGGGTGAACCTGTCCCGTATCCGCTCCAGCAAGGAGCTGCTCTCCTCCGGTGGCACCGCCAGCGGCCCCGTCTCGTTCATGCGCGGGGCCGACGCCTCCGCGGGAACCATCAAGTCCGGTGGCGCCACCCGGCGGGCCGCGAAGATGGTCGTGCTGGATGTGGATCACCCCGACGTGGCCGAGTTCATCCAGACCAAGGCCCGCGAAGAGGACAAGGTTCGCGCCCTTCGCGACGCGGGCTTCGACATGGACCTCGGTGGTAAGGACATCGTCAGCGTTCAGTACCAGAACGCCAACAACTCGGTCCGGGTCTCCGACGATTTCATGCGTGCCGTCGAGAGCGACGGCGAGTTCGGCCTGCGCTCCCGTCTGACCGGTGAGGTCATCGAGACCGTCCGCGCCAAGGACCTGTTCCGGTTGATGGCCCAGGCCGCCTGGGAGTGCGCCGACCCCGGCATTCAGTACGACGACACCATCAATGACTGGCACACCAACCCGGAATCCGGACGTATCACTGCGAGTAACCCGTGTTCCGAGTACCTGCATTTGGACAATTCGTCCTGCAACCTCGCCAGCATCAACCTGATGAAGTTCCTGAAGGCCGATGACTCCTTTGATGTCGCCAGGTTCGTCAAGCTGACAGAGCTGATCATCACGGCGATGGACATCTCGATCACGTTCGCGGATTTCCCCACCGAGAAGATCACTGAGACCACCCGGGCCTTCCGTCAGCTGGGCATCGGCTACGCCAACCTGGGCGCCCTGCTCATGGCGAGCGGTCATGCGTACGACTCGGACGGCGGCCGGTCGATCTCCGCCGCGATCACCTCGCTGATGACGGGTGTGGCCTACCGGCGCTCCGCCGAGCTGGCCGCCGTCGTGGGACCGTACGACGGCTATGCCCGCAACGTCGAGCCGCACAAGCGGGTCATGCGCAAGCACGCCGCCGCCAACGACGACATCCGCACCCTTGACGAGATCGACAAGGAGATCCACGTCGAGGCCACCAGGCAGTGGCAGCAGTGCCTCACACTCGGCGAGAAGAATGGGTATAGAAACGCCCAGGCTTCCCTTTTGGCCCCCACTGGGACAATTGGCCTGATGATGGACTGTGACACCACGGGCATCGAGCCTGACCTGGCGCTGGCGAAGTTCAAGAAGCTCGTCGGCGGCGGTTCGATGCAGATCGTCAACAACACGGTGCCACGCGCGCTCAAGCAGCTGGGCTACCAGCAGGAGCAGATCGAGGCCATCGTCGAGTACATCTCCGTGCACGGTCATGTCGTCGATGCTCCCGGCCTCCGGCAGGAGGACTACGACGTGTTCGACTGCGCCATGGGCGAGCGGGTGATCAGCCCCATGGGTCACGTGCGGATGATGGCCGCGGTGCAGCCGTTCCTCAGCGGAGCGATCAGCAAGACCTGCAACGTGCCGGAGACCGCCACCGTCGAGGACATCGAGAAGGTGTACTTCGAGGGCTGGAAGATGGGCCTCAAGGCCCTCGCGATCTACCGGGACAACTGCAAGGTCGGCCAGCCGCTCTCCGTCGCCAAGAAGAAGGTCGAAGCCGCGCCTGCCGTGGTCGCCTCCCCGGGCGAGGTGCGGCCGGTCCGCAAGCGGCTGCCCAAGCGGCGGCCGGCGACCGTCACCCGGTTCTCGGTGGCCGGTGCCGAGGGTTACATGACGGCCTCCAGCTACCCCGGTGACGGGCTCGGCGAGGTGTTCCTCAAGCTCGGCAAGCAGGGCTCCACGCTTGCCGGGGTGATGGACGCCTTTTCGATGGCGATCTCCATCAGCCTGCAGTACGGCGTGCCGCTGGAGACATGGGTGGAGAAGTTCACCAACTTGCGGTTCGAGCCTGCAGGCATGACCGACGACCCGGACATCCGCATGGCCACCTCGATGATGGACTACATCTTCCGGCGGCTGGCGCTCGACCACCTGCCGTACGAGACGCGGGCCGAGCTCGGCATCTTCACCGCCGACGAGCGCGCCCTGCAGGCGGCGGGCGAGGACCCGGCCACGCTGCACGCCGAGGACGAGGTCGACCCGGAGACACTGGCCCAGTCGGCACAGATTCAGAGGCCCGTCGACAAGCCGTCGGAGCGTAGGGAACTGCCGGTGCTGCCGGTGGTGCCGGTCCAGGCCGGATCATCGGTCGATGTGACCGAGAGCCACCAGCGCCGTACGGCTGACGCGCCGCTCTGCATGACCTGCGGCACGAAGATGCGGCCGGCCGGTAGCTGCTACGTCTGTGAGGGCTGCGGCTCCACGAGCGGCTGCAGCTGAAAACGAGCGGAATGCATCTGATGCATCATTCGGCCTGATCGGCCGCGACTGAAGTGCCAGCTCAAGAAGGGGGAACCGACTCCGGTCGGTTCCCCCTTCAGCGCATCAGGCCACAGTAGTCGCGGCCTCGGCAAGCGCATCCCAACCTCCGTTGCATCTCATGCAACGGAGGTTGATGTGTCTCCTGCTGCTGATTGCCGGAGTACGCCACTGACCCCCGGTATGGGTGGCCGGAGGTCTGCCAGCAGCGGTTTGGGCGCTGTCCGCAACAGATCCTCCTGGGCTAGCATGCTAGCATTCACCTCGTGAGCGACGAGGACGTCAAGCAGTTCAACGTGTACTTGCCGGTGGGGCTGATCAAGCAGGTCAAGCATCACGCCATCGAGTCGGGCCTGTCCCTGTCAGCGTTGGTCGCTGATGCGCTGCGCGCCTACCTCGACGACACCCACGGGCAGCGACGGCAATCGTCTGAGAAGGAGACCTGATATGACGACCGAGGGCATCGAGGGCGTGTACCTGGAAACCCACAACTGGGGCAAGGCAGCCGGGTTCTTTCAAGCACTGGGTTTCGATGTGGAGTTCTCGACCGACGATGGCTCTGGCGTGCTCCGCAACGGCGGCGGTCCCTACCTCGTCCTCTCTGAGATCCCCGAGAACCGAGAGCCTCAGGTGCAGATCATTCTGAAGGTGGCCGATGCGGATGCGTTCCGCCCTGGCCCCGCCGTCGACGTGGTCACGCCGTTTGAGGACACCCATTACGGGACCAAGGAGATGACCGTCCGTGACCCCGATGGGCGTATCTGGAGTCTCCAGGCCCCACCCAAGGGCTGAACCCGACGCCCCATGGCGAACATGGACAGGCTCGAAGGCATCGTTCCCCAACTCCCCGATCGAGGAGGGCACGAAACCATGGCACGCAAGTGGTGGACGTTGCTGGTGGTGTGCGCTGCGACGTTCATGCTGCTGCTCGACGTCACTATCGTCGTCGTCGCGCTTCCGGACATCCAGCACGCGCTGCACGCGAGCTTCAGCGGCCTGCAGTGGGTGACGGACGCCTACGCGTTGACCCTGGCAGCGCTCTTGCTCACTGCAGGGTCCCTCGCCGACAGATTCGGCAGGCGGCTCGTGTTCGTCATCGGTCTGTCGATCTTCACTGCCGGCTCGGCTCTCTGCGGTGCCGCCCAGGATCCGATGATGTTGATCGTCTCCCGGGCGGTGCAGGGGGTCGGTGGCGCGATCTTGTTCGCTACCTCACTGGCGCTGCTCGCCAGCACCTTCCACGGCAAACAGCGGGGCGTGGCCTTCGGCGCGTGGGGCGCGGTCGCCGGCGTAGCCACCGCGCTCGGCCCGCTTCTCGGCGGCGCGATCACGACCGGGATCAGTTGGCGCGGCATCTTCCTTGTCAACCTGCCGATCGGCGTCGTCGCGATCGCCATCGCTGTACGCCGGGTGGATGAGTCCCGCTCACCGCACACCACACGGATCGACTGGCTGGGTGCCGCTACGTTGACCGCCGGGCTCTTCAGCCTCGTGTACGCCCTGATCAGGGCGAGTGAGACGACGTGGGGCGAGCAGGAGGTCGTCATCTGCTTCGGCTTGGCGGCGGTGTTGCTGGCCGCATTCGTCGCGGTGGAGTGGCGGGTGCCCGAGCCGATGTTCGACATTTCTCTTCTGCGCACACCGACGTTCCTCGGTGGCTCGATCGCAGCGTTCGCGATGAACGCCTCGCTGTTCGCGATGTTCCTCTACATCGTGCTGTATCTCCAGGACGGTCTCGGCTACAGCGCACTGGGTACCGGTGCTCGGCTACTCGTCGTCTCCGCCGGAACAATAATCGCCGCGACGGCGGCGGGCCGGCTGTCGAGCCATGTCCCGGTTCGGTGGCTGATCGGCCCAGGACTGCTTTTGGTGGGTGTCGGCCTGCTACTGATGATGGGCTTGGACGCCGAGTCGGATTGGACGCACCTCATCCCGGGGCTCATCGTCGCCGGCGTCGGGACTGGCATGGTCAATCCGCCCCTGGCCTCGACCGCGGTGGGCGTGGTGCCGGTACACCGCTCCGGCATGGCCTCCGGTGCGAACCAGACCTTCCGGCAGATAGGCATCGCCGTCGGTATCGCCCTGTATGGCTCGATCTTCACGGCATCGCTGCACACCAATCTGAACGAGCGACTCGCCACCATCCCCGGCTTGCAGGGCCACGCCGATCAGATCGCGGATGCGGTGCACACAGGCAATCCGGGGCAGGCGATCGCCGCCGCGCCACCGCCGATCCGTAAACAGTTGGGCGACGCGGTGCATGCGAGCTTTGCGGCGGCCATGAACGATCTGCTGCTCGCCAGCGGCATCCTGGCCCTCGTAGGTGGTGTACTCGCCTTCGCGCTCATTCGCAGCAAAGACTTCGTGGTCTCCCAGTACCCCGGCCCTAGCACGCCGACCGGCGCACAACAACGCCCACCCGAGAATCCTGCGATCCGAGACTTGAAGACAGGACAGCTATGACCTATCCACCGCCGACTTACCACGGTGACACCGGCGGGCTGACGGCGACGTACCGGCGCCCGGACGCGGTGCCCGAGCTGATCTACCCGAGCGGCAACACGGTGCACTACTTGGCGACCGGGGCGTCGACCAACGGACAGTTCGGGCTCTACCGCTGGGACATGGGACCAGAGCCCAGCGGCCCTGCGGCGCACTTCCACCGGTCGATCTCTGAGTCGTTCTACATCCTTTCCGGCACCGTGCGCATTTACGACGGGCGGCGCTGGATCGACACGACGCCGGGCGACTTCGTGCACGTCCCGGAGGGTGGCGCACACGCGTTCCGTAACGAATCGGGGGCGCCGGCGTCGATGCTGCTGCACTTCGCGTCGGGCGCGCCACGAGAGGGATACTTCGAGGGGCTGCTCACCCTGGCAGGCAAGAGCGACGAGGAGAAGGCGGAGTTCTTCCGCGAACACGACACGTACTGGCTGTGACTTCGAACTGATACCTGTGATGCGCCGGGTGGCGACCGTGATCGAAAACGATGACAGCCGTTGGCCGGGCATTCCCCTGGTGCTCGACCCCGAACGGGCAGGGTCTCCTGACCGCCCAGGCCGCCCGGTCCGCTGACCGGGCGGCCTGGGCGGTCGCAGGATAGATAATTGACACGATATGTATGTCGTGTAATCTATCGTTCCACGGAGAGCATGTCGCATCGACTCGCAAGCCGATGTGCTGGTGGCTGTTCACCTCCCGGCAATGGACTCGGCCGCTGCCCATCAACGTGTACGTGATCGAGCACCGAGACGGATTGGTGCTCTTCGATACCGGTCAGGATCGGGCGTCGGTGAGTCATCCTGCCGGCCCACGACCCAGGAGCGGCTTGCCGCCTGGCCGCCGCCACCAGTGCCTTGACCACGTATGACGAGGATGTGCCCGATGCGTTCCGCTGAAGAACTGCGATACCTGATCCTGGCCGCTCAGCGGGAGGGTAACCGGCTGCTCGCACAGGCCCTGCGTCCGTTGGGCATCACCCCTTCTCAGGCCGAGGTGATGCGCCTCCTGCAGGATCGTCAGCCGCTCACCCTGTCCGGCCTCGGTGAGCTCCTTGTCTGTGAAAGCGGCAGCAGCCCCAGCCGGCTCGTCGATCGGCTTGTCTCCACGGGGCTCGTCCACCGTGCGGTGCCGGAGCATGACCGCCGCCATATCGAGCTGTCCCTCACCGAGGAGGGCGCCCGCATCGCCCGGCAGGTCGCCGAGATCGAAGAAGGTCTCCATCGGTCCATCGACGCCGCAGTCAAAGATCACGACCTTGCGCAGATCACCGGCTTCCTCTGGACCTTCGTCGCAGACCTGCCGGCGGGACATGCACTGGCCCGCCGCACGGAGCGATAGACCATGACCACTCAGCGAGCAATGCGTTCCTCAACGCGCCGCCCTCACAGGTCCGTCACCTGCTGAAGACCAGGTCAAAGGGTAGAGCGCCAGTGAAAGCCTGGCACTCTACCCAGGCCTTTAGCCGGAAGGCAGGTCGATGGCGGTGCCGTACAGGCGGGACACACGAAGCCTGATCACCAGGCGCCGGTCCGCGACCATGTTCTCCAAGAAGGCGGCCTCGTCCTCCGGCCGATCGAAGGCCGGCTGCATGCCCAGTAGTTCCCGCCCGGGCTCATCCCCGGGCACCGTGCTCACCGCTGAGAGTTCGGCCTCGGCCTCGGCGACAACGAACGACAGGAAGTCTCCGCTGGAGACGTACAGCGTGCTTCGGGGGTCTCTTCGCAACTGGC
>JAOPYO010000265.1 GCA_025964575.1 Actinomycetes bacterium
CGCATCCAAAGAATGCCGCGGGAACACCGCCCTCTCATCCACCTCCGCCGCACGAGGAGCGATCTCAGCGGCGGCCAGCTCACGAACCGCCTGACGAAGAAGCTCATGCTCCTCCGCCGGGGCATACGCGGGAAAGTCTGCGTTCATGGGATCGTGTTTCCTTTCAGACGTTGCGGCGGTACTGGCCGCCGACCTCGAAGAACGCTTCGGTGATCTGCTGCAGGCTGCATACCCGGGCGGCGTCCATGAGTTCGGCGAAGACGTTGTCGCCGGACCGGGCCGCGTCCTTGAGCCGGGCCAGGGCGACGTGCGCGGGTTCCCGGTTGCGTTCCTGGAAGTCCTGGACGCGCCGCAGCTGGGAGTGCTTTTCTGCCTCGGTGCCCCGGGCCAGCTCCAGCGGCCGGGCGGCCACGTCGTCGGCGTGCGGGTTGCGGAAGGTGTTGACGCCGATGATGGGGAGGGTGCCGTCGTGCTTGCGGTGCTCGTACAGCATGGACTCGTCCTGGATGCGGCCACGCTGGTAGCCGGTCTCCATCGCGCCCAGCACTCCCCCGCGCTCGCTGATCCGGTCGAACTCGGTCAGCACCGCCTCTTCGACCAGATCGGTGAGCTCGTCGACGATGTAGGAACCCTGGAGCGGGTTCTCGTTCATCGCCAGCCCCCACTCGCGGTTGATGATGAGCTGGATGGCAAGCGCGCGGCGGACCGAATCCTCGGTGGGGGTGGTGACGGCCTCGTCGTAGGCGTTGGTGTGCAGGGAGTTGGCGTTGTCGAAGATGGCGATCAGCGCCTGCAGCGTCGTGCGGATGTCGTTGAAGTCCATCTCCTGGGCGTGCAGCGAACGGCCCGAGGTCTGGACGTGGTACTTCAGCTTCTGTGACCGTTCGTTCGCCCCGTACTTCTCGCGCATCCCGACCGCCCAGATGCGGCGGGCGACGCGGCCCAGCACCGTGTATTCGGGGTCCATGCCGTTGGAGAAGAAGAACGACAGGTTGGGTGCGAAGTCGTCGATGTCCATCCCGCGGGCCAGGTAGGACTCGACATAGGTGAACCCGTTGGCCAGGGTGAAGGCCAGCTGGCTGATCGGGTTCGCCCCGGCTTCGGCGATGTGATAGCCGGAGATCGACACCGAGTAGAAGTTGCGCACCTGGTGGGCGATGAACCATTCCTGGATGTCGGCCATCATCCGCAGGCTGAACTCGGTGGAGAAGATGCAGGTGTTCTGGCCCTGGTCCTCCTTGAGGATGTCGGCCTGAACGGTGCCGCGCACCGTGGCCAGCGTACGGGACCGTACCTCCTGCGCCTCCTCAGCAGACGGCTCGCGACCGTGAGAGTCGCGGAAGGCGTCCAGACCCTGGTCGATCGCGGTGTTGAGGAAGAACGCCAGGATCGTCGGCGCCGGGCCGTTGATCGTCATCGACACCGAGGTGTTCGGCGCGGCCAGATCGAACCCGTCGTAGAGGGCCTTCATGTCGTCGAGGGTCGCGATGGACACCCCGGAGGTGCCGACCTTGCCGTAGACGTCCGGGCGCTCGCCCGGATCACGCCCGTACAGGGTGACGGAGTCGAACGCGGTGGACAGCCGGGTCGCCTCGCTGTCGGCGGACAGCAGCTTGAAGCGCCGGTTGGTGCGGAACGGATCGCCCTCCCCGGCGAACATCCGCGCCGGGTCTTCGCCCTCCCGCTTGAACGGGAACACCCCGGCGGTGAACGGGAAGGCGCCGGGCAGATTCTCCTCCCGCAGGAAGCGCAGCAGTTCTCCGTGATCGGTGTAGCGCGGTAGCGCCACTCTCGGGATCTGGTTTCCCGACAGTGACTCGCGGATCAGCCGGGTTCGTGACTCACGGTCGCGGATCCGCACCACCTGCTCCTCGCCCGAGTACGACTCGACCACGGCAGGCCAGCGCTCGATGAGCTCGGCGCTCTCGGGGGCGACGTCACGGCGGGCCTGATCCAGCAGGTCGGCGACGGCCGCCGCGGGCTGATCGGTGAGCTCCTCATGCACGGCGGCGAGCCGCTGCGCCCGTTGAACCGCGGCCATCTGGCGGGTGGTCTCGGTGTGATAGCCGCGCACGGTCTCGGTGATCTCCGCGAGGTAGCGGATGCGCGAAGGCGGGACGATGTGCGCCGCACCCGTGGAGGTACGGGTGGTCGTCTCGGGAAGCACGCCGGGCTGCAATGCCAGCCCATGCTCGGCGAGCAGCCCGGTCAGGTGCTGGTACAGAGCGGTGACGCCGTCGTCGTTGAAGGTGGCGGCGCTGGTCCCGAACACCGGCATGTCCTGCGGTCGGGCGCCGAACGCCTCCCGGTTACGGATGAGCTGCCGCGACACGTCGCGCACCGCGTCCTCGGCCCCGCGGCGCTCGAACTTGTTGATCGCCACGACGTCCGCGAAGTCGAGCATGTCGATCTTCTCGAGCTGGGAGGCCGCACCGAACTCTGGTGTCATCACGTACAGCGACACATCGGCGAGAGGCACGATCGCCGCGTCGCCCTGCCCGATACCCGGAGTTTCCAGGATCACCAGGTCATATCCGGCGGCCTTGCACGCCTGGATCACCGCGTCGATGTTCTCCGGCAGTTCCTGGCCCGCGCCGCGGGTGGCCAGCGACCGGAAGAACACATGTTCGCGATCGAGGGCGTTCATCCGGATCCGGTCCCCCAGCAGTGCGCCACCGCCGCGCCGCCGCGTCGGGTCCACCGCCAGTACCGCCACCCGGAGTTTGTCCTGCTGATCGGTGCGCAGCCGGCGGATCAGCTCATCGGTGAGGGAGGACTTGCCCGACCCGCCCGTGCCGGTGATGCCCAGCACCGGCACCCGGCGGGCCTTGGCCGCGGCGGCCAGTGCCTGATGGTCGGTCTCCGGCAGCTCCCCGGCCTGCAGGCAGGTGATCGCCCGGGCCAGCGCCGCCCGCTCCCCCGCCAGCACCGCCTCCACCGGCGCGTGGTGCTCGGCCAGGTCGACATCGCACTCACGCACCAGCTGGTTGATCATCCCGGGGAGGCCGAGCCGCTGCCCGTCCTCGGGAGAGAAGATCCGTACGCCGGCGTCGGACAGCCGCGCGATCTCTTCCGGCACGATGACGCCGCCGCCGCCGCCGAAGATCTTGACGTGCCCGGCCCCGGCCTCGTTCAGCAGCTCCGCCAGATACTCGAAGTACTCCACGTGCCCGCCCTGGTAGGAGCTGACCGCGAGGCCCTGCACGTCCTCTTCGAGGACGGCGTCGACCACCTCCTGCACCGAACGGTTGTGGCCCAGATGGATCACCTCGACGCCCTGGGACTGCAGGATCCGCCGCATGATGTTGATCGCCGCGTCATGCCCGTCGAACAGGGCGGCCGCTGTCACGAAACGCACCGGATGCACCGGAACATGCAGCGGACCTTCATCGTCAGAGCGCATCACAGGGATCCTCCCCACCAACTCTTGGACGTTAAATATTTTGAAGTTAAAGTAATCACTGTGCGCCAACCAGTCAAGAGCGAGGCCTCACCGGGCACTGAGAGAGCGAAACGGCCATGGGGTGGCATCGACGCGCCGTTCCAGGTCACATACGGTGGGCCGATGCCCAGTCCAGAGTCCTTCGACCCCATCGCCGAGGCGCACCGCCAGTGGAGCGCCCGCTGGCCGGAGCACGCCGATCACATGGCGGCGGTCACCTCGGTGATGAGGGTGCAGCAACTGCTGCTGAGCCGGATCGAGGACGCGCTCAAGCCGTACGGCCTGACCTTCGCCGCCTACGAGGCGCTGCAGCTCCTGGCCTTCGCGCGCACCGGTTCCCTGCCCATGGGCAAGATGGGGGAACGCCTCATGGTGCACCCCGCCTCGGTGACGAACGCGATCGGCAAATTGGAGCAGCGCGGACTCGTCGAACGACGCCCGTCCCCCGATGACAGGCGCGTGGTCCTGGCCAAGATCACCCACGACGGGCGGGCCCTCGCGGGCGAAGCGACGGCGGCCCTGAATCAGGCGGACTTCGGCCTGCCCGATCTCACCAGAGACCAGGCCGCCGAGGTCACCGTCCTCCTGCGTGCCGTCCGCGTCTCGGCGGGCGACGTCGCGGCCGATGAGGTCGACAGTCGATTCCGCGGGGCCGGGCCGGCGTCACCGTAAGAGCCCGGGTTGGGGCCGGCCCGCGTGGTCGACGCCCATCCGCCACGACCGATCACCCGCGCAGGCCGGAGCGGTGCGGTCAGATCAGAAGGGTCCGGGCGAGTCGTCCTAGTGGCGGGCGAGCTGTGTGCGCAGAGCGACCAGCTCGCTTCGGCCTCGAGCCGAGTAGCGGCAGATGAGCTGACCTTTTCGGGACAGTTCCAGCTGGTAGGGGATCACTGAGCCAAGACGTAGCGCGGTGGCTACGGGCGCGGCTGCGAGCCGGGCGGCGAACTCGGCCAGCCAGAGCGGGACCATCACGGCGAAGGCCAGGATGAACGGGGCCGCGATGATCAGTGAAATGGGGTCATCGCCGATCCCGGCGGGGGCGAGCTCGAATGCCGCCTCCGGTTTGATCCGGCGTGGCCAGGCCAGGCGCTGCTGGCGGAGCCGCCACTTGACCCCCGATGTGTCTCGCCATCGCATGGCTGGACCCTATCGGCGGATGCGTGGCCGTCGAGGCGCGGGTGCCTCGCACGGCTACGGCGAACCGCCAGGCCCGGGCACTAATAGTAAAGAAGGTTTTCTGTTATTTTGTTCCGGTGGATCTGCATGCGGTGAGACGGGCCAGGATCGCGGTGGCCGCGGCGTTCGCGGTGCATGGAGCGGTCGGCGGCAGCTTCGCCACCCGTATCCCATGGCTCCAGGATCACCTTCGCGTCGGGCCCGGGGCGCTGGGGTTCGCGCTGCTCGCACCGGCGGTCGGCTCGCTCATCGCGATGCCGATGGCCGGGCGCCTCACCCACCGATTCGGCGGCCGGGCGGCCACCCGATGGCTGCTCGGCCTCTGGTGCGCGATGCTGGCGTTCCCGGCGCTCGCGCCGAACCTGCCCGTGCTGTGGGTGACCTTGCTGGTGTACGGGGCGGTGGCGGGCATGTGCGATGTCGCCATGAACGCCCAAGGGGTGGTCGTCGAGCAGCGGGTCGGCCGTTCGATCATGTCGGGGCTGCACGGGATGTGGAGCGTCGGAGGCCTGGCGGGCGGCGCGGTGGGAGTGCTCGCGGCACACGCCCGGGTCGACGCCCGTATCCATCTGGGGGCCATGGCGTCGACGCTGCTCGTGGTGGGCGCCCTCGCCGTCCGCCGGCTGCCGGACGTACGGGCGGAAGCGGATGAGGCGGCTCCCCCGCGGTTCGTGCTGCCCTCCCGGAGCGTGCTCGTCATCGGCCTGGTCGGTTTCTGTGCGGTGTTCGGTGAGGCGGCCAGCCAGGATTGGTGCGCGGTCTACCTCAAGCAGATCACCGCCGCCTCCCCCGGTGTGGCGGCCGCGAGCTACACCGCGTTCGCGTTCACCATGGCCGCCGGACGGCTCTGCGGCGACCGGGTGGTGCGCCGCCTGGGCGCCGCGACGACCGTACGCATCAGCGGGGTGCTGGCCGCGCTCGGCGGGGCCCTCGTCGTCATCGCCCGCACTCCCCTTCCCGCGGTCGCCGGGTTCATGCTGATCGGCCTGGGGCTGGCGGTGGTCGTGCCGTTGGTGTTCGCTGCGGCCGGCAATGCCGCGCCGACGCCCGGCGAAGGCGTGGCCGGGGTGGCGACGATCAGCTACACCTCGGGGTTCATCGCGCCCAGCGTGATCGGCGGGATCGCTGCCGTGAGCAGCCTGTCGGTTTCGTTCGCTCTGGTCACGGCACTCACGGCGGCGATGCTGCTGGGTGCCGGTGCGCTGGGGCGGCGGTCGGTCCAGAGCCGGCCGGAGCCGGTGCGCCTCCCCCTGGCCTGACCGGCCGAGACTGCTTCTGGATGAGTCCTCATCCAGTCCTCTGAGCCTTCACCAGGACCTCACCGGCGTCCGTTCGGTAATAGAGCATGGACCGCCCGGCACGTCGGCGCCGGACCAGGCGGGCGTCGAGCAGGACCTTGAGGTGGCGGCCCACCGATCCCAGGCCCTGGCTGGTGAGGGCCACCAGCTGTGTCGTGCTCTTGGGGGTGTCGAGGAGGACGAGGACGCCCGCCCGTGCAGGCCCGAGCAACCTGCCCAAGGCCTCGGGTACCGGCGCGCGGCCCGCTTCGGCCAGGGCGCCCGAGCACGGGTACACCACGGCGTACCGGTGCGACGCGTCCCACGAGACCCAGCCCTGGCGTGAGGTGACGGGGACGAACATCAGCTGCGCCCCGGAGAGCTCACGCGGCGGGTAGTCGTGCGTGTTGATCTGCAGTCGGCTCTCCCCGAGCCAGCGCATCCCGGGGCGCATGTCGTCCAGGGCCGCGGCCCAGCCGCCTTGGCTCAACTGCGCCGTACGCGCGATGACGTCGGCCTCGATGATCCGTCGGCGCCGCGGCCAGTAAGGGAGCACCGATTCCATCCACACCCATTCCAGGAGGTCGGCGGTGCGTTGCGGCAGATCGGAGCGGTGCAGCTGGGCGGGGAGCGGGCCGCGCAGCGACACGGTCAGGTCGGCGCGGGCGGTCTCGGGCGGTGTCTCGCGGATGCGCGCGAGCTCCTGCGCGAAGGTGGGTTCACCCTCGGCGGTGGGCGTGGGGGTGAGGAAGGTCGCGTTCCAGTTGCGCCCCAGAGCGGCCCGTATGAGCAGCGCAGTGACCGGGTCGCCGGCCTGCCGTTCCCGGTAGGCGGGCAGGTGAACGTCGAGCCACGCGCGCTCGCCCGGGTGCGCGGCCGTTCCCCGCTCCAGGGTCTTCAGGCTCGCGGTGGCCTCGGCCAGGGCGGAGACCACGAACCGGCTTCCCGCCAGCGTGTCCGCGTTGACCAGCCACCAGCCCATCGTTTCGCCTCCCCGCGAAAGTCATGGGACCACGGTGACGGGCCAGCGGCCCGCTCGCACCAGCCGTACGGCGACCGAACCGATCAAGCGGTGCCCTGCCTGGGCCGAAGCCCCCACGATGACGGCGTCGGCCTTGACCTCGTTGGCGACGCGGGCCAACTCGGTGTAGGCGTCCCCATACTCGCTGCGGAAGTCGTAGCGGACCGGGGTGCGCGCAGCGGCCTCTGCGGCCTCTGCGCGAAGTTCGTCAGCGACCTGCTGGTCGGCCTGCCGCATCATCGCGGCGCCGCCAGGTGTCGCGGCGCTGAGTCCGCCGACATTGGAGACGTGCACCAGGGTGATGTGTGCGTCCTGGCGGCGGGCCAGACCCCACGCGTAGGCGGCGGCCCGCAACGAGGTGTCGGACCCGTCGACCCCGGCCACGATCACCTTGGGCCCATCGGTGCCCAACTCGAAGAACCCCTCAGCGGACATCGCCCCTCCCGTACCCACATTAGGGGAAACCGCCACGGGCCAGGGGCCCAACCCGCGGCCGGTCCCTCAACCCTGGGCCGGCGGGCCGTAGACGCGCTCGACGTGCAGGCGCAGCACCAGTCGCCGGTCCTTGACCATGGCGGCCCGGTAGTCGTCCCAGTCGGGATGCTCGCCCTGGACGGCGCGGTAGAGGTCGATCAGTTCCTCGACGGTGGCGTCGTGCGGGTCCACCGCGACCGGGGTCAGTTCGGCGGTGCCCTCCGCCACCGCCCAGGCCCAGAAGTCGTCGGTGGTCACATGGAAGCTGGCGCGCGGATCGCGGCGCAGATTGCGGGTCTTGGCCCGGTCGTCGGTGATCGACACCCGCAACAGCCGGGTGGCGTCGTCGTAGGCGTAGTTGACATTGGACAGTTGCGGGCGGCCGTCGCGTTTGAGCGTCGCCAGCACGCCCCCGTTCCTGCTGCTCAACAGTTCCCGCAGAGCGTCCTCACTGGCCATCTGGGAACTCCCCTTCTCGATGTGCGTGCTCGTCCATTGATCGTGCCCTACCTGGCGGCCCCGAGTGACGAACCGACCAGTCGGTATGTTATGCAGGAATCCCACATCCCACCCGTAGGGAGACTTGATGGTGAGCGCACCACCCGTGGACGCGGCGGAGCTCGGCCGCCGCGTCGAAGACTTCCTGACCGAACACGATCCGGCCTCCACCGGGCGGCTGGAGTTCCTACGCGCCCGGTTCGACGCCGGTCTGGCCTGGGTTCACTTCCCGGTCGGCCTCGGCGGGCTCGGCGCGCCCCGGTCCTTGCAGCAGGACGTGGACGCGCGATTGGCGGCGGCAGGCGCACCCGACAACCAGCCGCATCGCATCGTGATCGGGCTGGGCATGGCCGCCCCCACGATCCTCGGGTTCGGCACCGAGGAGCAGAAGGCCCGCTGGCTGCGCCCGCTCTGGACCGGTGAGGAGGTGTGGTGCCAGCTGTTCAGCGAGCCGGGTGCCGGCTCGGACCTGGCGGCGCTGAGTACCCGGGCGGTCCGCGACGGCGAGGACTGGATCGTGACCGGGCAGAAGGTGTGGACGTCCATGGCGCACGAGGCGCACTGGGCGATCCTGGTCACCCGCACCGACCCCGACGTGCCCAAGCATCGCGGCATGACGTACTTCGCGTGCGATATGACCGACCCCGGTGTGGAGGTACGGCCGCTGCGGCAGATCACCGGCGAAGCCGAGTTCAACGAGGTGTTCCTCACCGAGGTGCGTATCCCCGATGCCTACCGGCTCGGTGAGGTGGGCGATGGCTGGCGGGTCGCGCAGACCACGCTGATGAACGAACGGGTCGCCATCGGGGGTGGTTCGGTTCCCCGGGAATACGGGATGATCGGCATCGTCGCGGACACCTGGCGGGAACGGCCTGAGCTGCGCACGCCAGGCCTGCACGAGCAACTGCTGAAGCTGTGGGTGGAGTCCGAGGCGGCCAGGCTGACCGGGGTGCGGCTTGGCCAGCAGCTCGCCGCCGGGCAGCCGGGCCCGGAAGGATCCGCCGCCAAGCACGCCTTCGCCAAGCTCAACCAGGAGATCTCCGGGTTCGAGCTGGAACTGCTCGCCGAGGAGGCACTGCGGTTCGACGACTGGACGATGCGCCGCCCCGAGAACGTCGACTTCACCAGCCGCAGTCCCGGTTACCGTTACCTGCGGTCCAAGGGCAACTCCATCGAGGGCGGCACCTCGGAGATCCTGCGCAACATCATCGCCGAGCGGGTGCTCGGCCTGCCGGGTGAGATCCGGGTCGACAAGACCGTCGCGTGGAAGGACCTGCCCAAGTGACCGATCTGCTCTATAGCGACGTCGAGAACGACCTGCGCTCCGCCGTACGCTCGCTGCTCGACGATCAGGCCCCCTGGGCGGCGGTGCTCGCCCGCACCGAGAGCGACGAGACGTACGACCTGAAGCTGTGGCGTGCGGTCGCCGCCGAGCTGGGCTGCGCGGGGCTGGCCGTACCCGAGGAACTGGGCGGCGCCGGCGCGTCCTGGCGGGAGGCCGCCGTGGTGGCCGAGGAGCTGGGCCGCGCGGTCGCCCCGGTGCCCTACCTCGGCAGCGCGGTGATCGCCACCGCCGTGCTGCTCGCCTCGAAGGAGCGGGACCTGCTGGGCGAGCTCGCGGGCGGCGGCCGGACCGCGGTGCTGGCGGTGCCGTTCGCCACTCCGCCGGACGCACCCTTCCCGTCCACGATCACCGTCGAGGGCGGTGCGCTCACCGGGACGGTACGGAGCGTCGCGGACGGCCTGCCCGCCGAGGTGCTGCTGGTCCCGGCGGGAGGCGGCCTGTGGGCGGTGGACGCCGCCGCTGCGATCCGTACACCGGTGGTGTCGCTGGACATGACCCGGCAGTTGTGCGACCTGGAGTTCACCGCGGCGGCGGGGCGGCTCGTGGCGGACGGCGACGCGGCGGTACGGGCGGTGTCGGCTGGGCTCGTCACCGGAGCGGCCCTGCTGGCGTCCGAGCAGCTGGGTCTCGCCGAACGGTGCCTGGAGATCACCGTGGAGTACCTGAAGACCCGCCACCAGTTCGGCCGGCCCATCGGCTCCTACCAGGGGCTCAAGCACCGGCTCGCGGATCTGTGGGTGGCGATCACCCAGGCACGATCGGTGGCCCGGTACGCGGCGGGCTGCGTCGCCGACGGTGACGCCGACACCGCGGTCGCGGTGGCCGTCGCGCAGGCGCACTGCTCGGCGGTCGCGGTCCGCGCGGCCGAGGAGTGCGTGCAGATGCACGGCGGCATCGGCTTCACCTGGGAGCATCCCGCCCACCTGTATCTCAAGCGGGCCAAGAGCGCGTCCATCGCGCTCGGCACCCCCGACCGGCACCGGGCCGCTCTCGCGGGCCTGGTGGAACTGCCAGGCTGAGATCTTCCCGCCGGGGGGCCGGTGATCGCCCGGTCCCCGGCGAGGTTGATGCCATCAAGGCTCCCGAATATGTCTACCCTGCGGCGGTCAGCGCGGGCCCCGCCAGCTCGGCCAGGCTCACCTGCGGCCGGGAGCCGACGTGGGAGATGATCTCTGCGGCCGCGATCGAGCCGAGGCGCGCGCACGCCGGCAGGTCCAGGCCGTGGGTGAGGCCGTACAGGAAGCCCGCCGCGTAGGAATCGCCGGCGCCCGTGGTGTCCACGACCGTCTCGACCGGTTCGGCCGGCACCTCGTGGAAAACGCTGCCGCGGGACACGAGCGAGCCCTTCTCCGACCGGGTGACGGCGACGATCTCGCAGCGGCCCCGCACCTGGGCGAGCGCCTCCCCAAGGGTCTCCGCCTCGTAGAGGGCCCGTATCTCGTCCTCGTTGGCGAACAGGATGTCCACGTGGTCGTTGACCAGCGCCCGGAACTCGTCGCAGTGGCGCTCGACGCAGAACGTGTCCGAGAGAGTCAGCGCCACCTTGCGGCCGGCCTCATGGGCGGCGGCCATGGCGGCCCGGAACGCCTGCTTGGCACGCGGCCGGTCCCACAGATAGCCCTCGAGGTAGGTCACTTTGGCCCGCGCGACGAGGCTCCCGTCGATGTCTTCGGGCCCAAGTTCCACGCAGGCACCGAGGTAGGTGCTCATCGTGCGCTGGCCATCAGGCGACACCATCACCAGGCACCGCGCGGTCGCCGGCCCCTCGGCGGTGGGAGCGGTCTCGAACAGCACGCCGGCCGCGCGGATGTCGTGGGCGAAGATGTCACCGAGAACGTCGTCGCGCACCTTGCCGATGTAGGCGACGGCGGCGCCGAACGAGGCGGCGGCGGCCATCGTGTTCGCGCACGAGCCGCCCGACATCTCGACGGACGGTCCCGTGCCGGCGTAGAGCACGTCGGCGCGCCCGGCGTCGATCAGCGTCATCCCGCCCTTGGGCAGGCCGTGGCCCAGGATGAAGGCGTCGTCCGCGTGCGAGAGCACATCGACGATGGCGTTGCCGATTCCCAGGATGTCGAGCTCGGCGATCACGCCGCCCATGCCGCCCCCCAACGGGTGTCGTCAGGCGTGGATCCTATCTGTGGGCGCCGACGGTTGCGGGAGGAAATGGCCCGCGCCCCGGGGTGTGTGCGCCCGGGACCGCCCGTGCGGGCGTCGCCTGGACCTTCGGCGTGGACGCCGCCGCCTACCGGCCGCAGCGGCAGACCTGAGGCCGGTCCAGACGAACGACGGCGGGCGGCGGGCCTCGCCGACCCGCCGCGTTCCGTCAGGTCATCGCGTGCGCGTCACTCGGCGACTGCGATGTACCGCCAGTCGTCGTCGGTCTCTTGGCGGTCGGTCAGGTCGACCTCCACACCGGGCAGGGCCGCTGTAACGCGGCCGATCATGGGTTCGCTGAGGTAGTGATGGTGCAGGTCGAGCCTGGCCAGATGGGTGAGGGGCTGGCCGGACAGCAGCGCCTCGGCGCCGTCGTCGGTGAGAGTGCCCATCGACAGGTTGAGCGACTCCAGCCGCGCGACGATCGGAGCGGCCGCGATCGCTGCGGCGATCTCGTCCTGCATCTCGCTGTCCTGCAGGCCGAGGTGACGCAACGCGGGCAGCCGTTCGCCCGACAGGATCCCAGCGAGATCCGCGACGGTGGCGTCCCCGTTGTACTGGTCGCTGCCGAGCCACAGCTCCAGTCGGGTCAGAGCAGGCAGGTCGGATTCGCCGGCCGCACGGACCACGGCTGCGGGCAGGCCCCCTGACTCGAAGCGCAGCACCTGCAGGGCCGTGTGACGGATCGGACGCAGCACGAGCCCCTCACCGCCGCGGACCTCCAGACGCTCCAGTGCGGGGAAGCTCTCCAGGATGGGGGTGACGTCGGTCTGCTGGATCCAGGAGATCTCCGACTCCTCCATCACCATGTCGCCCAGGAAGACGGCCCGTAGGTTCGGGAACCGGTCGGCGGCCTGCACCAGCAGCGTGACCGGGACCTCGGCGCTGGTCTCGTAGGACTCTCCCCAGGAGCCGATGACCAAGGCGCTCACCTGTTCGGTGTCGGCCCCGGCCAGGAAACCGGCGAACATCACCTCGTAGGGCTCTTCCGGTTCGTAGGAGTCCACCTTCAGCCGCCAGGCAACCCCGCCCACCTCGGCATGGTGCTTCGCCGTATCCCAGGTCACGACCGGAAGGCCGGCGAACTCGGTGAGGTGCTGGTTCACGGTCATGGGGTGAGGTCCTTTCCCGGACGGGCTTTGGCCAGAGCGGCGTAGCTGTTCCTACCAGACCAACCCGACAGAAAAGAGCCCGATCAACAGCCTCACCCGATCGAGCTCATGACGGGAGCAGCCGCTCCACGTCCGCATAGGAGGGAAGGCCCTCCGGGGCCCTGCCACCGTCGCGGGCCGCTACGGCGGTCGTCACCGCAGCGTGCAACGCCGCGCGGTAGAGCAGGGAACCGGTGCTGACCCGGGCCACCCCGAGATCGCCCAGCTCGGCGAGACCGAGCCCGCCCGACTGCAGCAGCACGTTCAGCGGGGCCGTCACCGACCGCGCGACCTCGGCGATGTCCGCCGCACGGCTGAGCCCGGGCACGAACACGCCGTCCGCGCCGGCCACTACATAGGCCTGTGCCCGGCGAAGCGTCTCCTCCATGCGCGATGGGTGGTCCTGGGCCGACCAGTAGGTGTCGGTGCGGGCGTTGACGAACAGAAGCGGAGTGCGTGCCTTGATGGCGGCGATCAGCTCGCACTGGTATTCGGGCGGGGCGAGACTCCCATCAGAGCGACCGTCCTCGAGGTTGATCCCGGCCACGCCCATCGCCGCCAGCTCCGCGGCCAGCTCGGCGACCTCCTTCGGGCCGCCGCCGAAGCCCCCTTCGATGTCCACGGTCAGCAGGCACGGCAACCGGCTCACGCTGCGGGCGAGGGCCAGGGTCTCTCCCCGGATCGCTCCGGCCGCGTCCGGTTTCCCGCACGCGGCCGCGACACCCAGGCTGGTGGTCCCGACCGCCGGGAAACCCTGCTCGGCAAGGGCGGCCGCGCCGGCATAGTCCCAGACATTGGGCAGCAGCAGGGGGCTGCTCGCGTGGTGGAGCCGGCGAAAAGCGGTCTCGGTGCTCATCGGGCGATGACCTCCAGTCGAGCTGTGGTGAGCAAAGCCTCGTCGGCGAGATCGGGGGTGCTCAGGCGGCAGCGCTCCCCCACCGCGGTGATGACGCCGGCGGCGAGCTGAAGCGCGTGGGCGACACCGGGGCAGGGGCGCAGGCCGTCCCCGAAGGTGAGATGCGGAGGGCCGCCTCGACCCGGATCGAAACGGTCCGGGTCGGTGAAGACGGCCGGGTCGCGATGGGCCGCGACCAGGTCCAGCAGCACAACCGTCCCTTCCGGGAGCCGGTGGCCGCCGAGTTCGGCACCGCTCTGGGCGACCCGGCGCATGACGCGCAGCGGCGGATCGTGACGGAGCGTCTCGGCCATGAGCGCCTCGACCGTCCAGTCCGGCCGGGGCTCGCACAGCACGTGAGGCAGCGTGTCACCGATCAAGCCCGCGCACGAGTCGTACGCTTGGACGAGCAGTCCGATGCAGGCGGCCACCACCTCAGGATCGCCGGTGCCGAGCACCTCGGCGAACAGCTCGGTCAGCCGCCGTACCGCTCCGTCGGCCGCTTCGTCCCCCGGCTGATCGGAGAAGTACGCACCGGCCACGACCGCCACGGCGGGCGGCAGCGCCTCGGCTTCCACGCCCAGCGCCTCGCCCAGCACCGCCGCGGGAACTCGGCGGGCGAGGTCTGCCATGGCGTCCAAGGGCCGGCCGTCGGCCCGCTCGATGAGCGTGGTCGTCCGCGCGTGGGCGCGGTGGCGCAGCCGGTCCGGGTCGATCAGATGCAGCCGGCCTGTGGCGATGAGCCGCCGCCGCTCATGCGCCGGTCCTTCACTGAACCGGGAGACCTGTGACCGTAGCCACGCCATGCTCGGGTCCTGACCACCGGGTCCCGCCAGGGCGACGGTGAAGCGGGGGTCGGCGAGCACCGCCCGTACCTCGGCATACCGGGAGATCACGACCTCTGTCGCTGTGTCCATAAAGGAAGCCTAGGTAGGGGACGCTTCGGCGCCGGTCGAAACATTGCCGTCACCCGGCCCGGAGCGGGGACACCGCTCGTTAGGCTGCCGGCATGGCAGCGGCCGAGACGAGCCTGGATGACCGGGATACCTCCCTCGTCCTCGCACGGACCCGGCTCGCTGCGGTCCCCTACGTGCCGGAGATGCGGCTGCATCTCGCCGACGAGGTCTACGGGTTGTGGGAACGGACCGGGCGGCTGCCGTTCTGGGCGTTCGCCTGGGCCGGCGGGCTGGCGCTCGCCCGCCACGTGCTCGATCACCCCGAGGTCGTACGGGACCGCACCGTCCTCGACCTCGCCTCGGGCTCCGGCGTCGTCGCGATCGCGGCGGCACTGGCCGGAGCGGCGGCGGTCACCGCCGGCGAGGTCGACCCACTCGCCGCCGCGGCCATCGGCCTCAACGCCGCCGCCAACGAGGTCACCGTCACCGTCATGCTCGCAGACCTTCTCGGCGGGGACGGCGGCTGCGCCGACGTGGTGCTCGCCGGGGACGTCTTCTACGAGGAGCCCATGGCGGACAGGGTCCTGCCCTTCCTTGAGCGAGCCCGGGCGCGCGGCGCCCAGGTGCTGGTCGGCGACCCCGGCCGCGCCTACCTGCCGGACGGTCGCTTCACCGCGGTGGCGGTCCACTCGGTGCCGACGCTCCGCGTGCTGGAGGACGCCGAGGTCAAGCGGGTCACGATCTGGCGGGTCTGAACGCGCGAAGGAACGTCTCCGCCCCCGCCGTGACCAAGGGCGATTTCATACCCGTTCGGACGGCCCGCGCCTGTTTCCATCGCCGCCAGCAGCCGCTGTGCACGTTCGACCCTGGCCCGGAGACGGGATCTACCCGGGCAGCACGCAGGACGGGCTGCCCACCTCGGTCACCTCCCCGGTAGGCCGGAGCAGGCCGGAGCCGGGGTCGAGCCGGAACGCGACCACGGTGTGGGAATTCTGGTTCGCGACGAAGAGCAGGTCGTCGACGATGGCGAACTGCCGTGGCCAGCGGCCGCCGCTGCTGATCTCGCCGACCATCATGAGGCTTCCATCGGCGGTGACCGCGAAGGTGGTGATGCTGTCCGCGCCGCGGTTGCCCACATAGAGGAAGCGGGCATCGCGCGACAGGACGATGCCGCTGGGGTAGTTGCGGGTGTCCAGTGCGGACGATGTGGTCGGCTGCGTGCCGGCCGGTCGCGGGCGGCCTCGCGGATCGGGTTCGAAGGTGGCGACCGTGGAGTCCAATTCGTTTGCCACGTACCAGTGGCCGGACGGGTGCACCACCGCGTGCCGGGGTCCGGCTCCGGGCAAGGTCGGCGTCGAGCCGGTGGCGGACAGCCGCCCGGTCGCCGCGTCGAGCCGGTGGTGCCACAGCCGGTCGCACCCGAGGTCGACGACCGTCACTTTATCTCCGGCGACCGTGACCTGGTGTGCGTGCGCCCCTTCCTGGCGGTGCGGATCCGGGCCGAGGCCACCTTCGTGGCCGACCAGATCGGTCCGCGGGCCAAGCGTGCCGTCCGGCGCGATCGGATGGACCGAGGTGCTGCCGGAGCCGTAGTTGGCGGCGAGCAGGTGGCCCTGGTGCAAGGCCAGGTGGCAGGGCAAAGCTCCGCCGGTCGGCTGGGTGGACAGTGGCCGTAGCGTGCCGCCCGGCTCCACCGCGTACGAGCTGACCGTGCCGTCGTCGAGTTCGTTGGCCGCGTAGATCACCGGCCGGTCCGGGTCGGCGATCAGGTAGGACGGGTCCGGGGTGTCCAAGGTGCTGAGATGCGAGAGCCTGGCACCGTCCCGCGAGTAGACCCCCAGCCCGGAGCCGTACGAACCGAGATAGACCACTGTTCTCTTGAGTTCAGCCACGGCGTGACAGTACCGAATCGGTGGTCATCGCTCCCCGATGCCCTGTTGGTTCCTTGAAGGCCGGCGGGGCGACCGGCGGGCGGAACGCTCTCACACCGGCTCGACCGGTAACTTCTCTCCATGGCCATCGATCCGGCCAAACCCGACGCCGCATACCTCGCGTTCTGGAACGAATATCACTTCTGCTCACTCACCACACAACGGCCCGATGGCACCCCGCACCTCGTCCCCGTCGGCGTTACCTACGACCCCGACGCCGGACTCGCTCGGATCATCGCCAGCCGGGCCAGCCGGAAGGTCCGCAACATCCAGGCTGCCGGGCCGGGCGGCATGCGCGTCACCGTCTGCCAGGTCGACCGCGCCCGCTGGGCCACCCTCGAAGGCGTCGCCACCGTCTCGGACGACCCTGAGGCGGTGGCCGAGGCCGTCCGCCGATATGCGGATCGTTATCGGCAGCCGAAGCCGAATCCGGAACTCGTCGTCATCGAGATCACCCTCGACCGCGCCATGGGCCGCGGATGAACAGACCGCGGCGGGCCGTACCGCGCAGCAATTGCCACGGTCGGCTGCGTGGCGCGGCTCGTGCTCTTCCGCTCCGGACGGCTCGCGCCCGTACGCCGAAGGGTTTTCGATGAAGGTCTGATGGTGTGAGCGCATCGGCCGCAGGAGACGCCCGGTGTGAAGCGGGGGCACACCGGGTGACACTGGCCCTCTCCGCGCCGATTCGGGACTCGGCCGATGAGCTCACACCTGATACACGCCCGTACCCCGTCAATGGTTGGCACTGCCCTCACCTTTTTCCGCACTACGCTCCGACACGCCGTCCTGAGGGCTTCGATCACGTCCCACGGACTTCGATCCTCGCGGGCAACGTATGTAAGAGTTCCTGCCATGACCATCGACACGGGAGACGCCGGGCACATCAACGTCGACGCAGGCTACGTGGTCAAAGGGTGAGAAACCGCTGGCGGACCTGACCCCTGCGCCGTGACACGGCCGGGGCGCGAATCACTCCTCGGACAACCGCCGCGCGGCTTCTGCGGAAACCGCGTTGCGAGAGCGGATCCCGGTCGGGAAGAGTGCCGGACATGACCGAGATGGAGCGGGAGCCGCGCAGCATCGAGGACGTCCGTCGGCTTGAGGAGCAGGGCGCCCGGATGAAGTTCCTGTTCTTCTGGGGTCATCAGCCATCTCGGTCCGCGGACGTAGGCCAGGGCTGCCTCAGCCAGTGGTGGGAGGGCGACTTCACCGTCGATGGGGTCACCTACCTCAGCGCGGAGCACTGGATGATGGCGCAGAAGGCCCGGCTGTTCGGCGACGAGAAGACGTTCTCCAGGGTCGTGGAGGCCCCGCACCCGCGAGCGGCCAAAGGGCTCGGCCGTCAGGTTCACCCGTTCGACGAGGACACCTGGGTTGCCAGCCGGTTCGAGATCGTCGTGCGGGGCAACGTCGCCAAGTTCGGCCAGGACCCTGCGCTCCGGGACTACCTGCTCGGAACGGGCAGGCGGATCCTGGTCGAGGCCAGTCCGCTGGACCGTATCTGGGGAATCGGGTTGCACGCTGACGACCAGCGCGCGACCAGCCCATCGACATGGCAGGGCCTCAACCTGCTCGGCTTCGCCCTGATGGAGGCACGGTCCGAGCTGGCGACCGCGTAGGTGACGTCGGTGCCGGCCCCGCACCCGGCAAGGCCGTGCAACCTGAGCTGCTCGCGCGCCGTTAGGCGCTCCCGCTCAGCGGCCTCACCGCCGCTCGCACTCCTCGAACGGATCGAGAAGGTGAACGGACGTCCGATGCGCAGAGCATAGGAAAGAACAGCTACTGCATGTAGTGCAGATGGCACCGAACTGGGTCCGCGGACGGTGATAGCCGCTCGGGAGCCGTCCAGCGGTCGCAGCGCCCTCATCCAGGGAGGGCCAGCTGTGCGACGACGGGCCGATGGTCGGAGGCCTGGGTGTCGACGGCTCCGGCAGAGCGGACCCGGAATCCCCGTCCGGCGAAGATGTAGTCGATGCGGTCGACCGGCTTCTCCGAGGGAAAGGTCGGTTCGCGCCAGGTCGCACAAGCGTCGGTGAAGGCCGCGGCGAACGGCCGGATCGTGTCCTTGTCCGGGGTGTCGTTAAAGTCCCCGACCAGCACCAAGGGCTGGCGTAGCTCCGATACAGCGGCGTGGACCGCGGCGAGCTGAGCCGCCCGCCGCTCGGGGCTGGTCGCCGTCGGATGAGTGGTGGCGACCGTGATCGTACGGCCGTCCATCTCGATGTCGGCCTGCAGCAGCTCGCGCTGATCGCTCCGGGAGGCCGGCAGCACGCGATGGCGGACCGCGGTGATGGGGTGCCGCGACAGGATCACCAGCCCGTACGGGCGGTCCGGATGGCCCGGGCCGGTATGCCACACCCCGAGCTTGTAGCCCACAGCGACGTGCATGCCGAGCATCCGCGCCAGCCGTACGCCCTGGTCACCGGCGAACAGGTCGTAGGCGACCTCTTGCAGGGCGACGACGTCGGCCTTCGACGCGCGGATGACCTGAGCGATGCGCGGCAGGCTCTCGACGTTGTCCTGGCCAACGGCCTGCGCGATGTTGTACGTCATCACCGTGAGACGTGACGGGAACTGCACGGGCATGACACCTCCGGACACGATCGGGGCCGCAGTCGGAGCGTCGGGATGACGTCCTCGACGATCAGGCTCGCGCAGCGACAAGGACGCGGGGTGATCCCCCGGTGACCGATCCGTAAACCCAGGGAGCTGGTTCTCAAGAGGCGCCGTGGGCCCATGTGAGCAGGGTGAAGCTACATCCCTTGTCCTCCGCGCGGATGGGTGGCGCGTCGGTGAGGTGGAAGCCCGCCGCCCGGGCCACGGCTGTGCTGGCGTCGTTGTCGCCCTCGATCTCCAAAAGCACCCGCGGCATCGCCGCCACCTGGTGGGCGTACTCGGTCATCACCCGTACGGCTCGTGTCGCCAGGCGCCGGCCGCGGTGGGCGGCGCCGACGCTGTAGCCGATGCTGCCGGCTCCCACGCCGGAATTGGAGCGGGCGAGCAGCACTTCGCCCTGGGGCTGCTGCCCGTCGGTGGTGATGGCCAGATGGAGGCGCAGATCCTCGGCGCGGGTCCGGCGGGCCTTCTGCAGGTAGTCGCGGGCGGCCGCCAGGTCGAAGGGCGAGACGAGCGGGGTCCGGTAGGCGACGTCGGGGTTGTCGAACAGTTCTACCATGGCGGTTAGATCGTCGTCGGTCCACTCTCGCAGCGTGAGGCCGTGGCCGGTCAGCCGGAGCTCGGCCGGGAAGACCGGGCGGATCCCGTGGTCGCTGGTCATGAAGGCCTTTCGCCTCAGCCGATGGTGGTCGCTGATCACATCCTGCCAGTAGGACTTCGCTGATCTTGAAGTTGGAGCCTCTCCCCAGCCGGGAGGGGGCTCCAACTTCAAGATCGATGGTGCGCTGATCTGGGCTTTCCGGTCTGGTCGGGTCCGATGGGGTCTGGTCGGTTGACGACGGAGATCACCGGGTCCGAGCTTCCGGTGCAGTGCCCTCCCCTGCGGAGCCGTAGCTGCCACACTCACCCTGTGGCGGACCTCATCACACCCCTCATCATGTTGGTCGGTATTCCGATCATGTTCCTCTACCTCCACCGTGGCAAAATCTGGGTATGGCCCATGGCCCTCATCGTGATCGCCGGGCTCATCGGCAGCCTCATAGCCTTGCTGGGATCCCTCGCCGCCGGGGCCTACTGGTACTCACCGATCGGACTTGCCGGGAGCTGCTTCTTCGCGGTCCTGCTCCGAAATCTCTGGAAGAACCACCACTCCCGGCGGAACCGCCGACACACAGGTCAGGAACCTTAAGTCAGCCACTCCTCTTTTTTGCCACTCAACCCTGTGGAGCGTCGGTCTGGGGCGTACTTGGGGGTGCCTGCACGGGCGGACCGTCACAGTCCGGCGGCAGCCGCACCGAGGACGTCGCGAAACTCCGCCCGCTGTGTCAGGCCTGCCGACCGCCACTGTGTGACGGGGCCGAAGAGGCGCGAGGAGCGCCCTAAGGGCGCGCCTCTTGACCCTGTAGG
>JAOPYO010000273.1 GCA_025964575.1 Actinomycetes bacterium
CCCACGCTCGGGCCAATCGTCCCAACCTCGTGAGCGTGGGGACGATCGTTTGGTTGTCGTCCGAGCTCATGTTCTTCGCGGCGTTGTTCGCGATGTACTTCACGATCAGGTCCGTCACGAAGGCGGAACCGCACGGTGAGTGGCCTGGCACCAAGCTCAACCTGCCGTTCGACACGTTCAACACCGTCGTTCTCGTGCTGTCGAGTGTGACGTGCCAACTGGGCGTGTTCGCGGCCGAGCGGGGTGACGTACGCAAGCTCCGGATCTGGTACGTGGTGTCCCTCTTGATGGGCCTCTGGTTCGTCATCGGGCAGGCGATCTCGTACACCGAGCAGGTGCAGAGTGAGCACCTCACGCTGTCTTCCTCGGCCTACGGCTCGGTCTTCTACCTGACCACCGGCTTTCACGGACTCCATGTGACCGGTGGTTTGATCGCCTTCCTGTTCGTGCTGGGACGCACCTATGCGGCGAAGCGCTGGACACATGAGCAGGCGACGAGCGCGATCGTCGTGTCGTACTACTGGCACTTCGTTGACGTGGTCTGGATCGGCCTCTTCAGCGTTATCTTCCTGATCAAGTAGCCCGGAACGGGGACAATCCGTGAAATGGTTTACCGCATGGCGACGGCGCCCGTGGGCGGGCTACGCCGTTGTGCTGGTCGCTTTGGCGACCATCGGCGTCGTGTACGCCGGTTTCTCACCGCGCACCGATCGCGCCGAAGCGGCCGACTCGAAGGCCGCGGCGCAGGCCCAGGCGAACGGCGAGCAGCTCTTCAAGCTGAACTGCGCTAGCTGCCACGGGGCCAACGCCGAGGGCACCAGGGACGCCAAGGGCAACGTGATCGCGCCGAGCCTCATCGGCGTCGGCGCCGCCGCGGTCGACTTCCAGGTCAGCACGGGCCGTATGCCCGCGGCGAACCCGGGTGCGCAGATGCCGCGCAAGGAGCCCACGCACGACTTCAACCCGAAGGTCAACCCGAAGGCGGCACAGAACCTCGAGGACCTGAGGAACTATGTGGCCTCCCTCGGCGGTGGCCCCTCGGTCCCGTCCAAGGATCAGGCCAGCCCGGACAACAGCCAGGTGGGGCTCGGCGGAAAGCTGTTCCGCACCAACTGCGCGCAGTGCCACAACTTCGCCGGTGAGGGCGGCGCCCTCACCTACGGTAAGTACGCACCGTCGCTCAAGTCATCGACGGACCAGCAGATCTACGAGGCCATGATCACCGGCCCGCAGGCGATGCCGGTCTTCAACGACACCACCATCACCCCCGAGCAGAAGCGCGCGATCATCGCCTACGTCACCCAGACCCGGAGCGAAGTCAACCCTGGTGGCAACGGACTCGGCCGCATCGGCCCGGTCGCGGAAGGCCTCGCGGGTTGGCTCATCGGTATCGGCCTGCTGGTCTTCTCGGCGATGTGGATCACCGCGAAGAAGCCCAAGAAGCTGAAGAAGCAGCATGACTGACATCAATGGCAGCTCTGAAGAGCCCCAGAACGACGACGGCCGTGCACGCAGTGGTCGCCCCGACCCGGGCGCCCCGCCCCATCGCGTGATCGGGACACCCGTGGCGGCCGAGTCCCGCACCTTGCTCCCCACAGATGAGGCAGACCCGGTGGAACCGGTCGTGGACGAGGACGAGGAGAAGGCGGCCAAGAAGGCCGAGCGCGTGGTCGCGGCCTTCTTTCTTCTGGCGTTCTTCGCCAGCGTCGCCTTCATCGTCTACTTCATCGGCTGGAGCGGTCGCAACGACGGCGTGACCAACGGCATGCACGGCATCGACCGGGCACGCGAGTCGAACCTCGTCCTCGGCGGGACGATGACGGTGTCATTCCTGGCGATCGCAGTCGGTGTGACCATCTGGGTCCGCCGGCTCATGACGGCCAAGCAGATAGTCCAGGAGCGGCACGAACTCGCCTCCCCCGAGGCGGACCGGCAGGTGTTCACCGAGAACTTCCTGGAGGGCGCGGAGGCCAGCGGCATCACCAAGCGGCCATTGCTGCGCCGGACGCTGCTGCTGGCCGCCGCCCCGCTGGGCCTGGCCCCCCTGCTGCTGCTGCGCGACCTCGGTCCGCTGCCGGAGAAGAAACTGCGCTTCACCTACTGGCGTGACGCGGTCGACAATGCCAAGAAGGCCGGCAAGCCCGGGGTCCGGTTGCTGGTCGACGGCACCGGACGGCCGCTCAAGGCGAGTGATTTCGACACGCCGGGCGGCATGATCACGGTGGTGCCCGAGGGCATCGAGAAGACGCCGGATCCCGTGAACGAGCTGGCGAAGGCCGCGACCATCGTCATCAACATTCCGGTGGGGGAGTTCAAGCCGGTCAAGGGACGTGAGAACTGGCACGTGGAAGGGATCGTGGCGTACTCCAAGATCTGCACGCACGTCGGCTGTCCAGCCGCGCTGTACGAGCAGACCACGCACCACATCCTCTGCCCGTGCCACCAATCGACCTTCGACGCGACCAACGGTGCCAAGGTTCTCTTCGGGCCCGCGGCGCGTGCGCTGCCGCAGCTGCCGATCTCGGTGGACAGCGAGGGCTACCTCATCGCCACCAGCGACTACAAGGTCCCGGTCGGCCCGAGCTTCTGGGAGCGAGGTGCCACTCAGCAATGAGCACCAAGACGCAGGCAACACTGCCTAAGGCGGTCGACGCGCCGATCACCTTCATCGACGAACGGCTCGGCACGGTCGCGTTCCTCAAGCGGAACGTGAAGAAGGTCTTTCCGGACCACTGGTCGTTCATGCTGGGGGAAATCGCCCTCTACTCCTTCATCATCCTGCTGCTGACGGGCACCTTCCTCACGCTCTGGTTCAAGCCGAGCATGATGGAGGTCGTGTACGACGGGTCGTACACCAAGCTCGACGGCGTCCAGATGTCCCAGGCCTACGCCTCGACGCTGCACATCACCTTCGACGTCCGTGGCGGTCTGCTCATGCGGCAGATCCACCACTGGGCGGCGATCCTCTTCATGGCCGCGATCATGTCCCACATGCTCCGGGTGTTCTTCACCGGCGCGTACCGCAAGCCGCGTGAGCTCAACTGGCTCATCGGCCTGGGTCTGTTCACGCTGGGCCTGCTCGAGGGCCTGTTCGGCTACTCACTACCGGACGACGCGCTGTCCGGAGCGGGTCTGCGCATCACCGCGGGCGTCATGCAGTCGATCCCGCTGGTCGGTTCGTATCTCTCGTTCTTCCTCTTCGGCGGGGAGTACCCGGGCCAGGACATCATCCCCCGCTTCTTCACCCTCCACGTGCTGCTGATCCCGGGCATCATCCTGGCGCTGGTCACCGCGCACATGATGATCATGTGGCATCAGAAGCACACCGCGATGCCGAGCAAGGGCCAGACCAACGAGCAGGTCGTCGGTTACCCGTTCTACCCGGTGTTCATGGCGAAGACCGGCGCGTACTTCCTGTTCACCTTCGGGGTGATCGCGCTGCTGGGCACCTTCGCGCAGATCAACCCCATCTGGATGTTCGGGCCGTACGACCCGGCGGCGATCTCGGCGGGTTCGCAGCCGGACTTCTACATGGGCTTCCTCGAGGGCTCGCTGCGCATCATGCCCAACTGGGAGACCAACATCTGGGGCCACACGATCCCCTGGAACGTGTTGATCCCGGCTCTGGTGCCGCTGGGCATCGTCATGACCGGCGCCGGCCTCTGGCCGTGGATCGAGCGGTGGGTGACCGGCGATCAGCGTCAGCACCACGTCAACGATCGGCCGCGTAACGCCCCGGTCCGTACGGCGAGCGGTCTGTCCATCGTCGTGTTCTACGGAACGCTCTGGCTGGCCGGCGGTAACGACATCATCGCCGACAAGTTCGATGTGTCGCTGTACGCGACCACGTGGTTCTTCCGGTTCGCGATCTTCCTCGGCCCGATCGCGACCTTCATGATCGCCAAGCGGGTCTGCCTCGGACTGCAGCGCAAGGACGCGGAGTCGATGGCGCACGGCTATGAGAGCGGCATCATCCGGCAGCTCCCGAGCGGTGCGTACATCGAGGTCCACAAGGAGGTCCCAGAGGAGCCGGCCATCGTCCTCCTCAGCAAGGAGGAGGGCAAGCCCGCGCTGCCTCGGACGGACGAGAGCGGCATCCCCGCCAACAAGGGCCCGCTGGAGCACCTGCGAGCGAGGCTGATGCGGTACTGGTACCTCGACTCGGTCCCGGTCGAGGAGGGCCACGGTGATGATCATGCCGAGGTCGAGAGCGGCCAGGAGCACAAGGAGCTGACCAAGGGCTGATCGGCCCTGAGTGAGCGTCTGAAGGCCCGCTACCGGGATTCTCCGGTGGCGGGCCTTCCGCTATGAGCGTGCGATGCTGAGGTGCGATGACCAAGACGCTCGTGATCACCAACGACTTCCCCCCGCGGCCCGGCGGCATTCAGGCGTTCGTGCACAATCTCGCGCTGCGCAGGCCGCCGGGTTCGGTGGTCGTGTACGCCCCGTCCTGGAAGGGCGCCGAGGCGTTCGACGCCGAGCAGCCGTTCCCCGTCGTCCGGCATCCGACCTCGCTGATGCTGCCCGAGCCGGGCGTGCTGCGCAGGGCCGGGCAGATCGCCCGTTCCGAGGGCTGCGACTCGGTCCTGTTCGGGGCGGCGGCGCCGCTCGGCCTGCTGGCTCCGGCACTGCGGCGGTACGGGGTGGAACGCTTCGTCGGTGTCACTCATGGGCACGAGGCGGGCTGGGCTCAGTTGCCGGTCGCCCGATCGCTGTTGCGCCGGATCGGTGACGATGTGGACGTGCTGACCTACCTGGGGGAGTACACCCGCTCCCGGATGGCCCGCGCGCTGTCTCCCACCGCGGTGGGACGGATGGCGCGGCTGGCGCCCGGCGTGGACGAGTCGGTGTTCCGGCCCGGCGCAGGGGGAGCGGAGGTACGGACCAGGTATGACCTCACCGGCCGTCCCGTGGTGGTCTGCGTGTCCAGGCTGGTGCCGCGCAAGGGCCAGGACACATTGATCCGGGCATGGCCGCGGGTGCTGCGTGCCGTACCCGACGCGGCACTGCTGCTCGTCGGCGGCGGCCCCTACCGGGGTGACCTGGAGAAGCTCGCCGTCGAGGCCGGGGTGACCGGTTCGGTGCGGTTCACCGGAAGCGTGCCCTGGTCCGAGCTGCCCGCCCATCATGACGCGGGCGACGTCTTCGCCATGCCCTGCCGTACGAGGCGCCGCGGCCTCGATGTGGAAGGTCTCGGCATCGTGTATCTGGAGGCCTCGGCCACCGGGCTCCCGGTGGTCGCGGGCGACTCGGGTGGCGCCCCTGACGCGGTGCTGGAGGGGGAGACCGGCCTGGTCGTGTCCGGCAGGTCCGTCGAGGCCGTCGCGGAGGCCCTGACCGGCCTGCTGCGCGACCCGTCACGTGCCCGCGCCATGGGAGAGAAGGGCCGCTCCTGGGTGGACCGTGAGTGGACCTGGACCCGCCAGGCCGCTCGGCTGGACGCCCTGTTGCACCCCGAGATACGCCCAGCTTAACGTGAGCCAGTTTCAGGTTCCGGCGACAGGCGGCTCACTTCGAGATCGGCCAGGTCAGTGGGCTCGTGCGGCCACCAACAAGGGTGCCTCCGGCTGACAGCGCCTTCACAGGAGAGAAGGGGAAGCCGGGAGAGTCTGGCATGATGGGCGCGATCAAGAGTCCGGAGTCGGTAGTTCAGTGCACGTTCTCCCCTATTGACGCCGAATTTAACATGGATTTTTTGTAACTTTCCAGCATCAAAGTGGCTACTGGGGCATATGCTCACCGCTGTTGAGACGTCCCCGGATGATCACCTGGGGAGAGCCACGACGCCTCAGGGAGCACGGGATGAGGTGGGGCACCGCCCCAACGCCTCATCCCGCTGAGGGACCGCGTCACTGATGACTCCGCCCGAGTGGAGGAGGAGGATGAGACGTAAGCGACGGCATGCCCGTGCCGGCACCGCGAGCGTGAATGTGAACGCGAACGTGGTGGACCGGGTTGCCATGACCGGAATGGTCATGGTCGTGATGGTCGGCTTCGCGCTTGTCGCCATTGTGGAACGGGCGTTGCTTACCAGCGACGATACGAGCGCGGGGTCGGGCAGTCGCCCGCCTCAGGCCGTGCGTTCGCAAGGCGGCCCTGATCCGTCACGTACCACCTCCACGCCGCGGCGTGCGCTGCCGGTGGTGGCGTCCCTGAACGGCCAGGTGCGGTCGCTCACGCTGACAGAGCGTGGCACGGCGGCCCGCCAGGTCTACGGGGCGCGGCCCAGCGCGCCACCTCTGGTGGGCGCGACCCGGTTCACCAGCGACCAGACGTGGGCGTTCGGCACCACGGTGATCCCTGTGCCCGATAAACAGTCGGCCATGCCTCAGGTGGCACTGTTCCTCGCGCACTGGACCGGGGATCGGTGGCAGGTGGGCCTGTCCGGCACGTTCGTGTTCAGACTGCTGCTGCGGCGGGTCCCGACGAGACTGATGCCCAAAGCGGAGATACAGATGCTGGCCCGGTTCAGCAGGGGCCCCAACCGCCCCACCAGCGCCACCAAGCTCATGCTGCCCTGGCAAGTGGGTGACTCCTGGACGATGACCACGGAGACGCAGGGGTCTCGCCCGCTCGGCTCGGTGGCCTTCCAGGGAGGTGACGGCCGGGTACTGGCCGCGGCGGATGGACGGCTGTACCGGTTCTGTACCACCGCCGCCGGTGACGGTCTGTTGATGATCGTTCATGACAGCGGCCTGGCCAGTGTGTACTACCAGCTGACCAAACTGACCGCCGTACGCGATGGCGGCATCGTCAAGCGCGGCGACTTCCTCGGGCGAATCGGTGACGGCACTCCCTGCGGAGGCGCCGCCACAGCCAGGCCTCAGGTGCGGTTCGGGCTCCGGCAGGGCTCCGGCGACGTCCCCTTCGACGGCGCTACCATCGGCGGCTGGATCTTCCGGGAACAGGCGAACCCGCTCGTCGGATGGGCCCAACGCGGGACCCAGCAGGTGATGTCGGGCGCCAGCCTGACGAATTTCGGGCCGGTGGACCCACCGTCGCCAGGCCCCAACCTCAGGATCTCGCTGCCTCCCATCCCGACGATCCCTACCCCCACGCCGACATGACAGGAGATGTGCAGGTGGACATCCAACGCAAGGACAGACCCACCATGCCGAGTTGGGTGCTGCCCACTCTGGCCACCGCCTTTATCGCGCTACTGGGAGTGACGGCAACTCAGCCCGGAGCGATCGCCGTGGCGGCGATCCAGCGTTTCCTGGCTTTCTACGCCGGAGTCTTCGCCCTCGTCGGGATGAGCATCACGATCATGGTGGGTCTCCTCGCGACGGACCGCATCGTGCTGGGCATCGGCCACCGGGTGCTCGCCCAGGCAGTGCACCGGGCCACGGCGACGGCCGCCATGGCCTTTCTGGTGGCCCACCTGGTCGTGAAGATCCTCAGCGGCCACGCCAAGGCGGCCGACGCGGTCGTCTTCCGCCCGACGGCGCTGGGACTCGGCGCGCTGGCGTTCGACCTCATGTTGGTGATCACGATCACCGGGATCCTGCGCGCGTGGTTCGCGCAGAGTGCCAAACCCGGGCTATGGCGGGCGCTCCACGCCGTCTCGTACCTCGCGTGGCCGGTGGCGATCGTGCACGGCTTGGTCGCGGGCCGGAAACCGGCGGGCTGGGTCACCTGGGGATATGTCCTCTGCCTGATCGCTGTCGGGCTGGCCCTTCTGACCCGGGTGCTGCTTGTCACGAATCCGACGGATCCGATGCGCGAAGAAATCCAGGTGCCGGAGCCGGCTCCTGTCGCTGAGCGTTCACGGGCACGGGCACGGGCGGCGCGACGATGACGGTCAAGGTCGTCGTCCTGGGGACGCCTCGGCTCACCATGGGCTTCGATCGATTCGAGCGGCTCGATCTGGAGCGACATCGCGCCATGCACGGGCGGCTGGCCGAGCTGTCGCTGGGCGATCTGATCCAGCTGGTCGAGCGCGTCGATCTGCGCGGCCGGGGTGGCGCGGCCTTCCCCTTCGGGAAAAAACTCGCGGCCGTCAGCCGTAGTGCACAGGCCGGCGTGCGGACCGTCGTCTTGGTCAACGGCGCCGAAGGAGAGCCGGGTAGCGCCAAGGACGCCACTCTGCTCACCCGGGCCCCGCATCTCGTGCTGGACGGTGCGCTGCTCGCCGCGCACGCCCTGAAGGCGGAGGAGATCGTCATCGGCGTCGAGGAAGCGGCGGCCGACCGATCCATCCGCGCCGCCATCGCCGAGCGTGAGCTGCCCCTGCCTGCTCGCGTGGTTCGCCTGACCCAGCGCTTCATCTCCGGCGAGGGCGGTGCCCTGGTGAAGGCGGCCAACGGTGAGGTGCCGATCCCGCCCGGACGCAAGGTCCGGGCCGCCCAATCCGGTGTCTACGGGCAGCCGACGCTGGTGTCGAACACCGAGACCTTCGCGCAGCTCGCGGTGCTGGCCTCACTCGGCTCGGATCTCTACGCGTCGGTCGGGACACCCAACGAGCCGGGCACGACTCTCTTCACCGTGGCCGGCAGCACGGTCGTCGAGGCGGCGGTAGGCACCTCTCTGAGCACAGTGCTCGACGCCTGCGGCGTCGAGCCCGGTCAGGGCTTGATCGTCGGGGGCTATCACGGCGCATGGCTGCGGCCGGAGGCCGTGTCTCTCACGGCGCTCTCCCGGGCCGGGCTCGAGGCGGTGGGCGGAACGTTGGGCGCAGGCATCATCTTGCCGCTCGACCAGGGGACCTGCCCGCTGGAGGAGGTCATCAAGGTCGCCGCCTACCTCGCCGCCGAGTCGGCAGGGCAGTGCGGGCCATGCCGGCTGGGGCTGCCGGACATCGTGCGAACGCTGTCCGCGCTCGCCGAGGGGGCCGGGAGTGTTCAGGCCGTCCGCAGGGCAGCGGGCGTCGGACGCGGTCGAGGCGCCTGCAGCCATCCGGACGGCACCGCGCGCTTTGTGCTGTCAGCGCTCGAGGTGTTCTCCCGTGACATCGAGATCCACCGTGACCACGGAACGTGTGGCCTCAAGGCGACCGGGGTGCTCCCGCTACAGGTAGGGGAGATGACATCTCGGCTGGCGATCGACTGGTCGCGCTGCGAGGGGCACGGCGTGTGTGCCTATGTGGCGCCCGAGATCGTCCATCTCGACCGGAACGGGTATCCCGTCGTGCTCAACACGCCCATGCCCGCCTGGGTCGAGCGCGACGCCCGGAAGGCGGTGGCGATGTGTCCCGCACTCGCCCTCAGGCTGGTGGGACAGGTCAGCCCGCCGCCGCCTGTGCGCAAATCCTGAACGCTCGAAAATCTTGGCCGGATTGCCGCAATCTCTGTTGAACCCTGCCGCCGAGAACTGCGTACCACTGGGTGAACTTCCGCAGTGTCGGCGGCAGAGCTGTATCGGGAATCGAACGGCGCTCGATGCCACCGGAGAGAAAGGAACCAAGTGATGGCCTCTGCGTTGGTGGAGGGCCCGTGAACGCCGCGGGTCTGGGAATCAGGCGTAGACGCCAGGTCCGGCGTGTGGTCGGCCTTCGATTCAGGAACCCGAATCTTCGCCATTATCTGACCATTGGGGCATGCCTGGTCCTCGTCGCCGCGACCCTCTTCGCCATCCTCCGCCCGCCTGCGACCCCCGCGGATGGTGATGCCACAGGTGGGCGGACCCAGACCCGCTGGGGCCCTCTCGACGACGGTGACCGGCTGCTGCTGGTCAAGGTCCGTCAGGCCGGGCTCTGGGAGATGCCGGTGGGACAGCAGGCCCAGCAACGGGCGCGCAGCGAGAAGGTCAAGGAGGTCGGCCGCCGCATCGCCACGGAGCATGGTGAGCTCGACACGGACGTTCGCACGGTCGCCGGCCAGCTCGGCGTCGTGTTGCCCAGCCGGCCCAACGACGATCAGCAGAGTTGGATGGCGGAGCTGACGCTCAAGTCTGGCGACGACTACGACCGCACGTTCGTGAAGCGGCTGCGGGCCGCGCACGGCAAAGTATTCGCGATCATCGCGCAGATCCGTGCGAACACGCGTAACAGCGTCATTCGGGAGTTCGCTCAGCGTGCCATGGCCTTCGTGCTCAGGCACATGGGCTATCTGGAGAGCACTGGCCTCGTCGACTATTCGACGCTCGGCTAGCGGATCCTCCTCCCTCGAACACATCGCAAAGGGTGATATTCGTGCGACGAAATGATGTCTTCTTCGCGGTCCTGCTGGGACTGCCTGTCCTGACCATTGGAGCGGCCGCCGTTCCGCTTTCCGGACCCACCGTGCAGGTCGCGGCCGTCGCCCAGGTGCACGGAGCGCACGGAGCGCACGGAGCGCCGTCCAGTGACCCGTCCAGCAGTCCGTCCATTGACCCGTCCATCGACCCGTCCAGCAGTCCGTCCGGTGACCCATCGAGTGATCCGTCCAGTGATCCGTCGGCACAGGCGACCCCCTCTGCCCCCGCTGCTGCCGCCGCCGCGACCGGGCCGTCTCCGGCGGACTTCATCGACATCCGGCAGGTCCCGCCGAAGCGGCAGGGAGCGCGGGCCGGCCGCAAAGCCTCCAGAGGATCGTTCGTCTCACGCTGCGGGAACAACCGGAACGCTCACCGGAACCCCGACAACTTCATCGTCGCGCCCGGGGTCTCCAACGGTGCCCACCACACCCACGACTATGTGGGCAACGTGTCCACGGACGGCCAGTCCACCGATCAGAGCCTGCAGCAGGCCGGCACGACGTGCCGGGCCGGGGACAAGTCGACGTACTTCTGGCCGGTCCTGCGAGTGACCACGCCAGGCGACACCTCGGGCCAGGACGGCAACAACGGCACGATCCTTCAGCCGACCGTGACGCTCCAGTTCCGCGGAAACGCGGCAAGTAAGGTCAAAGCCCAGCCGAGCCTCCTGCGCATCATCACCGGGGACGCCAAGGCCGCCACGAACGGCGGCGCCAACGGCCGAGCCCAGTGGACCTGCACCGGCTTCACCAATCGGCTCACGACCAAATACCCGGTGTGCCCGAGAGGCAGCCGGGTCGAGCGCATCCTGGACTTCGCGAGCTGCTGGGACGGTAAGAACACCGACAGCGCGAACCACCGTACCCACGTGCTCTTCCCCGACCCTGCCACCGGAGCGTGCGCTGCCGGGCTCACCCCCGTGCCGCAGCTGCGCATGACTCTGACGTACAACGTGAGCCAGGCGCAGAGCCGGTCGATCGCCCTGGACAGCTTCCCCGAGCAGCTGCACAACCCGGTCACCGACCATGGCGACTTCGAGAACGTCATGCCGAGCGGGCTGAACTCGCGCGTCGCAGCCTGCATCAACCGCGGCAGCCGTTGCTGACCCAGCGGTCGAACTGAGACACACGACAGGCGGGGGCCGATGAGTGGCGGCGCCCGCCTGTCGTGTCCGCAGGGCCGGCGCCGCGGTGAACCCATCCCTTCCCCTCGAGGGTCCCCGCCAAGGTGGGTCTCCGTGGCCCCGGCCCTGCCCCGTACTTCCATGGGTGCAGGGCGCCCGCGTCTCCGGATATCGGGGAGTCGCCCCGCGTCCGGCTCCGCCCGCCGTACGGGCGAGTGCGCGCCGCCGCGACGTATTTCTGGTTCCGGCAGAGTCGGCTTGGAGTCACGTGAACCTTCTGGCGTCCCGTTCCCGTACTGCTTGCCGACCCGCAATGAGTCAGCCGGTTCCAGGACCGCGGGTAAGCGTCATCCCCGGTATTTACCGACCCGCGTGGAGGTTCTTCGTCAATGCGACAGAACACCGACTTCAAGACCGAACCACGGTCTATGGTTCCCACGACCGCTTTTTCGATCAACCAAGACCTTGCGGCCGGATCCGAGATGAGCTTTCCCCCCAACAGATCACCGAACAGACCCCCGGCGGCGTCACGGGGTCTGCGGGCATGGTTGCGTCGCCGGAGCTCCCAGCCCGACGACGAACTGATCGTGGCCGAGCTGTATCGCCTATATCACCGTCCGCTGATCGCCTTCGTCATGAGGCTGACCGCAGGTGACCGGCAGTGGGCGGAGGACGTCGTACAGGAGACCATGATCCGGGCCTGGCGGAGCATGGATCGTCTCGACCCGGACGCAGAATCGCTAATGCCGTGGCTGGCGACCGTCGCTCGTCGTATCGTTATCGATCATCAACGGCGTAAGGAGGCCAGGCCGAAGGAGGCGGGTGAGGGCCCGCTAGAGAATCTGCAGATCCCCGACGGCATGGAGGATCTTCTGCGCACAGTGGTCGTGTCCGAGGCGCTCAAGGCGCTGTCGTCGGCGCACAGAGAGGCGCTGACCGAGACTGTCCTGCGTGGCCGTACTGTGAATGAGGCCGCGCAGGTGCTGGGTGTTCCGGTCGGCACAGTGAAGTCCCGGGTGTATTACGCGCTCCGGGCGCTGCGTGTGGCACTCGAGGAGAGGGGGGTGCAGGGGTGAACTACGAGGTCGAGCACACTGACGTCGGCGCCTATGCCCTCGGCCTGCTCGAGGAGCGTGACCGCCGGGCCTTCGAGGCGCACCTGGCCCGCTGCCGGTCATGCGCAGCCGAACTGGGTGAGTTCGCGGGTCTGCACAGTCTGCTCACCGGCGTGGAACCCAGCATCACGGAACAGAACGTCCCCGACGACCTGATCGGCATGCTGCGCCGGCGGAAGGCCGCCGATCGGAACGGGCGTAACGTCAGGGTCATGTTGGGTGCGGCCGCCGCCGTCATCCTGCTCGGCGGCGGCGTCACGGCGGGCATCGCCATTACCGGCGGACCGGCCGCCCACCAGTCGCCTGGAGCCGGCGCGAACCCGCTCGGTGCCGGGGAACGCCACTCCGCGACCGACAAGGTTTCGGGCGCCACCGGCACCGTGGCGATGGAGAACAAGGGCTGGGGCACCAAGGTGTCGCTGGATCTCGGCGGCATCCGCGGACCACTCGACTGCGAACTGGTGGCCGTCACCCGTACGGGCCGGAAGCGCGTCGTAATCGGCTGGGCGGTGCCGCAGAAGGGGTACGGCGTAGCCGGATCCCCAGAACATCTCACGGTGCAGGGCGGCGTCGCCTCCCCACCCGCGGACATCGTCCGTTTCGTCGTCAAAGTGGCCGGCGGCGACGATCTTCTGACCATCCCCGTATGAGCCGACCGTGCCCGCCTCAGGTTCGATGTGCCGGGCAGTTCGGGTCGTGGACCTCGAACCAGACCAGCCGGCCCCAGGGCCGTGGCCGTACGCCCCGCGCCTTGGCGAGCGTGCCCACCAGCTGAAGGCCCCTGCCGTGCTCGGATAGCCCGCCGGGATCACCGCTCTTCAGCGCGGTCGCGGGGCCTAGTGGCCCGCTGGCTCCGGCGTCGTGCACCCCGAACGACCGCCTCGATGACTCCTCCCGGTTCGCCGCAGCCGGGCTGGCGTGAGCCTGCCTCGTACCCGGGACCGGGCTTCGCCGGAGACGTGCCCTTCCGGTCACGACGACGGTGGCCGGCGGAGGGGCAGCCCACGCCGAGTGTTCACGGCTTCGCCAGGCGCTGGACGGCCTCGTGGATGGGCACGTCGCCGTTGGTCAGTTCCAGCGTCAGACGATCGGTGCCGGGGGTGTCCAGCAGCGCGATCAGCACCGCGGCGACGTCGTCGCGGGTGACGGTGCCGCGCGGCACCGGTGGCGCGGCCAGGGTGACCAGGCCGGTGCCCGGGTCGTTGGTGAGCCCACCGGGACGCAAGATCGTCCAGTCCAGGTCCCGGCCGCGCAGATCGTCCTCGGCCTCGGTCTTGGCCGTGATGTACGCGGCCCAGACCTCGTCGGAACCCGGCTGGGGCGGCGCGCCGGCGCCCATCGAGGACACCTGGAGGAACCGGCGCACTCCGGCCTGTTCGGCGGCGTCGGCCAGCAGCACGGAGGCGTCCCGGTCCACGGTGAACTTGCGGGCCACGCCGCTCCCCGGCCCCGCGCCGGCGGCGAACACCACGGCGTCCGCCCCGGTGAGGTGGGCGGCGAGCGGACCGGCCTGTGCCTGTTCCAGATCGCAGACGACGGCCTCGGCTCCGGTCCGCTCCACGTCATCGGCCTGGCCGGGGTTGCGGATGAGCCCGACGGGGCTGTCGCCGCGTGCTGCCAGCAGCCGCTCCAGCCGTAGTGCGATCTGCCCATGTCCACCTGCGATGACGACGCGCATGAGGTCTCCCCTGAAGATCGTGCCTTACTGCGATCTTCTCCTACTCGGATTCCGGCCGCACGCCGACCACCCGAGACCTCCAAAGCGAGGGGAGGATTCCCGTGACGACGACGTCCCGCTACGCCGAGCTGCCCTCACCTAGGAGTAGAGGGCCTCGATTTCGGCGGAGAAGTCCTTGACGACGACATGCCGCCGGATCTTGAGGCTGGGCGTCAGATAGCCTGACCCCTCGGTGAAGTCCACGTCGAGGATGTGGTATTTCTTGACGCTCTCGGCCTTACTGACGCTCTTGTTGGCGTTGGCGACGGCCGAGTCGATCTCGGCGATGATCTCGGGGTCCTTGCTGAGCTCCGCGATGGTCATGCCCTCGGGCTTGCCGTGCGCCTTCTTCCAGGGCTCCAGCGCCTCGGGGTCGAGGGTGATGAGGCAGGCGATGAAGGGCTTGCCGTCGCCGACGACGAGGCACTGGCTGATCAGTGGGTTGGCCCGGATCCGGTCCTCCAGCGGTGCCGGGGCGACGTTCTTGCCGCCCGCGGTCACGAGGATCTCCTTCTTCCGTCCAGTGATCTTGAGATAGCCCTCGGAGTCGAGTGAGCCGATGTCACCGGTGTGGAACCAGCCCTCGTCGAGGGCCTCCTTGCTGGCCGCCTCGTTGTGCCAGTAGCCCTTGAAGACGTTGATGCCACGGACGAGGATCTCGCCGTCCTCTGCGATCCGCACGGTGACACCGGGGATGGGCTTGCCGACGGTGCCGATCTTGATCGCGTCGGGCCGGTTCACGGTGGCCGGGGCGGTGGTCTCGGTCAGGCCGTAGCCCTCGAGGATCACGATGCCGACGCCACGGAAGAAGTGGCCGAGCCGTTCGCCGAGGGCCGCTCCACCGGCGACCGCATAGCTGACCTGGCCTCCCACGGCCGCGCGCAGCTTTCCGTACACCAGGATGTCGAACAGCTTGTGCTTGAGCTTGAGCGCCAGTCCGGGCCCTCCGGTGTCCAGCGACGTGCTGTAGGCGATCGCGGTGTCCGCGGCGGCATGGAAGATCTTGCCCTTGCCCGCGGCGGCCGCCTTCTGCTCGGCTCCGTTATAGACCTTCTCGAAAACGCGGGGGACCGCCAGCAGGAACGTCGGCTGGTAGGACTCGAGGTCGGGCAGCAGGCTGCGGATGTCGCTGTGCCCGAGGATGAGACCGGCCTCGACACAGGCGACCTGGATCAGCCGGGCGAACACGTGCGCCAGGGGCAGGAAGAGCAACGTCGAGCTGCCGACGACGGTCACCTCGGCCAGCGCGCCCTGGATGGCGTTGCGCGCGGTCGAGACGAGGTTGCCGTGAGTGAGCTCACAGCCCTTCGGGCGGCCCGTGGTTCCGGAGGTGTAGACGAGAGTGGCGGTGTCGATGGCCTGCCGTGTTCCACGGTGCTCGTCGACGGTCTCATCGGTGACCTCGGCGCCCTGCTCGGCGAGCGTGTCCAGCGCGCCGGCCTCGATTCCCCAAACCTGGGTGAGGGCGGGCAGTTTGTCCTGCACGGATGCGATGGTGGCCTCGTGCTCGGCCGTCTCGGCGAAGGTCGCCTTGGCGCCCGAGTCGCCGATGATCCACTCGACCTGCTCGGCGGAGGAGGTCTCGTAGATAGGGACGGTCACACCGCCCACGGTCCAGATCGCATAGTCGAGCAGGGTCCATTCGTACCGGGTACGGGACATCAGCGCGATCCGGTCGCCCGGTCCGAAGCCCGCCGCGATGAGCCCCTTGGCCACGCGCACGACCTCGTCGCGGAACTCGGCCGCGGTCACGGAACTCCAGGTGCCGCCACTCTTACGGCGGAACATGATCTGCCCTGGGTTCTCACGTGCCCGGGTGAAGGGCGCGTCGGTCAGGGTGGCGGAATCGGGAAGGTCCACCAAGGTGGGGACGCTGAACTCGCGCACACTCACTCCTCGTTGAGCACGGCGCACACTGCGCATGGGCGGGGGCATCGGACGCTACCGCGTTCAGCTACCGATGGGTAGGCATTGGCCGGTGACACGCGTCTCGTTCTCTCTCCCCTTGCTAACGGTCACGTCAAGCGTAGGGCCGGTCCAGGTGTGCGTCAGAACACGTGCCCTAGGCTTGACCAGGAAGAATCGGGGGGCAGCATGCCATTGCTGGAAGTCATCGCATTGACCGCTGCGGACGCTCGGGCCGCCGAGGAGGGCGGAGCCGACCGGCTGGAGATCGTCGCCGACATGGCCGCCGACGGGCTTACCCCCGACCCGGTCCTCGTCGCGGAGATGCGGCAGGTCACCTCGTTGCCGCTGCGGGTCATGCTCCGAGCCAACGCGGGCTTCCGCACCAACGGTCCTGAGCTGGACCGGTTGCGCCGGGCTGCTGCGAGCCTGACCGAGGCGGGGGCCGACGGTTTCGTGCTCGGTTTCCTCGACTCTGAGGGCCATATCGACGTGGGGGCCACCACCAAGCTCGTCGCCATGATCACACCGCTTCCCTGGACCTTTCACCGCGCGATCGATAATGCGACGGACACCGGGCTGGCCTGGCGCACCGTGCGGGAACTGCCCGGCCTGGACGCGGTCCTCACCTCCGGCGCGTCGGCCGGCGTCGACGCCGGTGTGGACATGCTGGTACGGCGGGCGGCGGAGAGCGCCGACTCGGCCAGGCTCGTCATGGCCGGTGGTGGGCTGCGCCGCAAGCATGTCGCGCTGCTGGCCGCCGCCGGCGTGAGTTCCTTCCACGTGGGCAGCGCCGTACGGCCGGACCGTTCCTGGGAGCAGCCGGTCGCCGCCGGGCTGGTGCGCGAGTGGCGCACGCTCGTGTCGGCGGCCGGCTGACACCGCACCTGTCGTGATCATGTGGTCCTTGCTGTCAGGATTGCATGATCATGAAAGGTGAGGCGGGCGTGTGCATCCATCCGGGCGCGTTTAGGGTTGGTTCATGCGGATTCATGTGGTGAGTGACGTTCATGGAAATGTGGACGCACTTGCTCGGGCCGGTGACGGAGCCGACGCGTTCATCTGCCTTGGCGATCTCATTTTGTTCGTCGACTATGAGGACCATGGACAGGGCATCTTCGCGGAGCTGTTCGGCCAGGAGAACGCCGACCGCTTCATCGCGCTGCGGACGCAGAAGCGCTTCGACGACGCCCGCGACTTCTCCCGGCAGATGTGGGGTTCGCTGGAAGGCCCCGCGTGGCCGCACATCGAGGGGGCGGTCCGTCGCCAGTACGCCGCGCTGTTCGAGGTCATGCCCGCGCCGGCGTACCTCACTTATGGGAACGTCGACATTCCGCAGATGTGGGGCGACTATCTCCGGGACGGGCACCGGGTGCTGGACGGTGAGGTGGTCGAGATCGGTGGCCGCACCTTCGGGTTCGTCGGCGGCGGCCTGCGCACCGAATACCGGACGCCGTACGAACTGGACGACGAGGTCTATGCGGAGAAGGTCGTCGCGGTCGGCAAGGTCGATGTGCTGTGCTGCCATATCCCGCCCGCTGTGCCCGAGTTGCTGTACGACACGGTCGCGCGCCGGTTCGAGCGGGGGAGCGAGGCGGTGCTGCGGGCGATCCGCGAGACGCAGCCCCACTACGTGCTGTTCGGCCATGTTCATCAGCCGCTCGCGCGGCGGGTACGGATCGGTCGCACCGAATGCATCAACGTCGGGCATTTCAGGGCCAGCGGGATGCCGTACGTCTTGAGTTGGTAGAGATACGCTCCGCGATGCCACTTCTGCGGAGCGAGGACGAGTCATGCTGATGGGCAGTTCAGGGAACCAGGTGAAGGGAACGTGTCGATGGCGGACCGTACGAGCTCCAGCATCGTGATCAACGCAGGGAAATCCGAGATCATGACGATCATCGCGGACTTCCCCGCCTATCCGACCTGGGCCGAGGGGATCAAATCCGCCGAGGTGGTGGCGGAAGGTTCGGACGGGCGGTCCGATCAGGTGCGGTTCAGTCTGGAGACCGGGCCGATCAAGGACACCTATGTGCTCGCCTACGACTGGGAGGGGGACGAGGCGGTCCGATGGAACCTGGCCGTACCCGGCACCATGCTCTCCGGGATGACCGGCAGCTACCGGCTCGAGGACGCCGAGGGCGGCGTCACCCGGGTGACGTATGAGCTCACCGTCGACATCAAGATCCCGATGATCGGCATGTTCAAGCGCAAGGCGGAAAAGATTATCATCGACGCGGCGTTGAAGGGACTGAAGCGACACGTCGAACGCTGACCGTACCTGCCGGTACCGCCAAGGGGGCGATACGGTGTCACGCCGACGACCAAGGTAGATGAGTAGATGATGTGCCCATGACCGAGCAGCCAGGTTATGTCCTAGAAGAGGCTGTGAAGCTCTTTGAGGTGCTGCGCCGCCGGATGCGCGACAGCGGCTCCAGCCAGGCTCGCCCTCAGCCGGGTGACGTCTGGGGCCAGGCGACATATGAAGAACCCACCCCCCATGTCGCCACAGGGGCTCCCGAGTGCCAGTACTGCCCGGTCTGCCGGGCAATCGCCGCGGCCCGTACGTCCGGCCCCGACGTCGTCGAGCACGTGATGGACGCCGGCCAGTCGCTGTACACGGCCTTGCAGGAGACGCTCTCCGCGTTCGACAAGTCCTTCGACAAGTCCCACTCCCGCGCCGCCCCTCAGCACGAGCGTGCCACCCCCACGCCCTCTCGGCCTCGGGAGGAGCGGTCCGGGGCAGATGGAGACCCCGTCGATATCGGCTGAACAATCGGCTCAACACGTGAGCGAGAACAAGCTCGGCCGACCGATCGGCAGAGCTTTTGGCACGGAGCCGGGTGAGGGTGATCACTTTCCCTGGGCGAGGAGGAGGAAAGGCCCATGGCGCTGACCATTGGTGTGGACGTCGGCGGGACCAAGGTCGCCGGAGGTGTGGTCGACGAGCATGGGCAGATCCTTGAGAAGGTCAGACGCCCGACGCCGTCGACCAACCCGCAGCAGACGGCCGAGGTCATCGCCGAGGTCGTCGACCTGCTGAGGAGCAAGTTCGAGGACGTGGTGGCCGTCGGGCTCGGTGCGGCCGGCTTCGTGGACGAGACCCGTTCCACGGTGCTCTTCGCCCCGAATCTCGCCTGGCGGAACGAGCCCATCAAGGAGAAGGTCGAAAGCCGGGTCGGCCTGCCGGTCGTGGTCGAGAACGACGCCAACGCCATGGCCTGGGGAGAGGCACGGTTCGGTGCCGGACAGGGCGAGGACTTCCTCGTCTGCGTGACCCTCGGCACCGGCATCGGCGGCGGCATCATCGTCGACGGTAAGCTCTACCGCGGGCGCTTCGGAATCGGTGCGGAGTTCGGCCACTATCGGGTCGTCCCCGATGGGCGCCGCTGCGGTTGCGGAAACCGCGGCTGCTGGGAGCAGTACGCCAGCGGGAATGCCCTCGTCCACGAGGCCCGTGACCTGGCCCGGGTCTCCCCGGCCATGGCCGGTCGGCTGCTGGAGCTCGGTAAAGGCTCCGTCGAGGGTATCAGCGGCCCAGAGATCGCCCAGGCGGCCCGCGAAGGCGATCAGGCGGCCCTGGAGTGCTTTCGCACGGTCGCGAAATGGGCCGGTCAGGGCCTCGCGGACCTGGCAGCCGTTCTCGACCCGGGCGCCTTCATCATCGGCGGAGGGCTGTCGGACGCCGGGGATCTGCTGCTCGAGCCCATTCGTGTGGCGTTCGGGAGGGCACTCACCGGCCGCGGCCACCGGGTCATGCCGGACATCCGCATCGCCAAGCTCGGCTCCGCCGCCGGCATCGTCGGTGCGGCGGATCTCGCGCGGACGTAAGCGAGGACTGCGGTCAGGGAGCCGGGTGTGACGAATGTGCGGGTGGTCAGCTACAACGTTCGGGCCCTGCGGGATGACGCGGATGCGGTGGCGCGGGTCATCCGAGGGTGCCGACCGGACCTCGTGTGTCTGCAGGAGGCACCTCGTTTCCTGCGCTGGCGGGAGAAGCGGCAGCGGTTGGCCGAGGCGTGCGGGCTGATGGTCGCAGCGGGGCGGCAGGTGGCCGGGCTCGCGGTGCTCGCTGGGCCCCGTGCCCGGGTACTGCACACGGAGTACCACCTGCTGACCCGGGTGCCCCGGCTGCACCGGCGGGCGCTCGCGATCGCGGTGGTCGAGATCGACGGATCCAGGCTCGTCGCCGCGAGCACCCACCTCGACCTGGAGAGCACTCCCCGTCGGGCGCACGCGGGTCAGGTGATCGCGCTGCTCGACCGGGTGCGCCGTTCCTTCTCCGCCCCGGTCGTGTTGACCGGGGACATCAACGAGGAGCCCGGAGGGCCGGCCTGGGGGCTGCTCGCCCGTACCTTCCAGGACGCGTACTCGGTGGCACCCGCGGGTGAGGGCGATACCTACTCGGCGGGGGATCCGAAAGAGCGCATCGATGGTGTCTTCGCCGACCAGGCCATCACGGTCGCCGGCTGCGGGGTGCCGACCGATCCGGCGCTGACCCGCGACTATGTGGCGGCCACCGACCACCGGCCGGTGGTGGCCGAACTGGTCATCCGGTAACTGGACCGGACAACGTTCGACTCAGATCACCGCGCCGTCGTCCGAATCGCGCGGGTCGTCGCCCATCCGCAGGACGAGAGCCACGAAGCCGCCGATGAAGGCCGCGACCGCCGTGAACGCCGCCCAGCCGGGCACCTCCCAGCCGAGAATGACCGTGAGCAGCAGGTAGAGCGGCCCGCCGATGAGCGCCACCCAGGCGCCCCGGGAGACCATGTCCCCATTGGGCAGAGGTGGTGGGATCGGTGGGATGTAGTGCCCCTCGTCGTCCTCGGACGAGTCGGCGGATTGGTCGAGCCCGGCGGGTTCATCGAGGTCCGCGGACTTGATCAGCCGCGCCGAGGGGAGCCGCCCCTCGCGATCGTGGCCCTCCGGTTCGGCTTCGGGATCGACGTTCTCCTGGTCCGGCCAGGGTGTCACACCGTCTTCCGGCGCCGTGTCGAAGGACGCCACGATGTCGGCCCAGATGGCGTCCTCGTCGCGTTCGACCGTGGCGGCACCGGTGCCCGAGCCTGTGCCGTCCGAGCCCGTGACCTCGGGAAGGCCGGTGGCGGGGCCGTTCGCCGAACCGGAACGCTGCTCTCGCAGACGTGCCAGATGGTCGTGCAGGATGCCCTCGGCGGTTGCTTCCATGGTGGCGTCGACGTACAGCCGGTCGAGGCTGCCGTCGGGCTCTGCGATCTCGCCATCCGCGGCGTAGGCGGCGATACCGGCTTCCCGCAGTGCGGTCAGCATGGTGTCGGCCAACTCCGGGGCAAGGTCGATCAACGGTGTGTAGGCGTCCGCGGACAGCCCATTAGCGCGGCGGCTCACCGGGTCGTCTCCTTCGACGTCCCGGGACGGCCTGGCGTCAGCTGCATGACGGCCTCCGGTCGACTTCTGTACACACTAACGATGAGCCTACGGCCCGATCTGCCGTACGCGGTGCAGTGGGAGGTGATGAGAGGTGGGTGCGTGCGGCGCGAGATGGGAAGATGTCCCATCATCTCCGGTTCTGCTCGTGACGGGAAGTGCGTCACAAGAAAGGTGGCGACGTGTTCTGGTGGGTGGTCAAGGGCATCCTGGCGCCGATCCTCTATCTGGTCTGGCGCCCGAGGAACGAGGGGATCGACAATATCCCCCGTCAAGGCCCGGTCATCCTCGCCGGGAACCATCTGTCGTTCGCCGACCACTTCTTCGGCCCCCTGCCGTTGCGGCGCCGGATCGTGTTCCTCGGCAAGCGTGAGTACTTCACCGGGAAGGGGCTGAAAGGCCTGCTCACCAGGGGTTTCATGAGAGGTGTTGGGGTGATCCCCCTGGACCGTACGGGCGGTGACGCCAGCGAGGAGGCGCTCGCCACCGGCCTGCGCGTGCTCCGTGAGGGCAAGCTGCTCGGCATCTACCCCGAGGGCACCCGGGCCCCGGACAACCGGCTCTACAAGGGCAAGACCGGGGTGGCCAGGATCGCTCTGGAGTCGAAGGTCCCCGTCATCCCCATGGCCATGATCAACACCTTCGAGCTGATGCCCCCCGGCCAGATCTGGCCGCGACTCGGCGTACGGCCGGGAGTGCGCTTCGGTAAGCCGATGGACTTTTCCCGGTACTACGGCCATGGCGAGGACCGGGCGGTCCTCCGTGCGATCACCGACGAGATCATGCAGGCCATCGGCGAACTGTCCGGCCAGGAGTACGTCGACAAGTACGCCGCCGATGCCAAAGCGGAGAGGGCCGGCACCGCTCCCCGGCCGGGCCCGGACGGTGATGAGGACGGCCAGGGCTGACCGGGGCGCGGTGAGGACCGATCCGGCCCGAGGGGTCGCAGGGGGATTCGAGGCCCCGCTCTGGCGCTCGGTCTCCGTCTTCCGGGTCGTCTCGCTCGGCTACGCCGCGGTCCTCATCGCCCAGAACTCCGGGAAGTACCAGTACCAGGCCGGTGGCTGGGCCGTACTGGCCGTCATGGCGGGCTGGACCGCGTACGCCGTCTACGCGTACCGGGATCCCGCCCGCCCGACCTGGCTCCTGCTGATCGCCGACCTCGCCATAGCGGCGGTCTGCCTGCTCTCCACGACCTGGGTCGAGACCACCGACCGCCTCCGTCACGGGACCCCGACCCTCTCGACGGCCTGGGTCGTGGGCGCCGTGCTGGCGTGGGCGGTGTCGGGGGGCAAGCGCCGGGGCGTCTTGGCGGCGGTGGTGATCGGCGTGGCCGGGATCAGTGTGCCCGGCCTGGCGGGTCTCGGCTTCAAACCGACGCCGACCACGTTCAACGGGATCGTGCTCGTGTTCATGGCCGGGGTCGTCGTCGGGCACGTGGCCAAGCTGGGCATCGACGCGGAGGCCCGGCTGGCCCAGGCGATCGAGCTCGAGGCCGCCACCCGGGAGAGAGAGCGGCTGGCCCGGCGGATCCACGACTCCGTGCTGCAGGTGCTCACGCTCGTCCAGCGCAGGGGCGGTGAGCTCGGTGGTGAGGCGGCCGAGCTGGGACGGCTGGCCGGGGAGCAGGAGGCCGCCCTGCGGGCGCTCATGAGAGTCCCGGACCACCTCGCCGGCTCCGCCGACCCCAGCGGTGAGACGGACCTGCGCGGGCTGCTCCAGGGGTACTCGTCGATGACGGTGACCGTGTCGGCCCCCGCCACGCCGGTACGGCTGCCGGGGCGTACGGCCAAGGAGATCCAGGCGGCGGTCGGGGCGGCACTGGACAACGTGGAGCGGCACTGCGGCTCCCGCGCCCGGGCGTGGGTGCTCATCGAGGACGCCGGGGAGACCATCACGGTGAGCATCCGCGACGACGGGCCGGGCATCCCGCAGGGCCGGCCGGCCGAGGCCGAGGCGGACGGGCGGCTCGGTATCGCCCAGTCCATCCGCGGCCGCATCCGGGATCTCGGCGGCACGGTCACCATCAGTTCGGCCCCGGGAGATGGCACCGAGATCGAGATGAGCGTCCCGGCGGGCTGATCACCCCTGCTGGACGAGGAGGTGAAGTGGCCCCCGCAGGATCGGGCTCTGCCGGTACGGAGGTGGGTCGGCGACGAGCCGGGGATTCTCCAGGCGGCGTACGAGTTCGTTCAGCGCGATCTGTGTCTCCAGCCGGGCGAGGGGCGCCGAATCACAGATGGATACCGCTGCCGAAGCCGAGGTGCTGTCGGTATATGGGCCCCGTCAATCCAGGTCAGGCCGCTAGGACTCCCGGGTCACTGCAGAATAGATACACCTCCTCGCCTATGGCATGGTCGGTCGTCAAATTGTGCACTCTCAGCTAACTCTCAGGTTGTGCTTACGGGGGACTTAAGCGATACGGCGCATGATGTGGCCGCACGATATCGGTCGGTGACGAGGAGAGATCATGTCTGACGAGAACGACCAGCGGGTGGCGGGACCACCGGGCGACCCCGGGGATGAGCCGGTGTCATCGCAGTCGCCACCGCCGCCGGCTGCGGAGGCGCCCGTCACGGCGCCACCTGGGGTGAGCCGCCGCGAACGTCTCCGGCGAGTGGGTGGCCGCCGACCCGTCCAGCTTCTCGCGGCGGGTGTGATCGGCGCGATCATCGGTGGCGCGGTGGTGGGCACGCTCGGCGCCGTGACCGAACACGACGATCACCGCGGCTTCGCCGAGTACGGCCGGCACGGGGGCCCGTTCATGCGTGGCGACGGCCCGTCCTGGCGCTTCCGCGGTGGCGGACCGCAGCAGGGTGGGGGCGGCTGGTACGGCCCCGGGCCCCGCCAGTGGCAGGTCCCCGACCAGGGCGGGCTGCCGCAGGGGCCGGTGCCGGTGCCGGCGCAGCCGGCTCCGGCGTCGCCGGTACCGGTGTCACCGACTCCCTCTGCCACGGCCTCCTGATCAGGAACGGGCGGCGGCGACCCCGTCGCCCGTGTTCTGCTGAACCTTGCTCTCCGGCACGACGGGCAGGTTGAGCTGCACGTTGGTGTGCCCTTCGTGGGCGGACACGGCCGCCTCGTGGTAGCTCTCGAGATCGTCGGCCAACTCGGAGCCCTGGTAGATCGTGCCGTCGATCAGTGGCCCTTGCCTCCTCTCGATGACCGCGATCACGTCGTCACCGGTCAGTGTCTTGTGGGTCTCCAGCGCGTGCGTCAGTGCGAGCACGTCGTGGCGGTTCTCCGCCAGAATCTGCTCGGCCTTCTCCAGCAGGCCAGAGAGCAGGAACTCGATCCGCTCCCCGAGGCGACCGACTCCCATCCGGTCGGCGGCGGCCTTCGGCGTGGCGCCGAAGCCGATGGCCCGGCCGGCCTTTCCCCGTGGTTCGGGATTGCCCTCCGCGATGCCCAGTGACTGCAGAGCGGTCAGCGATGAGATCCCGCTGCCCATGCCCCAGATGGCCTCCATCAGCGAGGCCACGGTGGTCGCCGACTCGAGGTCGCCGGACACTCCTGAGGAGCTGTCCTGGCCGAAGAACATCCGTTCCCCGGCCAGCGACGCCAGTGACACGAGGATGTCCGCCTCGTACTCACTCCGCCACCGGGTGAACTGGTCCTCCGGCTTGACGCTGGCGACCATGCCGAGATAGTCACTGCCCTTCTCGATCGTCGCGATGTCGATCTCCAGATGCCGGCGGGTGCGGTAGGCCATGACGGCATGGCAGGCCTCGTGCACCGCGACCGCGTGCCGCTCTCGTTCGATGTACTCCACGTCCTCGGGCGGCCCGAGCTGTTTGAGCCGCTTCGCCTGCATGACATCCGCCCAGCCGATGACCTCGCGTCCGCCCCGGATCGCGGTGATCAGTGCCTCGTTGACGAGGTCCTTGATGGTGGCACCGGTCGCGTACGGGGTGATCGTCGCAAGCTTGTCGATCTGCTCCTCGGTGAGCTCGTGGCGAACCTTGGAGAAGTACCCCTCGTACGTGCGGACCCGTCCGGGCTTGGAGGGATAGCCGACCTTGTAGATGCGGTCGATGCGGCCGGGCCGCAACAGCGCCTCGTCCAGCGACTCGGGCATGTTGGTCGCCATCATGACGAGGATGCGGTATTTCGGCGGCGGCTTGGGCCGCATCCCGACCAGCCGCCGGACGTACCGGTTGACCAGGCCACGCGGCTTCTTGAGCCCGGACAGCTCGGTGAGCAGGGCCTGCAGCGTGCCCATGTCGCCACCGCCACCACCACCCATGCCGGCACCCGCCACGAACCGGCTGCGGCCGGTGCGCGGAGGCTCCGTGGCACCGGAGGACAGTGCCGTACGGGCCAGCGTCCACTGGACGTCGGGGGAGAGATAAGCGGTGCCGTTGCACCCCGCATGTTGGAACGCGGCGGGGGAGAGACCCGCCTGGCCGGGCGGCCCGGCTTGAGCGAGTGAACCGCGGCGGCCCAGGGAGTCGGCTTCGTCGAAGAAGACGATCACGCCGCCGTAGCGCAGCGACAGCCTGCGGAGCTTGCGGAACAGCGACTTGACCTTGAGCACCCCGATGCCGAAGAACATCTGGATGAACGCGCCCGGATCCACGAAGACATACGGTTTGCCGGTCTCGCCCGCGACGGCCTCGGCCATCAGTGTCTTGCCGGTGCCCGGCGGGCCCCACAGCAGCAGGCCGCCGGGGACATAGCCGCCCTTCTCCTCGATCTCGAGCGGCCGCTCGAGGAAGACGATGTTCTCCTTGACCCGCTCGACGACGTGATCCTGGCCCCAGACGTCGGTGAACCGGGTCTTGATGTCGTCGGGGTAATAGACGTCGATACCGCCACGGGACAGGAACCAGAACAGCCCGATGAACTGGAAGACGACGAAGAAGAACGCGAAGGCGAGCTGCAGAAGGAGCGGCATCGCCTTCCACAGCAGCGCCGGCGCCTGGAACAGCGCGAGCGGCGGTGAGGTGTGCAGCAGCTTGCCCGCGACCACCGCGAAGACCGCGATCCAGAACACCCAGGCGAAGGCGCGCCACAGCCGGAACCGTGTCCAGGCGCTGAACCGCCGGTGGCTGAAGCGTTCGAACCCGCCGAAGATCCGCCTGGTCCAGAACAGGTGATAACGGGACCAGCGTTCGCTGATGAAGAAATGGATCTGCCGGACCAGCTCGATCCCCGCGATGACGAACACCCACCAGCCCGTCCGGACCTGGATCCGCATGGCGTCGCCGAAGGGCAGCAGCGGGTTGTCCGCCATGGCCGCCCAGATCAGGGCGAACCACACCACGGTGAGCAGCAGCAGGTATTTGGATCGATCCCAGAGGGACAGTCGCTTACGCTTGGTCTCGTCGCCGCCATGGGGTGCGTCGTCCGGTGGCCGCAGGCCCTCGGGATGTTCGGTCCCCGTCGCTTCGGTGATCGGCTGGTCGTCAAGCTGGTCGGTCTTCTTGCGACGGAAGATCATGGACTGGTCCTCACCGTGAACGAGCGCGCGATCGAATCAATTTCGCTCGCGCGGGTGCGGTAGCAGTGGGCCGAGCAACGGATGATGAGCACATAGAGATGTCCGTCATCGCTGGCGAGCGCGGTTCTGTCGGTGGTCAACAGGCCGCTGAGCGTGTTGGGCGAGGCGTTGTAGATCTCTCGTACGCCCCGTAGGCCGCCGCCGGGTGTGAGCACCTGGTCCCGGAGCCATTCGAAGCTGTCGTCCTGCGTGCCCTGTTGCGCGGCGGCCTGCCGGGCCTCCGCGGTGACGAGCCCGCCGAGGTTCCTCAGTGCGTCCAGGGAGACCTGGCCCTGCTCGGCCTGGGTCAGCGGGCGCACCATCGCCAGCACCACCGGGTCGTCGGAGGGCAAGCTGGTCAGATGCATGACCGACGGCGCCCTGGACGCGTCGTAGGCGACGGACCACACGGAACTCTTCTGGAGTTGGGCGGTGGCCGAATCGGGGTCGCCGGTCAGCATTCTGCTCAGTGCCGCGTCATCGATCTTGTGCCACTGGGCAGGGACTTTGAAGTAGGTCTTGTTCCCGGAGTTCTTGACGTACGTGTAACCCGGGGATCCGCACGATGTGCTCACCGCCGCGAGCAGGAGGACACAAGCAATCGCGCGTACAGCGCCTCTCACCACGAGACCTCCGAAGGGGCTGCTCCTTCTGTGAGTATGAACGCAAATGCTTATTACGACCAGATTGCGGTTCGGTCTCGCGGAGATTTCGCTGGATTATGATGCAATGCGCGTTAAAAATGTGAATTAGGGTGACGACTGTGACTGATCCTGCGGTGCGAGTGATGGTCGTGGACGATCACCCCATATGGCGGGAAGCGGTGGCCCGCGACCTCACCGAGGCGGGGTACGACGTCGTGGCGACGGCGGGAGACGGGCGTACGGCGCTGCGGATCGCGGCGGCGGCGCGGCCCCAGGTGGCAGTGGTCGATCTGCAGCTTCCCGACATCAGCGGGGTCGAGGTCGCCCGGCAGCTCTCCGGTGGTTCGGGCGGGACCGCCCCGGCCGTACGGGTGCTGGTGCTCTCGGCCAGCGGCGAGCAGGAGGACGTGCTCGAAGCGGTCAAGGCCGGTGCGACCGGCTATCTGGTCAAGTCCGCCGGCCGCGAGGAGTTCCTCGACGCAGTGCGCCGCACCGCGGACGGTGACGCGGTCTTCACGCCCGGGCTGGCCGGGCTGGTGCTGGGCGAATACCGGCGGCTGGCGGCGGCCCCCAGCCGAGCGGATGAGGACGCCCCGCGGCTCACCGAGCGGGAGACCGAAGTGCTGCGTCTGGTCGCCAAGGGGCTCAGCTACAAGCAGATCGCCCAGCGTCTGGTCCTGTCCCACCGCACCGTGCAGAACCACGTCCAGAACACCTTGAACAAGCTGCAGCTCCACAACCGGGTCGAACTGGTCAGATACGCCATCGAACGAGGCCTCGACCAGGACTGAGACGGACTCACCGCCGCCGATGAGTCGCCGGCGTCGTTGCTCACCCGGGTGTGAGCAACGACTGCTCAGGCGCCCGCGACCTCTCCTCGAGGAGTATCGGCGGTGAGCTTGGGCGAAGTCGCGGACACCTGAGAACCGTTTCGGTCTCGCCCGCATCAAAGGTGAAGGGTCGAACTCGGCTCACGTGACGGTTCGGATGGAGTCAATGATGGACTTGGCCGCTGCGGGCGACACCTGGGGAATCTCGGGACCGTCCTTCTTGGGCATCTTCGTCCTCGCCCTCGTGGCGGCACTCGTGCTGTCGCTGGTGTTCCGTCGCGCGGCCGTCCGGGGACGGCCCGCCCAACGGGAACTCCATCCGTACGAGGCCGCCTACCTCGTCGGCGGGCGCGCGCGAGTGATCGCCGCCGCCCTCGCCGCCCTGTTCTCGGCCAAGGTGATCAACGCGGTCGGCGGGGGGCGGCTACAGATCATCGCCGAGCCGCGGATGACCCTGTCCCCACTCGACGACGCGATCGTGCGCGCGATCGGCCAGGGCATGAACACCAACGTCCGCACGCTGCCGCTGCACCCGGGTGTGCGGCAGGCGCTGGACGACCTGGAGGACGGGCTGGTCCAGGCCGGGCTCGCGACCGGCCCGGGAGAGCGCGCGCGGGCCCGATTCGCCGCCCTGCCGCTCGCTCTCCTGTTCGCCGTCGGCGCCGCCCGGGTCTGGGCGGGCGTCCAGAACGGCAAGCCGGTCACCCTCATCGTCTTCGCCATGATCATGGTGGGGCTGGTCTGGCTGGGACTGGTCATCACGACACCGCAGCTCACCGGTTCGGGTCAGAAGGCCCTGAGGGCGGCCCGGATCCGCAACCGCGTCCTCAGCCCCTCCATGTCGCCGTCGTGGGCGACGTACGGGCCCACCGGAGCCGCGCTCGGCGTCGCGTTGTTCGGCGGTGCGGCGCTCTACAGCCTCGATCCGGCGTTCGCCCAGGCATCCGAGATGCAGCGAGGTCTCGGCCTGTCCTCCGGGTCGGGGTCGTCGTGGAGCAGCTCCAGTTCGAGCTCATGCGGCTCCTCCAGTTCGTGCAGTTCCGGCTCCAGCTGCGGCTCGTCCTGCGGCGGCGGTGGCGGGTGCGGAGGATGAACCAGCCTGGACTGGGAGTCGGCATCGGCTGGCGGCCGGAGATCGCGGGATTCGTCGCCGATCTGCCGGGGCTGCGTTTCACCGAGGTGATCGCTGAATCCCTGCATCATCCGGATGAGGAACTGCTCGCACTGCGGGACCGCGGCGTGACCGTCGTGCCGCATGGGGTGAAGCTGTCACTGGGAGGCGCCGACCCGGTCGATCCGCGTCGGGTCGCGCATCTGGCGAAATGCGCCGAGTTGCTCGACGCCCCCCTGGTCAGCGAGCACATCGCCTTCGTCCGGGCCGGGGGGATGGAGGCGGGCCATCTGCTGCCGGTGCCGCGCACCCGGGCCGCGCTCGACGCGCTGACCGGGAACATTCGCCGCACCTGCGCGGAGCTGCCGGTGCCACTGGCGGTCGAGCCGATCGCCGCGCTGTTCGACTGGCCGGACGCCGAATACGACGAGGCGGCCTTCCTTACCGAACTGTTGGATCGTACGGACGCGCTGTTGCTGCTGGACGTGGCCAATGTGTACGCCAACGCCCGCAACCGCGGCGAGGACCCGCTGGCACTCCTCGATGGGCTCCCGCTGGAACGGGTCGCCTATGTGCACGTGGCCGGGGGAGCCGAGCACGACGGGCTCTACCACGACACCCACACCGACCCGATCCGCGCCGAAGTGCTGAGCCTGGTGACGGAACTGTGCGCCCGGCGCTCGCCCCCAGGATTCCTGCTGGAACGCGACGGCTCCTACCCGCCCGCCGCTGAGCTGCGATCCGAGCTTGACGCCATCGCGAGCGCCGCCGGATTGTCCCCGGTGACATGAACTCCCAGGACGAACTGCGCCACGCCCAGGAGGCGCTGGTGGCCGCGCTGGTCGCGGGCGCGCCGCTGCCCGCGGGTTTCGACACCGTACGGGTCGGAGCGGCGGCGCGGGCGCTCCTGCGCAAGCGGGCCGGAGAGGTCGCGCGAGCTTGGCCGAGCCTGGAACCGTCGTACGGCCCGGCGTGGCCCATGGTCTTCACCGATTGGGCGGCGGAGCGGCCGACCCGGGGCTCCTGGCTGGACGGCTGGGACTTCGCCCGAGCCCACCGCGAGTCACTGACGCCGGACGCCGTCGTCGAGTTGGCCGTCTGCGAGGTCGGCTGGGCGCACCAGGACGAGGGGGAGCCCCGCCGACGGCGGGGGATCCGGCTGCGACGCTTTACCGGTGGCCTGACGGTGAACGTCCTGGGTCGAATCCGAGTTCTCTCAAGTCACCACACGTTCGCCCGCCGGACCCGTTGAAGGTCTATGGTCTAGACCAATAAGCAATGGCGGCGCGCCAGGGCATTGGCGCAATGCCCAGTGTGATCGTACTCGCGCCACTAGTCTGGCCGGGTGAGTTCAGGGGAGGAATATATGCGCGTCGGAGTGTTGACCGGGGGCGGTGACTGCCCCGGCCTGAACGCCGTCATCCGCGCTGTGGTGCGTAAGGGCGTCCAGGTCTACGGATACGAGTTCGTCGGGTTCCGTGACGGCTGGCGCGGCCCGCTCGAGGGCGACACCATCGCGCTCGACATCCAGGCCGTACGAGGGATTCTGCCGCGCGGCGGCACGATCCTCGGATCGTCCCGGACGAACCCGATCAAGGTCGAGGGCGGGATCGAACGGATCAAGGACAACCTGGCGGGGCTGGGGGTCGACGCGCTCATCGCCATCGGCGGTGAGGACACCCTGGGAGTGGCGCGTCAGCTCCACGATCAGGGGGTCAAGGTCGTCGGTGTGCCCAAGACGATCGACAACGATCTCAACGCCACCGACTACACCTTCGGGTTCGACACCGCCGTCGGGATCGCCATGGAGGCCATCGACCGGCTGCACACCACGGCCGAGAGCCACCACCGCGCGCTCATCTGCGAGGTCATGGGCCGGCACGCGGGCTGGATCGCGCTGCACGCCGGAATGGCCGGCGGCGCCAATGTCGTGCTGATCCCAGAGCAGCCCTTCGACATCGAGAAGGTCTGCGAATACGTCGAGAGCCGCTTCAAAACCCGCTATTCCCCGATCATCGTGGTGGCGGAGGGCGCCCATCCTCTCGACGGCCAGATGGAGACGCAGGACGGCCAGCTCGACGCGTTCGGCCACGTCAAGCTGGGCGGCATCGGTGAGTGGCTGGCCAGGGAGATCGAGAAGCGCACCGGCAAGGAGGCGCGCACGACGGTCCTGGGCCACGTTCAGCGGGGCGGCACGCCGACCGCCTTCGACCGGGTGCTCGCCACCCGGTTCGGCCT
>JAOPYO010000293.1 GCA_025964575.1 Actinomycetes bacterium
GACGTGGGCGGCGTGTGGAGCCAGATCCTGAGCCTGCCCAACAACCGCGGCTACATCAACATCATCAACGCCGCGACGGTCTACTACCTGTCGGCGATCGCGGTGGCGATCGGCTTCCGGATGGCGCTGTTCAACATCGGCGTGGACGGGCAGTACCGCATGGCGGCCTTTCTGGCGGCCGCGCTCGGTGGCGCGCTGACCCTGCCCGCGCCGCTCGGTCAGATCCTCGTGATCGTCTGCGCCATGCTGGTCGGCGGGTTGTGGGCCTCGATCGCCGGGCTGCTCAAGGTCACAAGAGGTGTCAGCGAGGTCATCTCGACGATCATGCTCAATGCGATCGCCACGGGGATCATCGCCTATCTGCTCAACGACAAGAGGCTCGCCGAGGTCCGGCCGGGCAGCAACAACATCGCGACCCCGGCCATCCCGAAGTCGGGCCAGGTGGGTTCGCTCAACAGCGTGCTGTCCTCGATCGGCATCGACCTGCCGGGAGATCTGAACGCGCTGCTCCTGCTGGCGGTGGCCGTCGGGGTCATCTTCTACGTGGTGCTCAACCGGACCCGGTTCGGCTTCGACCTTCGGATCTCCGGGATGTCCTCGACCGCGGCGCAGGCCAGCGGCGTGGACAGCAAGCGGATGGTCGTGATCACCATGCTGCTGTCCGGAGCGGTCGCCGGGCTGGCGGGCATGCCGGAACTGCTGGGCTCCTCCTATCAGTACTCGCTGAACGTCCCCGCGACGCTCGGGTTCACCGGCATCACCATCGCGCTGCTCGGCCGTAACCATCCGTTCGGCGTCGCGCTCGCCGCGCTGCTGTTCGCGTTCCTCGACCAGTCGTCGGACGTGCTCCAGCTGGCCCAGATCCCTCAGGAGATCGTTCAGGTCATGCAGGGCATCGTCGTGTTGACCGTCGTCATCGTCTATGAGCTGGTCCGCCGGTTCGAGATCCAGTTGCAGCAACGGGCCGTCGCCGCCGAGCTGGCAGCCGGACACGTCCTCACCGAGGAGCCGGCATGACCGAGACCTTGCTGAGGAAGGCCTCCGTCCCGTCCGCCGGAGAATCCCGGCTGCCGCGGGCGCTGCTGCTGGTGGCCGGGCTGCTGGTGCTGCTGTCGATCATCCGGGCACTGACCGGCGCCAACGACATCACCTCCAGCGGCACCATCTCCGCCACGCTGCGGCTCGCCGTGCCGATCGGCCTGGCCGGGCTGGGCGGGCTCTGGGCTGAGCGGGCGGGTGTGGTCAACATCGGCCTCGAGGGCATGATGATCCTGGGCACCTGGACCGGTGCCTGGGCCGGCTATCAGTGGGGCCCCTGGGCCGGGGTGGCCGTGGGGATCCTCGGCGGAGCCCTCGGCGGGCTGCTGCACGCCATCGCCACCGTCACCTTCGGTGTCGACCACATCGTGTCCGGTGTGGCGATCAACATCCTCGGGATCGGGCTGACCCAGTTCCTGTCCGGTCTGCTCTTCAACACCGGTGCGGCGAAGGCACTGGGCGGAGGCGCCCGTCAATCACCGCCGGTGGAATCGATCAGCACGATCACCGTGCCGGTGCTCTCCGGTGGGAAGATCTTCGGCTGGCAGAGCCCGGACGCGCTGGGCTGGCTGGAGAAGAGGCACTGGCTGCTCGTCTCCGACCTGTCCGGCATCCTGCGCGGGCTGACCACCGACCTCTCGCTGCTCACGATCGTGGCCATCCTGCTCATCCCGCTGACCCTGTTCGTGCTCTGGCGAACACCGTTCGGCCTGCGGGTGCGTTCGTGTGGCGAGGACCCGTACGCCGCCGAATCACTGGGCGTGAAGGTCTACCGCATGAAGTACGCAGCGGTGCTCATCTCGGGCGCGTGCGCGGGACTGGCAGGGGCCTTCCTGGTGACCGTCTCCTCGCCGCTCTACCAGGACGGTCAGACCGGGGGCCGGGGCTACATCGGCCTGGCAGCGATGATCTTCGGTAACTGGCGGCCCGGCGGGCTTGCGGCCGGTTCGCTGCTGTTCGGCTACACCGATGCGATGAACCTGCGGGGTGGCGGCGACTCGGTCCACGCCCTGCTGCTGTTCGTCGCCGTCATCCTCATCGGCATCGCCGTCTGGCAGGTCGTCCAGGCCCGGACGCTGGCCGGGGAGGTCAGCGCGGCGTCGGACCTGGGACGCAGAGCCATCCGCAACCGCTATATCGCCGCGGTGATCGCAGTGGTGGCAAGTGCTCTGTTGCTGATCTGGTTCTCGCTGACCAACGTGGTGCCCGGTGAGCTGGTGTCCTTCACCCCGCACCTGACGACCCTGCTGGTGCTGGCGCTGGCCAGCCAGCGCCTGCGCATGCCCGCCGCCGACGGCCTCATCTACCGCAAGGGCGAAGCCCGCTGATCGCACCCCTTCCCGTGATCGTGCGATGGTTTCGAGACCATCGCATGATCACGGGAAGGGGTTAGGGGAGTTAATGAACGAGATCGACTGGGCAGGCTTGCGTTCCGCGGCCGTGGCGGCCATGGGGCGGGCATACGTGCCGTACTCCCACTTTCCGGTGGGGGCAGCCGCACTGGTCGACGACGGCCGGGTGATCAGCGGCTGTAACGTCGAGAACGCGTCGTACGGCCTGGGTCTCTGCGCCGAGTGCAGCCTGGTCTCCGCGCTCTACAGCGGCCGCCCGGCGCAGGATCCGGCGGACTCGACCAGGCCCGACATCCTGGCTGCACCGCCCAGGCCCATGCTGGTGGCGCTGTCGGTGGTGGACGGCAATGGTGATCCGTTGATGCCGTGCGGGCGCTGCCGTCAGCTGCTGTGGGAACACGGCGGCCCCGCGTTGCTGCTGGAGACCTCGACGGGCATCCGCCCGATGAGCGAGGTCCTCCCCGATGCCTTCGGCCCTGACGACCTCGGCCGAAAGAAGAAGTGGGGAGCTTGATGGATGCCATCGACGTCATCCTGACCAAGCGGGACGGCGGGCAGTTGTCCGGCGAGCAGATCGACTGGGTGGTGGACGCCTACACCCGGGGAATCGTGGCCGACGAACAGATGTCCGCGCTGGCCATGGCGATCCTGCTCAACGGCATGACCCGGGATGAGATCGCCACCTGGACGGCCGCGATGATCCGCTCAGGCGAGCGGATGGACTGGTCCGTCCTGGACCGGCCGACCGCCGACAAACATTCGACCGGCGGTGTCGGCGACAAGATCACGCTGCCGCTCGCACCGGTCGTGGCGGCCTGCGGGGCCGCGGTGCCGCAGCTGTCCGGGCGCGGGCTCGGCCACACCGGCGGCACGCTCGACAAGCTCGAGTCGATCCCCGGCTGGCGGGCCTCGCTGTCCACCCAGGAGATGGTGGACGTGCTGCGGAGCACCGGCGCCGTGATCTGCGCGGCCGGCGCCGGGCTGGCCCCCGCCGACCGCAAGCTGTACGCGCTGCGCGACGTCACCGGCACCGTCGAATCGATCCCCCTGATCGCCAGCTCGATCATGTCGAAGAAGATCGCCGAGGGCACCGGAGCACTGGTTCTCGACGTGAAGGTCGGCTCGGGAGCCTTCATGAAGACGCTTACGGACGCCCGCGAGCTGGCCGAGACCATGGTCGCCCTCGGCACCGACCACGGGCTGAAGACGATCGCGCTGCTCACCGCCATGGACCGTCCGCTCGGCCGGGCCGTCGGCAACGCCATCGAGGTCACCGAATCGGTCGAGGTTCTCGCCGGCGGCGGTCCGTCGGACATCGTTGAACTCACGGTCACCCTGGCCCGCGAGATGCTGGCCGCCGCCGGCCTGTCCGCCGCCAAGGATCCGGCCGATGCGTTGAGAGACGGCTCCGCCATGGACGTCTGGCGTCGCATGATTTCCGCCCAGGGCGGAGACCCGGATGCCCCCCTGCCGGTCGCCAACGAGTCGTACGAGGTCAAGGCGCCGGCGACCGGGGTCCTGACCAGGCTCGACGCTCTGGGCGTCGGAGTGGCGGCCTGGCGGCTCGGCGCAGGCCGTGCCCGCAAGGAGGACCCGGTGTCATTCGGCGCCGGGGTCGTCTGCCACGCCAAGCCGGGCGACAAGGTGACCGCCGGGGAGCCGCTGCTCACCCTGTACGCCGACGACGCCGCCCGTTTCGACCGGGCCCTGCAGTCCCTCGACGGCGCCGTCGAGATCGCTTCCCCCGCCCCTGACCACCAGTCCGATGCCGAAACCCCCGATCTGTTCCCCCTGATCATCGACCGCATCGTATGACCCCGCCCCCGCAGTGATCTTTGCGCTGTGCCGGAGGTACACCGGCACGCTCCGCGTGGCGGCACCAACTGCAAGATCACGGCTGATGGGATAGGGGCGGGCGGTAACGTTGAGGAGATGACGATGAAGCCGACCCTCGAGGACATCCGCCGGGCCCCGAAGGTGTTGTTGCACGACCACCTGGACGGGGGAGTGCGGCCCGAGACCATCATTGATCTCGCCCGTGACGGCGGCTATGGCGGACTGCCCTCCACCGACCCGGGCACCTTGCGCACCTGGTTCGCCGAGGCGTCGGACTCCGGGTCGCTCGAGCGTTACCTGGAGACCTTCGACCACACGGTCGGCGTCATGCAGAGTGTCGAGGCCCTCGAGCGGGTCGCGTACGAGTGCGCCGAGGATCTCGCCAAGGACGGCATCGTCTACGCAGAGGTGCGCTACGCCCCCGAACTGCACACCAGCACAGGGCTGAGCCTGGAGCAGGTCGTCGAGGCCGTCCTCCAAGGTTTCCGCCGGGGCGGCGACGAGTTCGGCATCCGGATCGGCACCCTGGTCACCGCCATGCGCCACCAGGCCCGCAGCATGGAGATCGCCCAGCTGTCCGTGAACTACCGCGACTTCGGTGTGGTGGGCTTCGACATCGCGGGTGCCGAAGCCGGCTACCCGCCCACCCGGCATCTGGACGCCTTCGAATACCTGCAGCGTGAGAACTCCCACTTCACCATCCATGCCGGTGAGGCGTTCGGGCTGCCGTCGATCTGGCAGGCCATCCAGTGGTGTGGTGCCGACCGGCTCGGCCACGGCGTCCGCATCATCGACGACATCACCGAAGGGCAGACCGACCACCCGCAGCTCGGACGGCTGGCCGACTACGTCCGCGACAAGCGGATCCCCCTCGAGATGTGCCCCAGCTCCAATATCCAGACCGGCGCGGCCAAGTCGATCGCCGAACACCCGATCGGCCTGCTGCGCCGCCTCAACTTCAGGGTCACCGTCAACACCGACAACCGGCTCATGAGCAGGACCACTCTGTCGGAGGAGTTCGCCAAGCTGGTCGAGGCGTTCGACTATGACTGGGACGATCTGCGCTGGTTCACCGTAAATGCGATGAAGTCGGCTTTCATCGGCTTCGATGAAAGACTGGAATTCATCAACGGCGTGATCAAGCCGGGGTTCGAGCAGCTCAAATGGCGTTCTGGGCGCCCCCTGGTATGACGGAGAAACGGATCTTCCGGTCGACGGCCGCCAGGGTCGGCGGCTGGCTGTGGATGGCGTTCGCCGCGGCCAATCTGGCCGACATCGCCGTGCGCGGCCGCGACCTCGCCTCGGTGATCGCCGCGGCGGTCCTGCTGCTGGGCTGCGGTATCGCGTACGTCATCGGACTGCGTCCACGCATCGTCGCGGACGAGAACGGCGTGCGGCTGCACAACCCCCTGCGGGACGTCGTCGTCCCATGGCAGGCCGTACAGAAGATCACGGCTTCGGACTCCATCCGGATCATCTACACCGGCCCGGACGGCGAACAGCGTGAGGCGCGTTCGTGGGTGCTGCAGACCTCGCCGCGCGCCCGGGTCAAGGCCGAACAGCGGGCCAAGCGCAGCCCCGATGACGAGCTCGCGCAGTACGTCAAGAACCGCACCCCCGCCGACTTCGCCGTTGAACAGCTCACCGAACTGGCCGAGGCCCACAGCCGCGGCGCGGGTCGCGACGCCCGCACGGCAGCAGTGGAAGGAGCCGGGCCGAACCAGGCCGACACGGACTCGGCGGAGGCGCCGGCCGGGCGGGTGGTCTGGTGGCCACCGGCCGTCGCGGCCCTGGCCGTTCCGGCCCTCCTGCTGGCCGGAGCCGTCCTGGTCGCGATCCTCCACTGACCGCCGTCCTGATCCTGGGACCGAGAGCTCGCCCCGCTGACCTGCGGCCTATTCACAGGGCCTCCGCCCGGCAGGGTTGCAGTTCTGACCATCACGGCCCTGTTCGCCGATTGATCACGAAAAAGCGAACAGGGCTGAGAGGGCAGTGCGGAGGGCGGTGAGCTCGGCGGCGGTCTGAGCCCGGGCCGTGGCGACCGCGTCACCGGATGCGTCGACCGGGGCGACGATCTCGAGGTAGCACTTGAGCTTCGGTTCGGTGCCGGACGGGCGTACGACCACCCGGGCGCTGCTGCCCGGCTCGTCCGAGCCTCCTGGCGCGGGGTCCAGGCGGAGGCGCAGACCGTCGGTCGGCGGCAGTCCGTCCACGCCTGCGGTCAGGTCGTCGAGCGCGGTGACCGGGCGGCCGGCCAGCTCCGATGGCGGGGCCTTGCGCAGCCGGGCCATGGCGTCGGTGATCAGGGCCGGGTCGTCCACCCGGAACGAGAGCTGGCTGGTCGCGTGCACGCCGTACCGGAGGGCCTGGTCATCGAGCAGATCGAGGAGCGTACGGCCCTCGCGTTTGGCCTCGGCCGCCAGCCCCGCCACCGCGAGGGCCGCGCCGATGCCGTCCTTGTCGAGGACGACCGGCCCGTCATCACCGCCCACGCAGTAGCCCAGGGCCTCCTCGTAGCCGAAGACGAACCGGTCGCCCGGCTGCGCCGCCTTGACGATCCACTTGAAGCCGGTGAGCGACTCGGCGAAACGAACCCCGTGCGCGGAGGCGATCCGTCCCAGCAGCGACGACGAGACGATGGTGGTCACCACGAGCCGGTCCGCTCCGCTGGTGTGCCGCAGGACGTGTTCGGCCAGCAGTCCGCCGACCTCGTCCCCGGTGAGCATGCGCCATTTCCGGCCTCCCGCCTCATGGGCGGTCAGGGGAACGGCCACGGCGCAGCGGTCGGCGTCAGGATCGTTGGCGATCGCCAGATCCGCCCGTCCTTGCTCCGCCAGGCGGAGCACCAGGTCCATCGCCCCAGGTTCTTCGGGGTTGGGGAAGGCCACGGTCGGGAAGTCCGGATCGGGCCGGAACTGCTCCTCCACCAGCAGGGGAGCGGGGAACCCCGCCCGTGCGAACGCGGCGGTCAGTGTCGTGGTGCCGACCCCGTGCAGGGCTGTGTGCGCGATCCGGACGTCCCGCTCGGCGCCCACGGGCAGCCGGGTGAGTGCCCCCAGGTAGGCCTCGACGATCTCCTCATCGAGCACGGTCCAGCCTTCGCCCAGCGGGAGTTCATCAACTCGGCCCACGGCATCGATGGCTTCGGAGATCTCCGCGTCCAGCGGTGGCACGATCTGTGCGCCGTCGCCCCAGTAGACCTTGTAGCCGTTGTCACGCGGAGGGTTGTGGCTGGCCGTCACCATGACCCCCGCGTCCGCGCCCAGGTACCGTACGGCGAAGGCCAGCACCGGAGTCGGCAACGTACGCGGCATCAGCCAGGCCTTCAGCCCCGCCCCGGTCATGACGGCGGCGGTGTCCAGGGCGAACTGCTCCGACCCGTGCCGCGCGTCATATCCGATCACCACCGAGGGAGAGGGCCGTCCTTCCGCGAGGCGGGCGGCGAGGCCGGCGGCGGCGCGCATGACGGTGACCCGGTTCATCCGGTTGGGGCCGGCGCCCAGTTCGCCGCGGAGCCCCGCCGTGCCGAACTCGAGCTTGGCGCCGAACCGGTCGGCCAGTGCGGCTTCGCCTTCGGTGGCGTCGAGAAGCACCTGCAGTTCAGCGCGGGTGACCGGGTCCGGGTCCTGCGCCAGCCACTCCATCGCCCGCTCGCGATACGTGCCCATCTGTCGCTGTTACCTCTGACTTCCGGGATCGACGACCGAACGATCCACGCTGATGAGGGCGTGGTTCAAAGCTTGGTGACGACCGTGGCGAGGAGCTTGCCCATGCGGGCGGCGGCGGCCTTGCCGGCGGCGAGCACTTCCTCATGGTCGAGGTGCTGGTCGGAGAGGCCGGCGGCGACGTTGGTGACCAGGGAGATGCCGAGCACCTCGGCCCCGCCCCGCGCCTCGCCCTCACGGCCGGCCCCCACCAGCCCCTGACGTGCCGCGATGGCCTCCAGCACGGTTGACATGCCGACCACATCGGCGCCCATGGTCCGCAGCATGCGGATCTCGGCGGGAGTCTCGTACGTCGGCCCTCGGAACGCCGCGTACACGCCCTCGGCGAGCGACGGGTCGGCTTCGCGGGCGAGGGCCCGCAGCCGCTTCGAGTAGACCTCGGACAGATCGAGGAACGTGGCGCCGGTCAGCGGGTTGGCCCCGGTCAGATTGAGATGGTCACTGATCAGCACCGGATCGCCGACCCGCTGCGTCTCCGGCCGCAGCCCGCCGGCGGCGTTCGTGAGAACCACCGTGCTGACCCCGGCGGCCAGCGCCGTACGGATCCCGTGCACCACCGGCTCCACGCCGTGGCCCTCGTACAGATGCGTACGGCCGAGGAACACCAGGGCCCGCTTGCCGCCGACGTCCACCGCGCGGATCGTGCCCGAGTGTCCCTCGACGGCCGGTGGCGCGAAGCCCGGCAGCTCGGTGACGGGCAGCTCTACCGCAGGCTCGCCGAGGGCATCGGCGGCCGGCACCCAGCCGGAGCCCATGACCAGGGCGACGTCGAAGGAATCGAAGGTACGCGACCGCAGCTCGTCGGCGGCGGCCCGGGCCAGATCAGAAGCCTCTTTGCTCACGTACCTACGTTAGGGGGCTATTCACCCAAACTCGTACAGGGGCGCGTCCGTAGACCCTTCACGTAGTCGTCCGGGGCGCCGGCCTTCTCAGCCGCGTCGGCCAGGATGCCCATATAGCGTGCCGATGGCAGCCCGCCCTCGTAGTCGTCCAGGACGTACAGCCAACACAGGGCGTCGCCGTCCAGGGTCTCGACCCGGACCCGGATCTTGTGGTGCAGGACCAGCTCGTTGCCGCGCCACAGATCCAGCTCGTGCTCGTCCCAGTCCGGCACGTCGTAGATCGCCACGAAGACGTGCTCGTCGGCGTCCTCGACCACGGTCGCCAGGGCGCCGTCCCAGCCGACGTCCTGGCCACCGAAGGTGAGTCGCCAGCCCTGCAACCAGCCGGTTCCGTGCAGGGGTGAATGCGGGGCCCGCTGAGCCATCTGCTCGGGGTCCATGTTGGAGTCGTATGCCGCGTACAAGGCCACGATTCGCAAGAGTACGGCGTCCGACCCACGGGACGGCGCTCGACCACCCCGTTTCATCCAAGTGACTACGCCCCGACCACCTCTTTCACCCCCTAACTACGCCCCAACCACACTCTTTCGCCCGCGTGGCTACGCCTCGACCACGCTCTTGCACCCCCGTGGCTACGCCCCAACCACCCCCGAGCGTAAGAAACAATGGATATGTGACCAGGATCGTGATCATCGGAGGAGGCCCAGGCGGCTACGAGGCCGCCCTCGTCGCTGCGCAGCTCGGCGCCGAGGTGACCGTGGTGGAGCGGGACGGGCCGGGTGGTGCCTGCGTGCTCACCGACTGCGTGCCCTCCAAGACGCTCATCGCCACCTCGACCCGGATGGCCGTCATGTCCGAGTCGACCGGGCTGGGTCTGCGCTTCTCGGGCGGGCCGGACGGTGAGGTCGGGGGTCTCCAGGCAGACATGGCCGTGGTCAACAAGCGAGTACGTGACCTGGCCCGGGCGCAGTCCTTCGACGTCGCCGAACGGCTGGGCTACGAGGACGTACGGATCGTACGCGGTGACGCCCGATTGGCCGACCCGCACACCGTCGAGGTCAGCGGAGAGCGGTTCCCCACCGACATCGTGCTGATCGCGACCGGTGCCACGCCCCGGGTGCTGCCGGGCGCGGAGCCGGACGGCGAGCGGATCCTCAGCTGGCGGCAGCTGTGGGACCTCCCGGTGCTGCCCGAGGAACTCATCGTGGTCGGCTCTGGAGTCACCGGAGCCGAGCTGGCCGCCGCATACCAGGCGCTCGGCTCGAAGGTGACCTTGGTCTCTTCGCGGGACCGGGTGCTGCCCAACGAGGACGCCGATGCCGCAGCGGTGCTCGAAGAGGTCTTCCGGCGCAGGGGCATGAACGTCATGTCCCGTTCGCGCGCGGGTGCTGTGGAGCGTTCCGGGGACGGCGTCATCGTGACTCTGGAGGACGGCCGCAAGGTCGAGGGCTCGCACTGCCTGATGACGGTCGGCATGGTGCCCAACACCCGGGGGATCGGACTGGAAGCGGCGGGCGTACGGCTCAGCCGGGGAGGCTTCGTGGAGGTCGACAAGGTGTCCCGCACCTCGGCCTCGCACATCTACGCCGCCGGAGACTGCACCGGTGTCCTCATGCTGGCCTCGGTGGCCGCCATGCAGGGCAGGATCGCCATGTGGCACGCGCTGGGCGAGGCGGTCCAGCCGCTCAAACTGGGCTGGGTGGCCGCGAACATCTTCACCGACCCTGAGGTCGCCACCGTCGGGGTGTCGCAGCAGATGATCGACACCTGCGAGGTCGACGCCCGCACCGTCATGCTTCCCCTGTCCACCAACCCGCGTGCCAAGATGCAGGGCTTCGAGGACGGCTTCGTCAAGCTGTTCTGCCGTCCCTCCACCGGGATCATCCTGGGTGGAGTGATCGTGGCACCGCGGGCCAGCGAGCTCATTCTCGGGCTGTCGATCGCGGTGCAGCAGCACCTCACGGTGGACCAGCTGGCGCATACCTTCTCGGTCTACCCCTCGCTGTCCGGCAGCCTCACCGAGGCCGCACGCCGCCTCATGCGCGAATCCGCCTACTAAGAGGGCACGCCCCAGCCTGAGCCGACGTCCGGTCTACTCGTCCGGGTGGCTCCTTCTGGCGAAGTCGTCAGGCATACCGTGCTGGTGCAGCCGGGACGCCCGCAGATCTCCCGCGCTGATCGCCACCACGAAGGTGCTGGCCCCTAGGGCCAGCACGACGACGAGGAAACGTATCCACCACTCGCCGGGCAATAGCGCCAGCACCACGCAGACGGGCGTCATCACAGCGAGGTGGCGGGCCAGAATGCGGCCACGCCACCCCGCGTCGGTCAGATCGTGCCAGACCCAATCATGATTGTCGGCCGGCAGCCGGAACCCGAGTGCGTAACGGACGTGCCGCCACGGCCCCGGGTCGCCTGCCAGCCGGGTCACGGCGGAGTCCGGTCGAGGACCCGGCCGAGGGTCCCCCTAGAAGTCGCCGCCGCCGCCGAAGTCCCCGCCGCCGCCGAAGTCGCCGCCGCCGAAGTCCCAGCCGCCGCCTGCGTCACCGGAGTCACCACCGAAGTTGTTCCCGCCACCGGAATCGTTGCCGCCCCAGCCGCCGCCGAAACCGCCTCCGCCCCAGCCGCCGCCGAACATCGAGCCGATCGCGGTGCCGATGAGGAGCCCGCTGAGCATGTCCCCACCGCCGTAGCTCGAGTAGTACCCGCCCGCATAGGGGGCGTACGCGGGGCCGGCGTCCCAGTACGGCCTGCGCTGGCCGTCGACATTGACCAGCCGGGTGTCGGGATTCTCGCCGCGCATGATGCGGGCGGCGTCATCCGCACAGGCCGGCACCGAGCGTGGCATGCCGCCCATCGGCGCCCAGCTGACATCCTGGACCGACGGGCCGTGCTGCGGGTTGAAGAAGCAGGGTGCGCGGCGCTCGGGGACAGGCTGGCCGGCCAGCCGGGCACGAACCGCCATCATGGAATAGCGGCCCTCCTCCAGCGCCTTGGTGACCAGGGTCATGTCATCGGGCCGCTGAGCCCGCTCGACCGCGGTCTTCGCCGCGTCGTACGAGTCGAGCGCCCGGGTGTAGTCGTCCCGTGCCTCGGCCGGCAGTTTGGGGTCGGTGATGGCCAGGTCCAGGCCACTGATGTCCTCGCCCAGCCGGGTCACGTCCTCCTCGACGCTCGCCTTCAGCTCCGCCATCTGCCGGGCCGCACGCTCGAGCTTCTTCTTGCGCGCGACGAAGAAGAAGCCCAGGCCACCCGCCACGACGAGCACCAGGAGGCCGAGGACCACGAATCCGGTGGTCGCGCTTGAGGATGCCTTGTCCTTGGCCTTCTTGTCGGCCAGGTCGGCGAACGCGATCAACCTGGACTTGATGTCGCTGCCGCTCGCCTGGGCGATGAGCTGGTTGAGTTCCTTACTGGACAGCACGTCCTTCTTGGCAAGGCCCGTCATCTTGTCGTCGGCGGTGACGGCGAGGTAGATGTCCCCCTTGCCGACCCGGCTCTGCACGGCCTTGAGCATCTGCAGAAGCTGCGGCTGGGTGACGCCCTGGGCGGTGCTCTTGGTCACGACGACCCTGATGTCGACGTCCTTGGCGTTGTTCAGCGCGGCGCGGACCGCGGCCTGATCCGACGCCGGCAGGGCGTTCGGAACGTCCGTCGAGACGTAGAGCTTGTTGTTGCGCAGCCCGTTGGCGATCTCGGAGACGTTGTCGGCCTGGGCCGGCGCCATGAAGCCGAACAGCATCACGGCAATGATCGCCAAGACGGCGGGTAGAGCGAGGCGGCGTACGGTCCGTACGCCACGCATGGTGGTCAACTCGGAGCTCATGGATTAAGTCTGCCCCCTTCGCTCACAGGGACGAACCAACGGGAGGTTTGGTTCCTTCCGTTACCCACCGTGGTGGAAATCGCCACGAAGCACCCGTTGGACCAGATCGTCGCGGAACTGGCCATATCCCGTCTCGGCCCAGATGCTGTTCTCGGGATCGGCCTCGAAATACGGCACGTCGCCGTCCATGAGCGTTTCAGGTGTCTCCTTGTCCTTGATCGCCGTGGTGCAGGCCCGGCAGGCGGCGATCCTGAGCCGCCGGCGGGTGCCGATAAGCCGCCAGCTGATGGTGCCCGGCACGGCGTTGCCGTGCAGCGGATTGAAGAAGCACAGCGGGCTGGGCCGCGGCTCGGCATGTCCGTCGGTCGCCGATCGGGCGGCCGCGAGCGCATCCAAGCCTTGATCGACCAGGACCAGGACCCCGGCCAGGTCGGGAATGCCCCGGGCCGCGTCGAGGACCTTGCCCGCGGCCTGGTAGGCGTCCAAAGCCGCCGTCATCAGCGCCTGCACCCGCTCGCTGGAGGTGGTGATGTCGACCTCGGAAGTGTCGAGCAGCTCGCCGAGATCGACGAGCTCCCGCGCGGCCTGCGCCCGCAACTCGTCCTCGCTGGCCCGGCGGGCGGTGGTGAAGACCCTCCGGGGCGAGGGGACCAGCCCCGCCGAGGCTCGCCGTACGGCTGTCAGCCGGCGGTGCCGCCAGCCGAGTAACCCCGCCACCCCGGCTACGGCCACCGCCCCCGCCACCCCGAGCGGCAGCGCGACGCTTCCAGGGTGGGAGCGCCCCGGTGATGGCGACGGCGAGTTCAGGTGGTTGGGAGCCGCCGCCTTCCGGAACTCCGCGATGCCCTGGCCGCCGGCGATCAGCTCCACACACCGGATCAGCCGTTCTGTGATCGGCTTGCCGTCCAGCTCCCGCTGCATGCCCACCGCCGCGGCGGCGTACCAGGTGTTCCCCCCGACGCTCCCCTGAGGATCATCGGCGCCGCCCCACTGGTAGGCGTTGAGCCCATCGCCGAATTTCTCGTCCAGGGTGACGTACGCGCCGTCCCTCCCGAGCCGGTCGTGGACGACCCGGGCGAGCTGCTGGGGATCGTCCCAGACGCCGCCCTTCACCAGCGGTACGAGCAGGACGTACACCGGGATCGGGGACCGCCTGATCGCTGCCAGCAGGGTCGCCCGTTTCGCCGGAGGGAGGGCCGAGGCGAGGGACGGGTCCACGTAGATCGGCGACTTGCGCAGCATCGCCGCGATCCGCTCGCCGGGGGAGGGCTTAGTCGTCGACACCGAGATGCTCCAGTAGGCGGGGGATCAGATCGTAGGTGCCGAAACCGGTTTCGCTCCAGAATCCCGGCACCGTGATGTACACGCGAGGGCCGTGCGGTCCTGGCACGGTGAGGAGATCCGCCCTGCGCTCTGGGCTCGTACGGCCCCAGCATCTCCGGCAGAGTGGGCGCTTCTCGCCCGAGCGGTAGGGCTCGGGCAGATTTACCCTCGTCCGGCCGTCCGAAGGACCATGTAGGGGGTTGACGTAGCACGGTGGAGCCGGGCGGTCCGTCCCCCGGGCGAGCGCCGCACGACCGAGCCGGGCCAGCACGATCACGCCCACCAGATCGAGGATGCGCTCGGCGTCGTCGTCCTCGGTGGACCCGGCGGAGTCGAGGTCACCGGTCAGAATCGCCCCGGCGTCATAGGCGCTCATCGCGTACGCCCGCCCGGCGCCGGACGGATCCGCACTGATCGCCGCACCCAGTCGCTCGAGTTCTCTGGTCGCGGTTCTGTGGAGCCATCGGGCCGTGGGCTGCGTGGGTGCGTCCGGGTGGGCGTCGGGCACCGGGCCGGTCCGGAACTGCGGCCGGAACCGTCCGGCGACGGTCTCCAGCAGACGGCCCATCCAGTACAGCAGGAGTGCGGCCACGGGGCCCGCGACGAGCAGCCCAAGGAAGAAGTTCGACCAGAAATGGACCTTGGGCGGCTTTGTGTCCGACGGCGGAGAGGTGTCCCGCCCTGGCTCGGTGGGCTCGGCCGACGGCGCGTTTCTGAGGGCGTCGAGGGTATTGACCAGCCGGTCGGGGAGATCGGCGAACGGCTTGTGGATGTCGGCCGGCTTCCCGGCATCGTCGAAGAAGCTCACGGACGAGATGTGCCGGTGGACCTCGAAGGGCAGGTCCACGACGTAGCCCATCTCGTCGGCCAGTACATAGAGCCCGCGCTGCCGCATCCGGTCGTGCAGGTCGAACAGGAAGGACTCGGTCCTGCCATGCGGGTCCGCGCCGGCGGCGTTGGGGATCACCACGACGTAGACCGGCGCGCCGATCTGCCGCTCCGCTGACCGTAGCGCCGCCGAGATCCGGGCCCGCTGAGCGGTGTCCAGCGCGAAGTCCAGGTCCGGATCGACGAACAGATGGTTCTTGGCCAGCCCGGCTCTGACCCGGTCCACCCGGTCGTACGGGTGGGGGGTCGCGGACTGTGGCGCCCCCGAGCCTGCGGGGGTCGGACTCGGTGTCGCCCATGCGATCTCCGGAGAGCCGAGGACCAGCCAGGCGATCAGCCCAGCGGCCAGCCCTCTGGCGCCTGCGGACCGGCGGCTCATGTGTTCCCCTTTCGCGCCCGCGCGGCTGCCGGCCTCTTGCGGAGGCGGCGGAAGATCAGCAGGCCGAGCAGGGGCAGCGCGCTCAGCACGGAGCCAAGTTCGACGGCTTGGGTCTCCTTGCGGTCCTTCTCGTCGTACGGGTCCGGTGTGGCCCGTTCGGTCGTCTCCGGCGCTCGCTGGGGGTTGCGGTAGCGGTCCTCGGCATGGCCGGACCTCAGGAGCTCGACGAAATGGTCGATGTACTTCACCACGCCCGGCCTGGAGGGCAACTCCCGGTCGGTCGTGTCCCAGGCGTGCGCGACCGGCAGCGATCCGCCGTACTGCTGGGCCGCTCCGAAGCCATCGGGACCGGCGACGATGTAGATCCCGTCCTTGCCGAGCCGGTCGTGGAGCAGTGGCACGAGTGTGTCGGCCTGATCGGCATCCGTGCGGGACAGATTCATCAGCGCTACCACCAGATACACCGGAACGCCGAGCCGGGAGACGGAGGCCTTGATCCGAGCGGCCGTCCCCGGCGGCAGCCGCTCGGGCGCGTTGTCCGTGACATAGACCGGGTCCTTGCGCAGCTGCGCCGCCAGAAAGTCCGCACGGCTCGGCACCCCCTGCGCTGCCGGCGGCCGACTGGTCGCTCCCGCCGAGAGCCGCTCCGCTGATCGGCCGGGCGATCGAGGTGAGGGTTGCGCGGATGCCGGAACGGTCCACAGCGGCAGGGCAAGGGAAACCGCGAGGATCGGGACATATCGATCTGGTCGCACGGGCCGAGAGTCTAGGACGCCGAGCCCCGACCTGCCGGACCGGGTCGCCCGCGGAGGGCAGCTCGTCTTGCGGTCAGTCCTTGATCTCGCAGATGGTCGCGCCGCTGGTGACGGTCTGGCCGACCTCGGCGGACAGGCCGGTGATCGTGCCGGCCTTGTGCGCGGTGAGAGGCTGCTCCATCTTCATGGCCTCGAGGACCACGATCGTCTCACCGGCTGCGACGGTCGCGCCGTCCGCAGCCACGATCTTGACGATGGTGCCCTGCATCGGGCTGACGAGCGAGTCGCCACTCGCCGCCGCGGCAGCCTTCTTACCCCCGGCACGACGGGGTGCCGTGCCCTTGGTGGCCGTGCCACCACCGGCCGTCGAGGCGCCCAGCCCCGCGGGCAGTATGACCTCGATGCGTTTGCCGCCGACCTCGACGGTCACCTTCTCGCGTTCTGCCCGCTCGGCCTGTTCGCTGTATCCGTCGTACGGCGGGATCTGGTTGTCGAACTCGGTCTCGATCCACCGGGTGTGCACGGTGAACGGGTCCGAGATGAACGCGGGATCGTCGAGGACGGCCCGGTGGAAGGGCACCACGGTCGGCATGCCCTCGATCAGGAACTCGGCCAGGGCCCGGCGGGAGCGCTCGATGGCCTGCATCCGGGTGGCCCCGGTGACGATCAGTTTGGCGACCAGGGAGTCGAACGCCTGGGGGACGGTCTGCCCCTTGTCATAGCCGGAGTCCAACCGGACGCCAGGACCGGACGGCGGTTGCCAGTCGGTCACGGTTCCCGGCGCGGGCAGGAACCCCCGGCCGGCGTCCTCGGCGTTGATCCGGAACTCGATGGAGTGGCCGCGAAGCTGGGGGTCGTCGTAGCCGAGGGCCTCACCCTCGGCGATCCGGAACATCTCGCGGACCAGGTCGACGCCCGCGACCTCCTCGGTCACCGGATGCTCGACCTGTAGCCGGGTGTTGACCTCCAGGAAGGAGATCGTGCCGTCCTGGCCGACCAGGAACTCGCAGGTCCCGGCGCCGACGTAGCCGGCCTCGCGCAGGATGGCCTTGGAGGAGGTGTAGAGCAGCTCGAGCTGCGCCTCGGACAGGAACGGCGCCGGGGCCTCTTCGACCAGTTTCTGGTGCCGCCGCTGCAGCGAGCAGTCCCGCGTGGAAATCACTGCGACGGCGCCGTACTTGTCGGCCAGGCACTGGGTCTCGACATGCCGCGGCTTGTCGAGGTAGCGCTCGACGAAGCACTCTCCACGGCCGAAGGCACCGACCGCTTCGCGCACCGCGGAGTCGTACAGCTCGGGGATCTCCTCCAGCGTGCGGGCGACCTTGAGCCCGCGCCCGCCGCCGCCGAAGGCGGCCTTGATCGCGATCGGCAGGCCGTTCTCCCGTGCGAACGCGACGACCTCGTCGGCCCCCTCCACCGGGTCGGCGGTGCCGGCCACCAGCGGGGCGCCGACCTTCTGCGCGATGTGCCGGGCCTGCACCTTGTCGCCCAGCGCGGTGATCGCGGCGGGCGGCGGCCCGATCCAGATCAAACCGGAGGCCTCGACCCGTTCGGCAAAGGACGCGTTCTCGGCCAGGAAGCCATAGCCGGGGTGGACACCGTCGGCTCCGCTGTCAGCAGCGATCTTGAGTAGCTTGTCGATGTCGAGGTAGCTCTCGGCAGCCGTCTGGCCGCCCAGGGCGTATGCCTCATCGGCCACGCGCACGTGCAGTGCGTCGAGGTCGGGCTCGGCGTACACGGCGACGCTCGTCAGCCCGGCGTCTCTGCAGGCGCGGGCGATACGAACCGCGATCTCACCGCGATTGGCGATCAGGATCTTGCGCAACGTACGTCTCCTCGGCTCGACCTGGACGGCAGTCTAGGCAACGAGAACCCGCGACTTTCGTAAGCCCCTCCTTATTTGGTGGTTCGCCCCAAGAAAGCGGTGTTGACCTGGATCCTTCCGATCGTCGGGATCGTCACACCTCTGCAAGGCCCTTCTACCCCTACCCTCGTCATGCTCTGAAGGGAGCCCCCATGCCCGCCAAGTCCTCGTCCCCCGCCCGAGGCCGGTTCCGGTTCGTGCCCGGACGTCGGGGTGGCATCATCGCCGCCGTCGCGGTCGTGATCGTCGCGTTGGTGACGCTGCCCAACCTGTTCGGCGGTTTTGATCGTACGACCGGTGGCGAGGTGGCGGTCGTCCGCAACGGCGGGGTGTTCGACAACAACCGGATCCGGCAGATCATCGACCCGGGGTCGAGCTTGACCTGGATCGGCTGGGCCTCGAAGAGCCACAAATATCCGGCCCAGCAACGCTTCTACACCATCACCTCGGATCAGAAGCGCGGCGACCGCGTCGGTGTCGACGTGGTGACGGTGCCGTCGTCCGACGGCGTCAACATGGGGATCGAGGGCACCCTCTACTTCTCCCTCAACACCGATCACGAGACGCTGAAGCAGTTCGACGACAAGTTCGGCACTCGTAAGTTCAGCGGGGCGGACGGCAAGGCCCGGTATGCCTGGGAGGGTGACGACGGCTGGTCGGCCTTCCTCGACCAGATCATCCGTCCGGTGATCGACAACGACCTGCGCACCCAGGTCAACAGCTTCCGCTGCGCCGAACTGGTGTCGTCCTGTGCGCTGGTCCAGAACGCCTCCGCTCAGCTCGCCGCGCAGCAGAAGCCGGTGGCGGGCCAGGTGCAGAACAACAACGGCAACATCGCCAAGGTGCAGGGCGCGATCAACACCAGCCTGGAGCAGGATCTGCTCCAGACACTCGGCGCGAAGTTCCTCTCCAACCTGCACTTCAACCTGTCCCGGGTGACGCTGCCGGTCTCGGTGCAGTCGGCCGTGGACCGGGCGCAGGCCGCCTTCGCCAGTGTCAGTGAGGCACAGGCCAAGGTCGCGCAGGCACGCGCTGAGGCTGCCGCCAACAAGGCCCGACAGGACGGCTACACCAAGTGCCCGACCTGCGCCAAGATCGAGGAGTTGAAGGCCCTGCCGCAGGGCATCACGGTGTATGCGCCGGGCAATTCGGGCGGGATCGCGATCCCCACGAAGTGAGGTATCCCTGATGCGCGTTCTGCTCTTCGTCGTCGAGCTGGCAGTGGTAGGTGGGGCCGGCTGGGTGATCTATCTCCTGGTCCGGCCGCAGCGCTCCCGCGAGCTTGGATCGGCTGAACACTGGGAGGTGCACACCGAGTCGGGCGGCGGAGTGACGACCGTGGTCGTACGTCAGGTCGCTCTGGCGGGTCGGCGCGGGCCGGTCGAGCTGGGGCGTCAGGTGGTCGGCACCATTCCCGACGACGCCCAGGACTGGGACGGTGCCTACCATCTCCTGATGGCCGAAGCCCGCACCCGGGTGGCCGCGCTGGAGTCCCAGTCCGACTGAGCCGTCGACCTTGCTGTGACCCTGTCCGTGGCGTTCGTCCGAGAACGCCGCGGACAGGGTTTTTCGTCAGATGGTCCGGGCGTAGCGCTTCCGGAACTTCTCGACCCGGCCGGTGGTGTCGAGCTCGCGCTGCTGGCCGGTGTAGAAGGGGTGGCTCGCCGAGGAGACATCCACGTCGATCACCGGATAGGTCCGGCCGTCCGTCCACTCGACCGTCCGCACGCTGGTGGCAGTGGACCGGGTGAGGAACGCATCGCCGGTGCCCCGGTCCCGGAACACGATGGGGTGGTAGGTGGGGTGGGTGGAGTTCTTCATCGTTCCTCCCGGAAGAGCACGTGCTGGCGGGCGATCGGGTCGTACTTGCGGAGTGTGAGCCGGTCGGGGTCGTTCCGCCGGTTCTTCGTGGTCACGTATGTGAAGCCGGTCCCTGCGCTGGACTTGAGCCGGGTCACCGGTCGCATTTCGTTCCTGGCCATGCCCCTTGTAAGGAAATCGGAACGGTTTTCATTCCCGATCGAGCCATCAGGATTCAGCCCGGCCATCGGCCCTGCTCAACCCCGTCGAGGAGAGGCCGGGGCGAGCGGGTCAGGCCGGTCGGCAAGGCATGTAGTGGACCCGGGCAGACCCGGGCAGACCGGGTTGGCGTCGTCCGCTCGGGTGGGTCGGCGAGCCCGGTCACGCGGAGGGCGCCTCCTGAGCGGTATGCCCTGACCCTCGGTAAGGGGAATGGGGCAAGCCCACCGTAAGTACGCATGATGCGTCACCGTGTGTAGACGGTGAGATCGGTTGCCCCTCATGTGCATTTCCATGTGTGGCCGCATGCGGTCATTCACCGGTGCCGCGAATTAGCCCTAATCGGCGTCAGATCGGCGACGTTCCTCTGGAATCGGTAATCGCCGAGTCGTAGTCTGGAGCCCATACCTCAGATCATGACCGTCAAACAACGCAGTGCGAGCAAAGGGTGAGATCATGAGTGGTGGGAAGCGTGGCGGCGAACTCGCGCAGATGGATGAACTGTCCAGGCTGTTCAAGAAGCATGCGGCTAATCTGGACGCGCTCATCAAGGATCTGAACGGCCGCACCGTGAGCAGTAGCGAGATCTGGTGGGGCCCGGGTGCCGAGCGCTTCCGTAGCGCATGGCAGGAAGCCAAGGGCGCGTTCGACAAGATGGCGGTGGCCCTCGAAGAAGGGTCGCAGGACATTCAGAAGTCGGCGCAGAACATCGAGCGTGCGACTGCCTGATAGCCGGGCGATGACGAGGCCCTGGTCGGATCTTTCGGCCGGGGCCTCGCTATATGACCTGGGTGTATGAGCGAGCGATAATGCCGCTTGGCGACGGGCTGGCACACACCTGTGCAATTTTCCGAGCCGCGCTTAAGATCAGATCCGGGCGCGGCCGGAGCCACTGTGTCGCGGGCTTGCGGCTCGCGGCCGGTCACTCCGTGGGGCGCGGCTCCTGGTCGCTCAGTGCCTGGGGAGCGCGGGTCCTGCCATGGCGGCCATGGTGCAGTTCCAGGCCGAAGGTAGGGGCCGAGGGGTCGGTCCAAGCGCCATCGTCGAGCCGGGGCTGTTGGAGCGGTGATCGGTGTCGGCCCGGCTGTCGGTTCTGCCTCTGGGGCGGTGCCACTCGTTCGTCCATGGCACGACCCTGTCACGCTGCGGGAGATCGTGCCAGCAAAACGTAGTCAATCGACTACAGAGTGCCGTCATCATCGATGGACGTCGTGGTCATCTCTATGAGGGCAGCTAGTGATGGCCCAGCTTGGCGAGGTCGAGTGGCTTGGCCGGGGCGGCGATGGTGAGGGGAGCGTTGTAGTCGGTGAGGCTCTCGAACTTCTTCTTGTCGCCCTTGAGTGGAGAGATCCGCAGAAGGTACGGAGTGTCGGTCATGGCGACGTAGAACACGGAGTCCTTGGTCTTGACCCCGATGGCGGGCTGCCCACCGATGGTGATCTTCGAGCCTTTGGAGACCGGGCCGACGGACTTGAGCGAGGCGGCCATGGCCTTGAGGTTGGCCAGATCGGTTGGGCCACCCTGGCCCTTGGGCATGAGCACCCACCGGTCGCCGATCAGATTGGCCATCGTGGTGCCGCCGGAGGCCTTCCAGAGGCTCTTGCCCCGCATGAAGGACTTACCCCCTATGAACAGGAGCTGTGCGGGAACCATGGCGCCCTTGATGGGGCCGGTCACAGTGCCCTTGGCCCCGGTCCGGGCGATCCGCATGTCGATCCGGACCGTGTCGCCCTTCTCGATCCTCGCGCCGCTGAGGTGCACCGAGGTGGCCTTGGCCAGGGCCCGCCGGGCGGCCGTGAGGATCGCCTTGGCCGGCTTCTTGGCGATCCCGTTGTCCTTGTGCGGAGCCGCGGCGGGAGATTCCTTCGCGGTGCTCACCGGTGTCGAAGGGCCCGATGCGGGGTTCGGGGAACCACCGCCACAGGCGGCGGTGAACAGCAGCAGGCCCGCGGTCCCCGCGATGACACTCTTCTTCATTTGGTGGAGCCTAGACCCACCCGGGAAAGTCCGGATAAATCGGGAGCGGCGGGTAGGGAAAGGTCAATCACTTGCGGGCGGCGGCAGCGCGACCTGGATCTGGGTGTGCACGCCGGTCGCGACGAACAGGCCACGGCCGACCGGGCCGCCCATCGAGGCGTTGCGGGGCAGGCGGAGCCCGAAGATCTCGCCATCGTCCGCTGACTCCACCGACAGCAGCAGCCCGGACCTGGAACGCCGGGTGTCGGACAGGAACCCGCGATAGCCTCGCCCAAGATCCTGGGTGGTCCCGCCCAGGACGACCGCGTGCTCGCCGTCCCGGGCGTTGCGCAGCACTTTGACCAGGGCGTCGTCCAGGTCGGTCTCGTTCAGGAGCTCGGCGTCGTCGACCACCACGACGTACCGGTCCTCCTCTGCCAGCAGCGCGTCCAGATCGGCCTCCTCGGCGGAGCCGTCCAGCACTCCCAGCACCCCGCGCTGCCCGGACAGCAGCCGCAGCGGCGAGCGGCGCGGCGTGATCAGTACGACCGGTACGAGCCCACCGCCGACCGACGGGTCCAGCAGCGAGTGGACCATCGTGCGCAGCGTCGTGGACCGGCCCGACCGTGGCGGCCCGGCGACCATGAACCCCGGGCCGTCGGCCAGCAGGTCGATGCCCACCGGTCCAAGGGCGTCCCCGCCGACTCCGATCAGCGACCACAGCCGGGAGGGAGCCAGCGCCTCGGGATCCAGGGCCAGGGCCTCGCGGTAGGTCACCCGTACCGGCAGTTCGTCCACGTGCAGCGGTCGCAGTGAACGCGGCAACCGGCCATAACGTGACGCGCACGACCGGGCCAGCGCCTGTAGCGCCGCGATCTGACCCGTGCCCGAAGCATCGTCGCCGAGCAGTCCCAGTTGCGACTCGCGTAGCGGCCCGTTGGCCACGACCTGCTCCAGCACCCGGCCCGGCGGCATCTCCGAAGGCACCGAACGCTCATTGAACCCGGCGTAGCCATAGTCGGCCGGGTCTGCCATCCGCAGCACCAGGCGCCGGTCGAAGACCGTCGAGACCTGCCCGCCCAGCCCGGACCGGTCGCCGGCGAACACGCCGCGCAGCCCGACCGCCGCACCTTCCCGCAGCAACTGCAGTACGCCGGTGACGAGGCGACCGTAGTCATAGTGCTCGAAGGCACCGACGAAGCCCTCCCACCGATCGAGCAGCAGCACCATCCAGGGCAGCCGCTCCGCCGACGGGACCGCGGCCCGCTGTTCGGCCAGCGAGGCGAACCCGGCGCCGGCCAGCAGCTGCTGCCGCCGCGACACTTCGGCGGACAGCGCGGCGAGGAGCCGTTCCACCCGGTCGAGCTGGTCTCGCCCGACCACCGCCCCGCAGTGCGGCAGGGCCACCAGGGGCAGCAGCGCGTTGGCCCCGCAGTCGATCGCATACAGATGGACGTCGTAGGGCGAGCACGACCCGGCCACCGCGCCCGCCAGCGACCGCAGCGCCGTCGACCGGCCCGACCGCGCCGACCCTGCGATGTAGATATGGCCGCTCGCCGCGAGATCCAGCGAGAGCGCGCCGCGCGACTGTGACTCGGGTAGGTCGGTCACCCCGAACTCGATCGGGGGCAGATCCACCACCGATCCGCCGGCCGGGGTCCGCGGCGACAGCACCAGCTGCTCCGGCAAGGGCTCCAGCCACGGCGACGGCTGGATCGGGATCCGCGCGCGCACCGCCGCGTCCCGTACCGCCTCGACCAGTACGGACAGATCTGTGACCATCGACTCGTCCTCGGCCGGGGCGGTCTTCCCGGCCTGCACCGGACGGCCCAGGTCGTTCCAGGTCAGCGCCTGCGCGGAGGCCGTCGACGGCCCGGTCTTGCCACCAGGGCGCCGCCCTCCGATCCGTGCCGACTGCACGGCGTGCAGCGAGGACACCCCGGACCTCACATAACAACGGCCCGGCGTGGCTTTGGAGATCTTCACGGCGTCGATGGCGTCCAGCACGTCGGTGGACTCGTCGGCGTCGGTGACTCTCAGCGCGATCCGCAGATTGGTGTTGGCCCGGATGTCGGCGGTCACCACGCCCGCCGGACGCTGCGTCGCCAGGATGAGATGGACACCCAGCGACCGGCCCCTACGGCCGATGTCGACCAGCCCCGTCATGAAGTCGGGCAGTTCCGCGACCATCGCCGCGAACTCGTCGATGACCAGCACCAGCCTCGGCATCGGCTCCAACGGCCGCTGCTCCTGGCCGAAGCGGCCGTGTGCCGCCGGCGGCCGTTCGGCGGCACCAGGAACAACCGAACCGGCGGTGGAGACAGGGCGCCGCTCGGCCTGGTCCCGGAGGTCGTGGTAGTCCTCGATGTCCTTGGCGCCGGCCCGCAGCAGGATCTCCTCACGCCGCCGCAGCTCGGCGGCGAGCGACTCCAGCGCTCGCTCGGTCAGATGACCGTCCAGGTCGGTGACCATCCCCACGGTGTGCGGCAGTTCCGCACAGTCCTTGAACGCGGCCCCACCCTTGTAGTCGATCAGGACGAACGTCATCTCGTCCGGCCGGTTGGCCACGGCCAGCGAGGCGATCAGGGTCTGCAGCAGCTCGGACTTGCCCGCGCCGGTGGTGCCGGCGATCAGCCCGTGCGGCCCGTCCGTACGCAGATCGATGTGGAAGGGCCCGTCGGTCGTCAGCCCGACAGGTACCCGGGTCCCCGTCTTGGAGGTCTTTCCCGCGTCCGCAGCCCTGGACCACGCTCCCAGCACGTGATCGGCCGTCGGGTTGGGCATGCCCAGCAGCTCCAGCAGCCGGGCCGACCCGGGCAGCCCGCTCTCGGAGTCCTCCCGCGACACATCCCGTACGGGGGCCAGCGAGCGGGCCAGCCGGTCACACCAGGCGGGGGAGACCTGGTCGGCCAGGACCTTTCCGACGGCGTCGAGGCCGTGTCCCCGTAGCCGTACGGAATCCGGCTCGTCCCAGTCCCACGCGGCCACCGCCGTGCACTCCTCGGGCAGCATCCGTTCGTCGTCGTCGATGCAGAGTGCGTACACCCCGTACTCCGGACCGTGCGCCAGTACCTGCGGCATGCCGGGCACCCGCCGCAGCAGACGCGCGCCGTCCAGCACCACCAAGATGTTGTACGGGGGCGGTGCGCCCGCGCCGGGCTTTCCAGAGCTACCGGCGAAGAAGCTCGTGGTGGCCTGGGCCTCACGGCGGCGCTCGGTGATCCGGATCGCCAGCTCGGTCACCCGGTGCGCCACCGACTCGGGGTCGGTGCCGACCAGGACAGCGCAGTCCTCGCCCCCGTGCGGCGCGCAGTGCGGCAGCCAGCGCACCCAGTTCCAGTGCTCGGCGCCGTCATCGCCGGCCAAGCCGGAATCAGCCCGGAGCACGACGATGGCAAGGTCGCGCGGGCTGTGCAGGGCCGCGGCCTGCGCGACCATCCAGCGGGCCAGTGCACGCGAGCCGTTCCGGGGGCCGGTCAGGCCGATGACTCCCAGCTCTGCCAGCGGCAGCGCCACCGGGACCGTTTTCGCGATCGGTGGCCGCTCGTCGTCCTCGTCCACCGCCCCGACCAATTCGATGCGGGCGGGCAGGTCGGCCAGCCCGACCCGCAGATGGAGCGTGTCCGGGTCGGTGATCCGCCGCTCCCACAACCGTTTGCGGGGGCCGGTCGCGGTGAGCAGCACCTCCGCGGGGTCGGGGTGGAACGCACGCCGCTCTTGTTCGTCCTCCTGGCGGAGCACTTCCAGGGTGCCGGCGAAGTCCGCGACCTTCCGGTGATACTCCTTGAGCGCCTTCTTGTACGACTTGCGCCCGTGCAGGCGGTCGCCGATCCACTCGCCGACCTGCATGACCGGCCAGCTCAGCGCGAACAGCGCCCACCACCACTGCTTGAGGGCGAATGCCATCACCAGCCCGAAGGCCGAGAACAGCAACGCCCCGAACAGCCGCAGCCGCTGCTTGTCGTTGCGTTCGGGTTTCCTCGGCACGTCGAGGCGCTTGGGCCGCTGGAAGGGGGTGATGCGTGGCGGCCGGTTGTAGGCCAGCCCGCCTTCGTCGAGAGGCTCCAGATGCGTGTCGGCGGCGGAGCTCGACGCCAGCGTCAGGACCATGAACCCGAGGACGAGCATGCCGCCCTCAGGCCACACGGTCTTGGCCTCGATCGGCAGCCCGTCCATGGTGGCCTGCGTGTTGTGGGAGGCCTCGACGGTGACCCGGTCCCGTTCCACGACGAGCCGCAGCGAGCGGCCCGGGATGGCCGGGTCCTTGAGCCGCAGATCCGCGTCCTTCGAGGTGCCGAGGGTCGTGGTGCCGATGCCCAGCCGATGTACGGTTCCGGCCGCCGGCCCGCCGACCACCCTGATCTCGGCGAGGCCGGTCGGCTCTGTCAGCACCGTCGCCGGTGCGCTGCTCGCCTCGACGGTGACCATGGCCCCGTCTCTGAGCGCCTTGACCGCTCTGGCCGCGGGGTCCAGCATGCGGCCGTTCATCCACAGCCCTCGGGGCGCCGAGGCGGGCGCGGACTTGGACAGCCAGTGGGCGCGCGGATGCGGGACGACTTCGGCCAGCTCTCCTTGGGGGAGTCCGCCGTCTGGTCTGAATCCTGGGTCATGGCCAAGTGTTTCCGCTGTTGAGTCCGCGTTGAGCGTGCCGAAAAGTGATCTCGCTACGCTCTCGACCGTCACATCGGAATCGCCATTGATCACGATGTCTTTCGGGCCGTGACCGGTCAGCGCCGTGAGCGAGATCCGCATTCGTCCCCTCCGCCGTTCTGCTTGCGGCCTACCCTATTTTGTGGACTCCCCCGCGTGAGGGTCGCTTCGCGTGTTCCATTGCAGTGACCACTCCAACGCCGCCTGTTCAGGGGGGTTGCCGCTGCCTCCGAGGGTGTTGCTCCTGGAGGGCATCGGCCCGGCAAGATCAATTGCGGTACCCGCCATGAATGGTCATTAAACCCGCGAAGCTTGTCCGGATAGGGCCGTATCGGGCCACTATTGTGACTCACCGTAAGGATTAGAGTGATCCACAATCGCCTGGTGGATTTCTCCTTCGGGTTACGGGAAGGCGTCACCTGTTCCAATCCGTTGACGTGACCTTGTCAAGACCGCAACCATGGTCGCTCCGGCCTTGTTCACACCCCCCGGAGTGGCCAAAGCAATGAGGACCAGTCAGACGACGCCCCCGGCTAAGAGCAACTCCGCAGGGGTGCAACGAACCGGGCTCGGTGGAGCCGCAGGTCAGCAGCGCCTTCCGGTGCCACCACGGGAGCGCAAGCCCGCCCTCGCGGCGTTGGCCGTACTCCTGATCCTGTGCGGAGCGCTCGCCAGCGCGTACCTCGTGATGGCCAGCGGCCAGCGGGTCTCGGCGATCCAGATCAACCAGCCGGTCGCGGCGGGACAGCAGATCCCGGTCAGCGCACTCGCAGAGGTGCAGATCGGGAACACCGGCATCAGCTACATCAGCTGGAGCGAGCGGTTCAAGGTCGTCCAGGCGTTCGCCTCGGTCCCGCTCGTCAAGGGTGCGTTGCTCACCAACGGCATGCTCAACTCGACCGCCGCGGCCGCCCAGGGACGGTTGATCGTAGGTCTGGCCCTGAAGTCCGGCCAGTTGCCGGCCAGTGGGCTTCGGGTGGGCGACCACGTCAGCCTCTACGCGGTCGGCGGGACCAATACCTCGGTCAAGCCGGGCACGGTCCTCTCCGACGACGCGATCGTGTCCTACACGGGTAGCAGCGGTGGCGCGGGTAGCCGGTCATTGTCCAGCGAGACCTCGTCGGTCTCAGTGGCGATCCCGCCCGAGCAGGCCCCGCAGGTGACCCAGGCGGCATCGTCCGGCTCGGTCGCCGTGGCGCTGCTGCCCTCCGGAGTGAAGGTGAACAAGGCACAGGTACTCCCACCGGACCAGTCGACCGCTCCCGGGAAGACCACATCGGGGACAGGCAGACAGACCGGCCCGTCCGGTGGGACGAAGACGGGCGGCTGATCGTGGCACTCATCGCTCTCGCCGCCGACAAGGGGGCTCCAGGCGTCACCACGGCGGCCATCGCCTTGGGCGCGGTCTGGCCGCGGCCGGTGCTGGTGGCCGAATGCGACCAGGGCGGGGGAGACCTCGTCTACCGGTTGCCCGCCGAGGGCGGTGGGATGCTCAACCCGGCACGTGGCCTGCTCAGCCTGGCGGCGACCGCCCGGCGCGGCCTGCGGCCGGACCAGATCGGCGAGCATACGCAGCGGCTCGTCGGTGGCATGGATGTGCTGGCCGGCCTCACCAATGCCGAACAGGCCCAGGGACTGACCTGGTTGTGGGGGCCGCTCGGGCGGTGTTTCGCGAGTCTCCATCCCATCGATGTTCTCGCCGACTGCGGTCGGCTCGGTGCCGGCAGTCCGCTGAACGACCTGCTGCGCGAAGCGGACATGATCGTGTTGTTCACCCGGCCTTCGCTGGAGCAGGTCGCCCACCTTCGGGAGCGCGTCTCCGCCCTGGCCTCGGTGGAGTCGAGGACCCGGCCGCCGATCGGCATCGTGGTGATCGCCGACCCACGCGACTACCGAGGCGCCATCGCCGAGGTCGACCGGATCGTCGCCCAGGCCCAGCTGCCCGCGGCGGTCCTGGGAGGTTTCGCCTACGACCCCAAGGGCGCTGAAATGCTTCGTGGCCAGTGGGGCGGTCGGCTCGACAGATCGCTTCTCGTCCGTTCGGCCCGTGAGCTCGCCGGAAGTCTGCTGGGACGGTTGACCGTTCCCGGCTCGCCGGTTGGAGGTCCGCACCCGTCGGTGACGGCAGCGCCCCTGGTCCCACCGCCGACCACCCCGCGGTCACGCCACTCCGGGCCTGCGTCGTCCCCCGCCGCCGAGCGACCGAGTCGCTCCGGGCCGCTGGCCCCTCCCACCCCACAGCCGAGGCACGCGGAGTCTCTGGCTCCTCCCGCCACTCCGCGAACCGGTCACTCAGGCGGGGCGGCCCCCCTGACGCCCCCCGTTACTCCGCGAGTGGAGAGGGGGCGGTAAGTGGACCACGGTCTCGTCAAGCGGCTGCGCCAGGAGGTCGGCGACCGGCTGGCCCGGCAGCGTCGTCTCGATGCCGCCGGCGGGCTCGCGCCGATGTCCGGCGAGGACGAGCGGCAGTTCGCGCGCGCCATCATCTCCCAGGTTCTCGAGGAGTTCGCGCGCGGTGAGATCACCTCGGGCCGCCGTCCGCCCTCCGCGGAGGAAGAGGAGGCCCTCGCCGCCGGAGTCCATGCCGCGCTGTTCGGCGTCGGCCGGTTGCAGCCGCTGCTCGAAGACCCAGAGATCGAGAACATCGACATCAACGGCTGTGACCAGGTCTTCATCGGCTATGCCGACGGTCGGGAGGCCATGGGCGAGCCCGTCGCCGAGTCCGACGAGGAGCTCGTCGAGCTGATCCAGATCCTGGCGGCCTACAGCGGGCTGTCCTCGCGGCCCTTCGACACCGCCAACCCGCAACTCGACCTGCGGCTGCCGGACGGCTCACGTCTGTCCGCCGTGATGGACGTCACCATCCGTCCCGCGCTGTCGATCCGCCGGGCCCGCCTGGGTAAGGTCTTCCTCTCCGACCTGGTCGGTAACGGGACGTTGAGTGCCGAGCTGGGCCAGTTCCTCAAGGCCGCCGTCCTGGCTCGGAAGAACATCATGCTCGCCGGGGCCACCAACGCGGGCAAGACCACCATGCTGCGCGCTATCGCCAACGAGATCCCGCCGAATGAACGCCTCGTCACGGTGGAGCGAGCCCTGGAGCTAGGCCTCGACCAGTTCCCCGAGTTGCACCCCAACTGCGTCGCGTTCGAGCAGAGACTGCCCAACTCCGAAGGCCAGGGCGCCATCTCCATGGCCGAGCTGGTCCGCCGCTCACTGCGTATGAACCCCTCGCGGGTCATCGTCGGTGAGGTCCTCGGTGACGAGATCGTCACCATGCTCAACGCGATGACCCAGGGCAACGACGGCTCGCTCTCCACCATCCACGCGAACTCCTCGATGGAGGTCTTCAACCGCGTCGCGACCTACGCCATCCAGTCCGAGGAACGGTTGCCCATCGAGGCCACCCACATGCTCATAGCCGGTGCGATCGACTTCGTCGTCTTCATCCAGAAGCGCAACGACTATGTCCAGGGCGGCCGGCTGCGGCGGTTCGTCTCCAGCGTGCGCGAGGTCACCGGCTCCGACGGCAGGGTGTTGTCCAGCGAAGTCTTCGCCTCGGGTCGCGACGGCTACGCGCTGCCCGCCGCCCCCATCTCCTGCCTCGATGATCTTGCCGACCACGGCTATGACCCGGCCCAGGGGGTGACGTGGCAGTGAACCAATACATCACGTCGAACCTGTACACCACGTCTGCCGCGACCGGGGGAGTGGTCTCCGCGTTCCTTTGGCGTGACCACGGATATGCGGCAGGCCGCGTATCCATGGTCACGGCAAAGCCGCTCCGGCGTCTCTGCACTTCTCGGCCGAGGGGGGCCGGTTGATGTTCGGCATCGACGTGATGGAAGCGGTCCTGTCCGGGGCCGTGGTAGGCGGCGGCGTGTTGCTACTGGTCATGTCATTGCGTGGCTTTCCCACACGCCCAGGCAAGCCGGGCAGTAGACGCGACTTCGCGGAGATGCTGCGCACCTTCAGCAGGCGTATCGCGATCGCGGTCGGAGTCGGCGCGGTGGTGCTGATCGCGACTCAGTGGGTCGTCGCGGCGGTGGGCGCCGGGCTGCTGGTGCTCAGCTGGAACGGCATCGCGGGTGGTGCGGGTGAGGAGCGCCAGGCCATGGTGAGGCTCGAGGGCCTCGCGGCCTGGACCGAATCGTTGCGCGACACGATCGCGGGGGCGGTCGGGTTGGAACAGGCCATCCCGTCGTCGCTCCGGGCCGCGGCCCCAGCTCTGCAGCCGCCGCTGCGGGCTCTTGTCGATCGCATGCACACGCGGGTGCCCATGGCAGAGGCGATGCGCAGGTTCGCCGACGATATCAACGATGCCTCCGCCGACCTGGTGATCGGGGCGTTGATTCTCAACGCCCGGCTGCGTGGCCCAGGCCTACGCGACATGCTCAGTGCCCTCGCGACCTCGGCCCGAGCCGAACTCGACATGCGACGCAGGGTGGAGGCCGACCGGCGTACCACCCGCCGCAGTGTCCAGATCGTCGTCGCCGTTTCGGTCGGAACGTCCCTGTTGCTGGCCATCTTCAACCATGACTACGTCCAGCCCTATGACAGTTTCCTGGGTCAGTTGGTGCTCATCGTCGTCATCGCTCTCTACGGTGCGGCGTTCTTCTGGCTACGGCGGCTGTCGAAGTACGACCTGCCGCAGCGATTCCTCGGTGAGCAGGCGGCGCGGCCGGGCGTTCCCGGCGATGTTCCGGAGACCGTCGCCGGTTGGCAGGACAGTGTTCCGCTGCGAGGGCGGGCTGCGATGGATGCCGGAGGTGGTCTGCCATGACGGGAGCGCTCTTGGCCGGAGTCGCCTTCGGGGCAGGGCTCTTCATGCTGTTCCGGGCGCTGTTCCCGGCCAGGCCAGGGCTGGCCGCCAGCCTGGCGGCCTTCGACGCGGCGAACCGCAGGCGTGATGAAGCCGCGCGCATCAGCCGGACCTCTGCGACCCAGGAGAAGAGCGTCGGATTCCGGGCCGATCTCGGCGTCCACGTGGCCCGCTTCTATGAGGCCAGAGGATGGAAGCAGCGGAATGTAAAAGCGGACCTGGCCATTCTCGACAAGTCCTACGAGGCTTTTCTCGCTACGAAATTCCTGCTTCCCGCCGTCGCGCTGATCTTCATTCCGGTTTTCGTGGTGGCCTGCACGGTGCTCGGTCTGCCCCTTGCCATACCCCTGTGGCTGGGGATTCTGCTGGCAGCGTTGTTCTTTTTCCTTCCCGACATACAGCTTCGGCAGGAGGCCGGTCAACGAAGAAAGGATTTCCGGCATGTGGTCGGTGCCTTCCTCGATCTGGTCGCCATGAACCTCGCCGGCGGTCGGGGCGTGCCGGAGGCACTGATGATGGCCTCCCAGATCGGCGACGGATGGGCGCTGCGTCGCATCCGCGAGGCCCTGGCCAACGCCCGCATCACCGGGCAGACGCCCTGGCAGGCGCTCGGCGCGCTGGGAGACGACGTCGACATCGCGGAGTTGCGTGATCTGTCTGCCGCACTCGCTCTGGTCGCCGATGACGGGGCCAAGGTCCGGCAGTCGCTGTCGGCCCGGGCCGCGTCCATGCGTAACCGGCAACTCTCGGACCTCGAAGGCAAGGCGGGTGAACGATCCCAGTCGATGCTGGTCGCCCAGCTGTTGTTCTGCGCGGCCTTTATGGTCTTTCTCGCCTACCCGGCTCTGATACGCGTGCTCGCCTCATGATCCTTAGTCCTCAGATGAACTGACCGAAAGGAGCACTGATGAACCCCCTGGAAAACCCGGCGATCCTCTACATGAGGACCTGGCTCGGAATCCGTCTCCGGCAGTTGCGTGCTGAAGACCGGAGCCTGGGCGCGTCCGCCATTGAGTGGGCCATTATCACCGGCATTCTGGCGAGTATCGCCATCGCCATCGGCCTGGTCATCTTCAACAAGGTCAGGGATGCAGGCAACACCATTCAGGTCGGCGATGGCTCAGGTAGCGGGGCTCGCTAGTCCCGTGCGAGCTGGGTTCATCAGAGTGAAGGATCGTGACTCGGGCGCGAGCTCACTCGAATGGGCGCTGCTGACGCCGGTCCTGATCTTCGTCATCCTGTTCGTGGTGCAGTTCGCCATGGTGTATCACGCCCGGCATGTCGCACTCGCCGCCGCGCAGAGCGGTGCCCGGCTGGCGCGTGCCGACACATCGGACGCATGGCAGAGCAAGGCCGAGGATCAAGCGAAGAACAGCGTCGCTCAGGTCGGCCCAGGACTGCTCACCGGTGTCACGGCGGTGGCCAGCGGAGACCAGAACGACCGCTATATCGATGTGCGTGGTACCGCGGTGGCGATCGTGCCTGGCATGACGTTCATGGTGCACCAGCGGGCAGGCGGCCCCACCGAATGTTTCCGCCCCGACCTGGGCGACACCAGTACCAAGTGCGGGTAAGGACCATGACCTTCCGTTCCAGCACCTTCAATCGCGATGGCGGAACGATGTCACTGGAGATGGTGATAGTCGCGCCGATCTTTGTGGCGTTCCTCATGCTGCTCGCCGGGCTGGGGCGGATCGTCGATGCGCAGAGCCAAGTGGATAGTGCCGCTCGTGATGCGGTGCGGGCGGCGTCTATCGCCCGTAGTGAGGGCGGCGCGCAATCGCTCGGTAAAGAGGCCGCTCAGCAGAGCCTGGATGGACATCACCGGTGCACCAACAACGTCCGGGATGACACCCTCGTCTCCGGAGACTGGCAGCCCGGTGGCCAGATCACCGTGACGGTGCATTGCGTCATCAGTCTCAGCGACGTCGGATTCATTGGATTTCCAGGCACCAAGGCATTCGACGGCAAGGCGACCGCGCCCATCGATAAGTACACCTTCAGGGGCGGGGGAGGAAGCAGATGATTCCCCGGCCAGGTGACCATGTGGAAGCGCGGGATCGCGGGACCATCTCGATCTTCACAGTCCTTTTCACGCTGTCGGTGATTTTGCTGGCAGGGTTGGTGGTGGACGGCGGATTGGCGATCCATGCTCGGCAGCGGGCTTACGACATCGCGGAGCAGGCTGCCCGCGCGGGTGCGAATGACATCGACGAGGATGTCCTGCGGCAGACCGGTAAGGCACAGATCAACAAAGATCAGCAGGCCGTGTGCACTAAGGCGGCCGATTTGGTGGCCGCGTACGATTCGCAGGCTACGGTGGACAATTGCGATCGCTCCGATGACCAGGTGACGGTGACCGTCCACATCACGGTGCAACTGCAGTTGCTCAGCATTGTGCCTGGGTTCAGCGCGTTTACTATGACAGGTACGGCGTCCGCTCATCCTGACGAGGGCAACCCCTGAGGGGCGTGATGGCAGCGAAGCAGGCGGTCAAGGTGCGGGGCGGGCGCAGCGCGGGCGATGTCCTGGCGGGGCTCTGTGCGGTCATAGCGCTGGCGGCACTGGTGGTCGGGATTCCACTGGCCCTGCTGACGTTCTTCGGCTCCCCGATTCCGGCGCAACCACCGACGATGAGCGACTTCACCGAGAAGATCGGGCCCAGCTCCCTCATACAGATCCTGGTGGTGCTGGTCTGGCTGGCCTGGCTGCAACTGCTCTTCTGCGTGATCGTCGAGGTGTACGCCGGGATCCGCGGCATCGGCGTGCCGGCGAGGGTGCCGCTGGCCGGGGGCACGCAGTCGCTGATCCACCGGCTCGTGGTCAGCGCGCTGCTGCTGTTCACCGCGACGACCGCGATCATGCCGGCGTTCACGGCGCGGGACCTGCATCCGATGCGCACGGTGGCCGTTCAGACCGACTACATCGAGCCTTCCCCGACGGCGCTGGATGAGGCCGCCAAACGGCTTGCCGAGGATGTGGCGGCGCATCCTGAGCAGAAGGCCACCACGACGAAGATCTATCGGGTGCAGCCACCGGAGGGGCGCCACCACGAGAGCCTCTGGGAGATCGCTGACAAGTGCCTCGGCGAGGGCCGTCGCTATCACGAGATCTACGAGCTCAACAAGGGACATCAGCAGCCGGACGGGTCCAGGCTGCACAAGGCGAGCCTGATCCGGCCCGGCTGGGTGCTGGAGATGCCCGCCGACGCGGTCGGGGCCCAGGTCGTGCAGGTCAGCGAGCTCGGCGACTACTTCACCCACGGCCATCCGGTCCACGGTCACGAGGCGGCTCCTCAGCAGGCGGGCCAGCCCCACACGGGCGGAGAGCAGGTCCCGGGCGCGAAGAGCGGCGCGGACCACAGCGGGCACGAGCACAGCGGTCAGCCCGGAGCACAGACGCCCGGCGGACAGGCAGGCCAGGCGCCCGCTGCAGGGCAGCCGCAGCCACAGGGCCAGCAGGCACCCACACAACCGGCGGTCAAGGGGACGAACGGGCATGCGCCCGGTGGACAACTGTCGGGCGCCCCGCAAGCCCATGGCGGCGGAGCCGTACAGCAGCCCGTACAGCGGCAGGAAACGGGCGCGGACCAGAGCGGATATGACTTCGGCTGGCCGCAGGAGCTTGCGGCGGCGTCGCTGCTGGCGGCTGGGCTGCTGGTCGCGCTGGGCCGGCGGCGGCGCCAGCAGATGTGGCACCGGGCGTTCGGCCACCGGATCGCCCGGCCGGACGGGGACGCGGCGGAGGCCGAGCAGGCGCTGCGCATCGGCGCGGACACCGAGGCGGTCCGCCTGCTCGACCTGGGGCTGCGTCAGATGTCCACGTCGATGGCGGCCGACGGGCGCACACTTCCGACGGTCTACGGAGTGCATCTCAGCGAGGAGAGCCTCGACCTGTGGATCGCGCCTGCCGATCGGAACCCGCCCAGGCCCTGGGAGGCGCACGACGGGGGGCAGGTCTGGCGGCTGCACCACGAGGCTCTGGAGGGGCTCGACGAAGCCGATCTCGGCGAGGTGCTGGCACCTTACCCGGGGTTGATCTCCATTGGCACCAACGACAACGGCCGGATCCTGGTCGACCTGGAAGCGGCGCACGGGCTGATCGTGCTGCACGGGCCTGACGAGATGCGGCGCGCGGTGCTCGCCGCGGTCGCCGTCGAGCTGGCCACCAACCGCTGGTCCGACCACATGCGCATCACGCTGGTCGGTTTCGGCACGGAGTTGCAGCACATCGCGCCCGACCGGATCCGCACCGTCGCCTCACTGTCCGAGGCGCTGCCGGAGCTGGAGGCTCGCTCGGCAGAGGTCCAGCAGGCGCTCGCCGCGTCCGGCGCCGACTCCGTGCTGACCGGCCGTTGCCGAGGGGTGTTCGGCGAGGCCTGGATGCCGCACTACCTGATCATGGCGGATCAGCCGACCGGAGACGAGGCGCACCGGCTGGTCGCGCTGGCCCGCACCGGTCAGCGGATGGCGGCCGGCTACATCGTCCCGGGCGAGGTCCCCGGCGCGGCCTGGTCCTGGGAGGTCAACGGAGAGGGCCGGTTGCAGGCGGGCGTGCTCGGTTTCGAGGTCGAGGCGCAGGTCGTGCCCGAGCGGCACTACGCGGCGATCGCCGCGCTGTTCCGTACGGCTGGGACGCTCGACGGCGGCATACCGCTGTCGGAATCGCAGCCCGGCGAGGAGCCCTTCGGAGCCCAGGCGGGAAAGCAGGAGCCGGCCGTCGACATCCGGCTGCTCGGCCCGATCCAGATCGATGCGCCCGGCCCCATCGAGGAGAGTCGCCGGGCCCTGTGCACCGAGCTTCTCGTCTACCTGGCGACCCATCCTGGCGGCGTGCATCCGACGGTGCTCGGCGGCGCGGTCTGGCCGCGCGGGGTCACGGCGGGCGTGCGGGACACGACCATCGCCCGCGTCTCCGACTGGCTCGGCCGCGACTCCCGTGGCCGGCCCAACCTCTACTACGACGACCGCGGCCGGATCAAGCTCGGCTCCGAGGTACGTATCGACTGGGAGGTCTTCCGCTGGCTGATCTGGCGGTCGGCTGCCGAGCCCGGCTCGGAGATGGCGTACATGTCGTACGCTCTCGACCTCGTCCGCGGCCCGCTGCTCGCCGACCGCGAGCGCGGCCGCTATGGCTGGCTGGCCAGTGAGGACCTGGAGTACGAGGCGAGCGCCCGGGTGATCGACGTCGCGCACCGGCTGTTGCTGCTGCGATTGGACGAGTCCGATGCTCGGGGCGCCATCGCGGCGGCACGGGCCGGGCTGCTGCTCGCACCCGAGGACGAGGGGCTTTGGCGGGACCTGCTGCGGGCCACGCACGCGGGCGGCGACCAGACGCGACTGCCGGTAGTGGTCGAGGAGCTCCGCCGCCGGGCCCAGTACGACCCGATGCTGGACCAGCTTCAGCCCGAGACCGAGGCCCTCATCGAGGAGCTCATGCCGATGTACGGCCAGGTCGTCGCCCGCGGCGCGTGAGTGGAGCGGCCGCGAGGGACACGGCTCAGCGCAGGCCGTGGCCCAGCGAGTATCGGCCGGGCTGCGGGTAGACGCAGAGGCCGTGCGGGCCCTTGCCGACCTTGATCTTGCGGATGAGCCTGCCGGTCTGCGTCGAGACGGCGTACACGATGCCGTCGTATCGCTCGGAAAGCCAGAGCACCTTGCCGTCGGCCGACACCCCGCCCAGGTCGGGTGACCCGCCTCCGGGAAGCCGCCACTCCCCCACGACGTGACGGGTCGCGAAGGAGATCAGCGAGATCGTGCCCTCTCCGCGGTTCGTCACGTAGAGGACCTCGCCGTCCCGGCTGGGATAGAGCCCATGCGCGCCGTTGCCGGTGGCGATGAAGCCGATCGTGCGGAACCGTGCGGCGTCGATGACCCACACGCCATGGCTCGTCGTGTCGGCGACATAGAACACCGTGCCGTCGGGGGAGAGCTTGACGTCCTGTGGAGTGGGGCGGGGTGCGGTGGGCCGCGCCCTCGGCAGGGACGAAGCAGGGGATATCAGGTCGATCGCACCGGTGACCGTGCGCCGCCGCAGGTCGACCTTGATCAGCCGGCCGGAGAACTCGCAGCTGGCGACGGCGTACGAGCCGTCCGCTGAGAAGTCGGCATGGTTCACGCCCCGGCACGGCACCGGGATCGAGCCCTGCAGCTTCATCGAGTGCGGGGCCCGAATGTCGATGCGGTTCAGCCGCGCCGCCATCACCAGCGCGTGCCGACCGTCCGCGGTGAAGTAGAGGTTGTTCGGGTCGACCACCGGCACCGCGTTGCCGCGGCGCCCGGTCCGTGGGTTGATCGGCACCAGGTCGTTGCCCTGGCCGTCGTTGACCCACAGTGTCTTGAGATCCCAGGACGGCACCACGTGTTGTGGCAGCCTGCCGACCTTGAAGTGCCGGACAATCTTGTACGACTCGGGATCGATGACGTCCACGGTGTCGCTCTGGCTGTTGGAGACGTATACGCGCTGGGGGAAGTGCTTGACGACCGGGCTCAGCATGTCGGCCCGGGTCGCCGCATAGACATCACGCGTTCGGTCCGCGGTGCGCGACGCGGCGAGTCCCGTCGCGGGGACGCCCGCGCGTCCGGGCCCTGCGACCGACTGCGGGCGAGGCAGGCCCGGACGGATGTACGGGACGGGGCCGCCGAGTCCGAGGACCGGGTCGTCGGGGCTCGGCGTATGCGCCTTGAACGGCACCGTCTGACACCCGGAGAACAGGGCCACGCAGACCAGCGCACCTGCTGCTGCGCTGGCCGGTCGCCGACCCTTGGTTCCCCGCATAACGCGGTGACTGTACCGTCATTACCACGCTCAGTGTCAGGCTAATCACCAAAACGTATATGGCCGGAAACCGATCACTCGCTCTAACCTCTGCCCAGGGAGACCCCCGGTCAGGGAAGGCCTCCAGGTCAGGGAGGCCCCAGTCAGGGAAGGCTTCCAGGTCAGGGAGGCCCCAGCCTGGGAAGGCCTCCAGGTCAGGGAGGCCTCAGTCCGAGCGGCCGACGCCGATGCCGAACTCGCGGTAGACGCGCTCCCAGAAGCCGTCGCGCAGCCAGGTGCGAGCCTCCTGGTAGGGGCGCAGCGAGCGGCCCAGCTCCTTCTCCGCCTCGATCAGCAGCTCCTTGTCGATGACCGGCGGCAAAATCGGGCCGGGGAGCAGGTCGCGGATGTTGTCACGGCCCCGCTCGAAGAGCCACTTCTGAGCAACGTGCTCACCGATCTCCAGCATCTGATGCCGCTCTGGGCCGAGCTTGCCCTCGCTCGGTGGGGGTGTGGCCGGTCGTATCGTCGCTGGGGAGGGCTTGGGCGCCATAGGGACGGGCGTGGGCGCACGGCCGGCGAACACCTGGGACGGCGAGGGCACCGTGCTGGTGCGGACGGCTACCTGCGGCTGCTCGGTCGCGGGGACCGACAGCACGCCGGCCTTGCTGAAGTAGGGGCGGAGGAAGTCGGCGGACAGCACTTCGACGGTGTCGGACTCCCAGACGAGCCACTCGGCCTGGTTGGAGCCATGCGTCGGCTCCACACCCCACAGATGGACCCGTACGCCGTAACGCTGGGCGGCCTCGACGGCGGGCAGCATGTCCTCGTCACCGGCCAGCAGCACCGCGTCGGTGATCGCGCGGTGCCGGGCCAGGGCTTCCAGATCGGCCCGCAGCTGGGCGTCCACACCCTTCTGCTGGCCCTGTGCGTTGAGGTTGCCCAGGCGCAGCTTGACCAACGGCAGGTTGGCGATCACCCGCTGGTCGACCGTCGGCTGCCGCCTGGGCGCCGCGTCGAACCAGTAGATCCGCAACAGCTCGCCGCGGATCCTCTCGGCCGCATGAGCGGTCAACGATCGGATGAGCTTCTCCGCCGCGACGCGGTATTCCCGGCGTGAGCCGACGTCGAGCAGCAGTGCCCCCGAGGCGGCATAGAGATACCCCGCGTCCACGAATACGGCATAGCGGGCGGGCTGAGGAACGAGCTCCGAGTTAGCCATGGGCCTTCTACTTTATTCGCCTCAACCCCGTGGGGAGGTGAAACGCCTGCCGCGAGGTAGTTCTCCGCTGGTGTTCGAGCATGATGTGGTGATTGGGGCTATTTCAATGCGAAGTTAGTTCCCGGCTGATCAGGTTCAGTGCGGGAAGGCGCTCGCGCGCCACGCGCTCGGCCCGTGCCTGATCGGCTGACGCACCAGCCGGGCCCGATCGGCCCATCCGGAGGTACGGCGTGCCGGGGCCTCGGCGCCAGGCGAGGCCGCCCGTGCGGCCAGCACGGCCACCAGCGCCGCGATCTCCTCGGGCGTCGCATCCCCTCGCACCACTTGCAGGAACGGTCGCTCACTCACGACGTTCTCCTTCTTTTTCACCGTGACCTCGCAGTCGGTGTCGGCGCGAACTGCACGATCACGGAGGGAAATGCGGGCTAGAGGGGGATGTTGCCGTGTTTCTTGGGGGGCAGGGTCTTGCGCTTCTCGCGCAGGGAACGCAGGGCCTTGATGATCTGCCCCCGGGTCTCGGACGGCTTGATCACCGCGTCGACGTAGCCGCGCTCGGCCGCGATGTAGGGGTTGGCCAGAGTGTCCTCGTAGGCGGCGATCAGCTCGGCCCGCCGGGCGTCCGGGTCGGAAGCGTCGGCCAGCTCCCGCCGATACAGGATGTTCACCGCGCCCTGGGCCCCCATGACCGCGATCTGCGCGGTCGGCCAGGCCAGGTTGATGTCGGCGCCCAGGTGCTTGGAGCCCATGACGTCATACGCGCCGCCGTACGCCTTCCGGGTGATCACCGTGACCAGCGGGACTGTCGCCTCGGCGTACGCGTACAGCAGCTTGGCGCCGCGCCGGATGATGCCGCCGTACTCCTGGTCGGTGCCGGGGAGGAAGCCGGGTACGTCCACGAAGGTCAGCACCGGGATGTTGAAGGCGTCGCAGGTGCGGACGAAGCGCGCCGCCTTCTCGGAGGCGTCGATGTCCAGCGTGCCGGCGAACTGCATCGGCTGGTTGGCGACGATGCCCACCGAACGCCCCTCGACCCGGCCGAAACCGACGACGATGTTGGGCGCGAACAGCGAGTGCACCTCGACGAACTCGCCGTCGTCGAGCACATGCTCGAGGACGGTGTGCATGTCGTACGGCTGGTTCGGCGAGTCCGGGATCAGGGTGTCCAGTGCCTCGTCCAACGCATCCGGGTCCACCCGGCTCTCGAAGACCGGGGCCTCGTCGAGATTGTTGGACGGGAGGAAGGACAGCAACGCCTTGACGTACTCGATCGCGTCCGGCTCGTCGGCGGCCTGGTAGTGGGCCACCCCCGACTTGGAGTTATGGGTGTGCGCGCCGCCCAGTTCCTCCATGGTCACCTCTTCGCCGGTGACCGTCTTGATGACGTCCGGTCCGGTGATGAACATGTGCGAGGTCTGGTCGACCATGACGATGAAGTCGGTGATGGCGGGGGAGTACACCGCGCCGCCCGCGCACGGGCCCATGATCAGCGAGATCTGCGGGATGACACCCGAGGCGTGCACGTTGCGCTTGAAGATCTCGGCGTAGAGGCCGAGGGCGACCACACCCTCCTGGATCCGGGCGCCACCGGAGTCGTTGATGCCGACGACCGGGCAGCCGGTCTTGAGGGCATGGTCCATGACCTTGCAGATCTTCTCGCCGAAGACCTCGCCGAGGGAACCGCCGGAGACGGTGAAGTCCTGGCTGAAGACCGCGACCGGGCGCCCGTCGACCGTGCCGTAGCCGGTGACGACTCCGTCGCCATAGGGCCGGTTCTTCTCCATGCCGAAGCTCGTGGAGCGGTGCCGGGCCAGCCCGTCGAATTCGACGAACGAGCCTTCGTCGAGGAAGGCGTCGATCCGCTCGCGGGCGGTCAGCTTGCCCTTGGCGTGCTGCTTCTCGACGGCCTTCGCGGACCCTGCGTGTACGGCCTCGTACCGGCGCCGCTCCAGGTCTGCGATCTTGCCTGCCGTCGTGTGGATGTCGACGTCACCCGTGGATTTGATCATGGGGTCAACAGCTTCCATCGCCATGCGGGCAAGAGTAACCGGACCCTGACCGACAACTTTCGAGCACCCCGGCTAGACCGCGTGAGTCCGGGTAATACCGGTGCAAAGCCGGGCGCTTTTCAGCGGAGGGTACGCATGATCCGTGTCGCCTGTTCCCGCCTCCGGCAACACCCGGCGGTGGCCCTGCTCCTCACGCTCCTCGCCGCGGCGCTGGGCGTGGTCGCCGAGCGTTCGCTCCCGTACGTCCTGGCCTGCGGGCTGTATGTGCTGAGCGCGACGGCGATCGATGCCGTCAGACGGGCCGATCTCGGCACGCTGGCCTGCCTGGGCTGGCCGGGCCGCGCGCTCGCGGGCGTGGTGCTGGCCGAGGCGGTCCTGATCGCCGCGCCCGCCGGCGTCCTCGCCGCCATGGTCACCGCGGTCAGCCCCGGCTCCTCCGCCGAGGCCGCGCCGGTGACCGTCCTGCTCGTGCTGGTGGCGGGTGTCGTCGCCGCGGTACGGGCCGTACGGGTCCAGCCCTCGGCCGTCCTGGGAGGCGAGCACGAATGACGGAGCCGTATCCCCTTGAGATCGCCGGGTCCGAGACCGGCGCCTCGGTCTCGGTGGCCGGGCTGACCAGGACCTTCTCGCATGGCGGGGGCATCGACGACCTCGACTTGGACCTTGTGCCCGGCAGTGTCACCGCCGTCGTCGGGCCCTCCGGCTCGGGCAAGTCGACCCTGTTGCGTCTGCTCGGCGGGCTGGACCGGCCGGACGGCGGGGTCATCGTCGTCGACGGCCAGACGATCAGTTCGCTGCCCACCCGTGCGCTGCCGGCCTACCGGCGCCGGATCGGCGTCGTCTTCGAGCAGGGCCGGCTACTGTCCGCGCTCAGCGTGCTCGGCAACGTCCTCGTCCCCACGCTGATCGCCCCGGCCCGGCCACCCGCCGCCTATGGGACCGCGGGGCCTCCGAACCTCGGGACCATGGCCAGGATGGGGGCGCCCATCCGCGGTGCCATCGCTTCCCTATCGGTGCCCGTTCTGCACACCCGGTCGTCCCTCGACCGGCGGCGGGCGGCCCGGGAACGGGCTCGAGAGCTGCTGGCCTGGGTCGGGCTGGCCGGCCGGGAGGACGACCGGACCGACCGGCTCTCCCCGGCGGACCGGCAGCGGGTGGCGGTCGCCCGCGCACTGATCGGCCGGCCGGGGCTGCTGCTCGCCGACGAACCCGCCGGTGCGCTGGACTCGGCGGCCGGTACGGAACTCGTCGAACTGCTGCTGAGGGTGCGCGACGAGGACGGGACGACGGTTCTCATCGCGACTCACGACCCCGAGCCGGCGATCCACTGCGACAGGGTCGTACGACTATGCGACGGGAGGGTCGCCGGCGACTCCGACGCCCTGCCCTGACCTCTGCGCACAGGCCGCGACGTAGGGAGGCCAGTGGCCAGGTCAACGAGCCATAGAGGTCTAGTCCATTGGTCTTGTTGTGGTCATGTTGCGGACGTGGTGTGGTCTTATTGTCGGGGACGTCCCGCCGCGTTCGAATCCGTTCCCCGTCGATAGGCTGAGCTCCGTGGTGACCAACTCGAACGCCCCTGCCAGCGCCGCCCAAGGCGAGCGCAACTCCGCCCGTCAGGAGATGCCCGAGCCGCTGCGCCGCGACGTACGCGTGCTCGGTTCCATGCTCGGCGACGTCCTCGTCGAGTACCGCGGCCAGGATCTGCTGGACGATGTCGAGAGGCTGCGGCACGCGGTCATCGCGTCCCGGCGCGGGGAGGCCACCTTCGACGATGTCTCGGCGATCGTCGAAGGCTTTTCCCTGGAGCGCGCCGAACTGGTCGCCCGGGCGTTCACCGTGTACTTCCACCTGACCAACCTGGCCGAGGAGCACCACCGCATCCGTACGCTCCGGGAGCGCGACGTGGCGGACCGGACCCCGGTGAGCAGTTCGGTGGCCGCCGCCGTGGCAGAGATCCGGGCCACCGGTGGCGATCGGCTCGCCGAGGCGCTGGACGGGTTGGAACTGCGCCCGGTCTTCACCGCGCATCCCACCGAGGCGCGCCGCCGCGCCGTCGTCACCGCGATCATGCGGATCAGCGTTCTGCTGGCGGACCTGGACGACGTACGGCTCGGAGCGAGCGAGCAGGCCGAGATCCGGCGCCGGCTGCACGAGGAGATCGACCTGCTGTGGCGGACGGCCCAGCGCAGGCAGACTCAGATGGACCCGCTCGACGAGGTCCGGACGGCGATGGCGGCCTTCGACGAGACCATTTTCAGAGTGGTCCCGGCGATCTACCGGGTGCTGGACAGCGCATTGTCGGATGGACCGGAAACAGGCGGAACAGGGGAGCGGCCGCCGAAGGCCCGGGCGTATCTGCGGTTCGGCAGCTGGATCGGCGGCGACCGGGACGGCAATCCCTTCGTCACCGCGCAGATCACCCGCGAGGCGATCATGATCCAGGCCGACCATGTGCTGCGCGCGCTGGAGAACGCCTGTACGAGGATCGGCCGGCAACTCACCGTCTCCCAGGGCACCACCCCGCCGTCGGCGGCGCTGACCGGTCTCCTGGCCGCGGCCCGAGCGGCCCGGCCCGATCGGATCGCTGAGATCGTCAAGCGGTCGCCGGAGGAGCCGCACCGTCAGGCACTGCTCTACGCCGCGGAGCGCATCCGGGCCACCCGTGAGCGGGACGCCGACCTGGCCTACGGTTCGCCCGATGACCTGCTCGCGGAGTTGCGCACCGTACAGGATTCACTGGCGGCGGCGGGCGCCGTCCGGCAGGCCTACGGCGAGCTGCAGCATCTGATCTGGCAGGTCGAGACGTTCGGCTTCCACCTCGCCGCGCTGGAGATCCGCCAGCACTCCGGTGTCCATGAGAAGGCCCTCGCTGAAGTCCGTGCCGGTGGGACGCTGTCGGAGCAGACCCAGGAGGTCCTCGACACGCTGCGGGTGATCTCCTGGATTCAGGAGCGCTTCGGCGTGGACGCCTGCTGCCGCTACATCGTGTCGTTCACCCGGACGGCCGAGGACATCGCCAACGTGTACGAACTGGCCGCGGCCGTCGGTGGCAGGGTGCCGGTGCTCGATGTGGTGCCGCTGTTCGAGACCGGCGAGGACCTGGAGCGGGCGCCCGCCGTGCTCGAGGAGATGCTGGCCCAGCCCGCGGTGCAGAAGCGGCTGGAGGACACCGGACGGCGGCTGGAGGTCATGCTCGGCTACTCCGACTCCGCCAAGCAGCTCGGTCCGACCAGCGCGACCCTCCGGCTGTACGACACCCAGGCCGCCCTCGCCGAGAAGGCCGAGAAGCACGATCTCAAGCTGACGATGTTCCACGGCCGCGGTGGCTCCCTCGGCCGCGGCGGTGGACCGGCCAACCGGGCGATCCTGGCTCAGGCTCCCGGCTCGGTCGCGGGCCGGTTCAAGGTCACCGAACAGGGCGAGGTCATCTTCGCCCGCTACGGCCACCTGGAGATCGCCCGGCGGCACGTCGAGCAGGTCACCAACGCCGTGCTGCTCGCCTCCACACCGGCTGTCGAGGAACGGGCCAAGAAGGCCGCCGGGCGCTTCCGTCCGATCGCCGACACCATGAGCGAGGCGGCGCACGCCGCCTTCCGTTCGCTGGTCGAGGCCGACGGCTTCGCTGAATGGTTCGCCCAGGTCAGCCCGCTCGCGGAGATCGCCGAGCTGCGCATCGGCTCCCGCCCGGCCCGCCGCAGCGGGGCCGCGTCGCTCGACGATCTGCGGGCCATCCCCTGGGTGTTCGCCTGGACGCAGACCCGGGTCAACCTGCCTGGCTGGTATGGCCTGGGCAGCGGGCTCGCCGCCGCGGCGGCAACCTCCGTGGACGGAAAGCAGGCCGTGGGCGGAAAGCAGGCTGTGGACGGCCAGCAGGCCGCGGGCGGGGAGGCTAGCGGCCCGGAGGCCACGGCGGGCGCCGATCTGACCGAGCTACAGGAGGCCTATCAATCATGGCCTCTGTTCGCCGCGCTCCTCGACAACGCGGAGATGAGCCTGGCCAAGACCGACCGGGCCATCGCCGAGCGCTATCTCGCGCTGGGGGGACGGCCCGAACTCACCGAGACCGTGCTGGCCGAGTACGACCGGACCCGCTCATTGGTGCTGGCGGTGACCGGGCACGAGCGGTTGCTGGAGAACCGCCGGGTGCTGTCCCGCGCGGTCGAGCTGCGGAACCCCTACGTGGATGCTCTCTCGCATCTGCAGCTGCGCGCTCTCACCGCGCTGCGGGCCGGGGTCACCGACGCCGATGAACGTGAGCAGTTGGAGAACCTGCTCCTGTTGTCGGTGAACGGCGTCGCCGCCGGCCTGCAGAACACCGGCTGACCCGCGCCCGGAGGGAACAAGGTGAGTGGGGACATCAGGCGGGCGACCGCTGCGGACACCTCCGCGGTCGAACAGACCGTGCATGCGGCGTATCTGCCATGGGTGGAGATCATCGGGATGCGCCCGCTGCCCATGGAGGCCGACTACGTCTCACTGATCGAGGCGGGGCGTATCTGGGTGCTGGTCGGTGGCGAGCACGGTCCGATGGATCCCGCGCAGGCCTTGATCGTGTTGGTCCCCGAGGACGATGCGCTGCTCGTGGAGAACGTGGCGGTCCATCCGTCGGCACAGGGCCAAGGGATCGGCCGCCGGCTGATGGCCTTCGCTGAGGACCAGGCCCGGTCCCTGGGCCTGCCGGCACTTCGGCTCTACACCAACGAGAAGATGACCTCGAACATCGCGCTGTACGAGTTCCTCGGCTACCGCCGAACCGGCCAGGAGAGCATCGACGGCCGCCACGCCGTCCATTTCCGCAAAGACCTGCCGCGACCGAGCTGAGCGCTCTGCGGTCGGTGCGCTCACGTCCGCCTCCGGCGGGCCGGCGAGGAGGCTTCGGCACGGTATTCGCCGCGACCACTCATGGGCGGCCGAGGGCGGTTGTGCCGGTATTTGCCGTGACCATCTCCGTCGGCCGGATGCCGGTGACGGTTGCGAGGGGCGGCGTGCGGTTTGATGGACGGGTGAGCACTTCGCCGTACAGCGACCTGGAACGGCCGCCGCTGAATGAGAAGACCCTGGGCAGGCTGCTGGTGCGACCCGGATCGCTCTGGCGGGAGATTCAGGTCGTGCCGGAGACCGGCTCGACGAATGCGGACCTGGTGGCCCTCGCTGGAAAGGGCGCTCCCGAGGGGTCCGTGCTGGTCGCCGAAGTACAGACGGCCGGACGGGGACGGCTGGACCGTGCATGGTCGGCGCCTCCCCGTTCTGGACTGATGTTCTCGATGTTGTTGCGGCCCGCGGAGGCCGGCGTAACGGCGGCTCGGCTGGGATGGCTGCCGCTGCTCACCGGGGTGGCGGTCGCCGCCGCCGTACGGAAGTTCACCGCGCGGGGGCGGAGCGGGCGGTTCTCGGCGCTGGCGGACCTGGGCGAGCCCGGGGAGGCGAACGGGGGCGGAGTGGACGGCAACGTCCTGGACGCGCGGCTCAAATGGCCCAACGACGTGCTCGTCGGAGAACGCAAGCTGGCCGGCATTCTCGCTGAGCAAGCCGACAGCGGGATCGTGGTCGGGGTCGGCCTCAATGTGAGCTTGCACGCCGATGAGCTGCCGGTGCCCTCCGCCACGTCGCTGGCGATCGAGGGGGCCGCGTTCACCGACCGGGAACCGCTGCTGCGGGCGATTCTGCGGGAGTTCGAGACGTGGTACTCCGCGTGGTGCACCGTGATGGGCGACCCGGAGGCCGACGTGCCCGACGGCTACCCGGTGGTGAGCGGGATCCCGGTAAGCGAGTCGATCGAGGGCGGGCTCCGGCAGGCGTACAAGAACCTCAGTGCCACCCTCGGCCGGGAGGTACGCGCCGAGCTGCCCGGAGGCAGGACGATCAGTGGCACCGCTCTCGACGTCGATGGCTCCGGCTGCCTTGTGGTCGGTGACCAGGCGTTGAGCGCGGGTGATGTCATACATGTGAGGTGAAGTTCTGCGTGATCAGTGCCCAGGGAGGGCTCCATCTGCCACGATATGTCGCATGGGTCTCCCGGAGCACGCTCTCACGGAGGACGAGCAGATCGTCCTCGACTTTCACCCGCATTGGACGACGCTGCTCAAGTCGTTCCTTCTGCTGCTCGTCGTAGCGGCCATAGCGGGTGTTGTGATCTTCTTCCTGCCGGACTTCAGCCTGCAGACACAGGTGAGGCTCGGCATCGCGGGCGTCGCCGTGCTGGTGGCGCTGATCTTCTGCCTGGTGCCGTTCCTGCGCTGGTTCACCACGCGTTACGTGCTCACCACGCAGCGGTTTACGTTGCGGGAGGGCATCTTGTCCCGATCTGGGCGGGATATCCCCCTTACTCGGGTCAACGACGTGTCGTTCTCCCATAACCTGATCCAGAGGATGTTGGGCACCGGGACACTGGTCGTGGAGTCAGGCGGTGAGCGCGGTCAGCTGGTCCTCAAGAACATTCCGCAGGTGGAGCGGGTGCAGAGCGAGCTGTACCGGATCATTGAGGACTTGAGCGACGGGCACTACGACGGGCCGCGCAAGGAACGATGACCTCATTTGGCGTGTCCTGGCTTGTCCTGGGGTGGCGGGGCGTGGCCGGGGGGCGAATGAGCGCGAGGGGAGCGTAGGGATGTCGGCTCAGACGCCGGACCCGAAGGAGATCGAAGAACTCCTGCTGGGCGGCGAACTGCGCTACACGCGGATGGACGCGGTGCGCCTTGCCGGCGTCACCCCGGACTTCTCCCAGCGACTCTGGCGGGCCTTCGGCTATCCGCACCTGACCGACGACACGGTCGCTTTTACCGAGGGCGACATCGCCGCGCTTTGTCGGGTTCGACGGCTCATGGAGGACGATGTCCTCGATGAGGACGGCGTCATGCGGATGGTCCGGGCGGTCGGTCAGACGATGTCGAGACTGGCCGAGTGGCAGGTCGACCTGCTCACCGCCCGGATCGTCGGCGAAACGGCCGACGCGCCCAGCAAGGAGGCGGTCGAGCTCATCCTCGACGTCGCCGAGAAACACATCGCCGACTTCGAGCCCCTGATCGTGCATGCCTGGCGTCGGCAGCTCGCCGCGGCCGGCACCCGCGCCATGGCCGTGGCCGGAACCCAGGACGACGAGACGGCCCCGGCCCGAGCCCGCGCGGCCGTGGGCTTCGCCGACATGGTCGCCTTCACCCAGATGAGCCGTGAGCTCGATGAGCTCGATCTCGCCCGAGTGGTGGAACGCTTCGAGGAGACCGCCTCGGACGTCGTGGCGGCCAACGGCGGCCGACTGGTGAAGACCCTCGGTGACGAGGTGCTGTTCAGCGCGGAGACCCCCCAGCTCGGCGCCGAGCTCGCTCTGTGCATCGCCGAGGCGATCAAGGAAGAGACCGAGGTGCCCGACGTCCGGGTGGGCGTCGCGTACGGACCGGTGGTGCCGCTCATGGGCGACCTCTTCGGCACCACGGTCAACCTGGCAGCCCGGTTGACCTCCATCGCCCGGCCCGGCTCGATCGTGGTCGATGCCGGTCTGGCCGCCGAGCTCGAGCAGTCGGAGTCGTACGAGATCACCCGCATCGTGCGACGCCCCGCCCGTGGCCTGGGCATCATCCAGCCGTACGTGCTGCGCCGTACCGTCCGGGACTGACCGCCCGACCCCGGCCCCCACGCATTCACTGAGATCGCTGGGTGAAGTGGCCACATTGAGCCGTTTCGCATGGGAACCTGCCGACTGATGATTACGTCGGTATGGGCGTAACGGGTGACTGCGAGCGGCGCGCAGCGGGGCAGGGAGGGGAAGTCCGGTGGTCTTCAAACAGTTGATGGGAGCCTTCGGCGTCGGCGGGCCGTCGGTGGAGACCGTGCTGGCGGCGCCGCACAGTCGTCCTGGCGAGTACGTGAGCGGAGAGGTCCACATCCGCGGCGGCGACCAGCACGTGGACATTCTCCAGGTGCTGGTCAGCCTGGTCACCCGGGTCGAGACCGAGCACGAGGACTACGAGGGCCACGGGACCCGGGAGTTCCATCGCGGCGCCATCGCCGGTGGCTTCCACCTCGCGCCAGGCCAGCCGTACTCGATCCCGTTCCAGATGCCGGTGCCGTGGGAGACCCCGATCACGGTGGTTCATGGTCAGCATCTGCACGGCATGAACATGGGCGTCCGGACGGAGCTCGAGGTCGCCCGGGCCATCGACAAGACCGACCTGGATCCCGTCGCGATCCACCCGCTGCCGTCGCAGCTGCGAGTCCTGGACGCCTTCGGCCAGCTGGGCTTCCGGTTCAAGGGCGCTGACGTCGAGCAGGGGCACATCAGTGGCGTACACCAGCAGCTGCCCTTCTACCAGGAGATCGAGTTCTACGCCTCGCACGAGTACAGCGGCCGCATCAACGAGGTCGAGTTGACCTTCGTCGCCGATCCGCACGGTCTCGTCGTCATTCTGGAGGCCGACAAGCGCGGTGGGCTCTTCCACGAGGGCAGCGACGCGTTCGGGCGCTTCCACGTCAGTCATGACCAGGCCCTGCACATGCCCTGGGAGCAGGAGCTGTCCGGCTGGCTGCAGGCGATCATCGGCCGCCACCACCACGGCGGAGGACACGGCTACCCGCCGCAGCCCGGCTACGGCTACGGCTACCCGAGCCACCACGACCCGTACGCCCACGGCGGGCACGGCTATCAAGATTATTCTGAGCACGGAGGGCACCGCAGCGGTCCCGGCTGGGGTGGAGTGGCCGCCGCCGGTGCTGCAGGCCTGATCGGCGGAGCGCTCATCGGCGGCGGCGCCGAAGCGATCGGTGACGGCCTTGGGGCGGTCGGGGACTTCGCGGGTGACGCGTTCGGCGCGGTCGGGGATGTCGCAGGCGCGGGCTTCGATGTGGCCGGCGATGTGGCGGAGGGTGGCTTCGACATCGTCGGGGACACCTTCGGCGCCGCAGGCGACGGCTTCGAGGACATCGGCGACTCCATCGGCGGTTTCTTCGATTGACCTGAAGCGGCCTCGGCGCCGGCGACCCTCAACATAGGCCGCTCGATCTTGTACGGTCGCTCAATGCCTCAAACACCGCTGCTGAAGACCGACCGGCTTGTGCTCCGTCGCTGGCGATACAGCGACCGGGAGTTTTTCGCCGCGCTGAACGCCGACCCTGAGGTTATGGAGCACTTCCCGGCCACGCTGACCAAGGATGAGAGCGATGCGCTGATCGACCGGATCGAGGCCTTCTTCGAACAGCGCGGGTTCGGGTTCTGGGCTCTGGAGATCGCCGAGACTGGCCAGTTCATTGGATTCACCGGCTTGTCGGTGCCGCGTTTCCAGGCGCATTTCACTCCGGCAGTGGAGATCGGCTGGCGGCTGACCCGATCAAGCTGGGGCCACGGTTACGCCTGCGAGGCCGCCCGCCGCGCGCTCAGTTTCGCCTTCGATGACTTCGGACTCGCCGAGGTCGTCTCATTCACCAGCAGCACCAACCTCCGATCCCAAGCGGTGATGAAGCGCATCGGCATGACCAACGACCCCGCCGACGACTTCGACCATCCCCTGGTGGACGAAGGCCACCTGCTACGACGCCATGTGTTGTGGCGAATGGCAGCTGAGCGCTGGCGCGATCAACGCAGCAGGCGTTGATCTCATTTCGGGATCGTCTGCGGCGAAGCCGCCGCTTGGGTAATTCCGCCCCTGAGCCGGGACGCGTTAGTTGGCACCGGGAGAACGCGGTGACCTGACCGTCGGGTTCGGTGGTCCGTTTCTCTCGGTTGTCGGCGTACTGCCTGATGTGCAGAAGCAGGTACGGGTGGCTTTACCTGTACCTGGCTCTGTACGCGAAGCAATACGCCGACATCGATCGTCGTCTGGGCTGCGGGGCCTTGGGTGGGCTCGTCGGGTGCGGGGCCATTGCTCGGCCGCCGAGCTGGAGACGAGGGTCGCGCTCGGCCTGCACCAGTCCGGCGGCCTTCAGGACCGCCAGGTTCTGCGCGATCGACTGAGGGCTCACATGCTGCACCGTGGCCAGGTACGTCGCGGTGACCGGGCCCTCGTCCACGACATGCTGAAGCACGGATAACCGCCTTGTTCGCGAGAGACCCGCAGGTCAGCACCACCTGGCCGATGACACCTGGCCAACAGTGGCGCTGGTCACGCCCCGCAGGTCGGTATCTCCGCAGGGTCCGCCCTTCGACTCCCCACTCTGACCAGGTATTTCACGCCTCCACGGCGCCTCACCGTGAGTCCGAGGGACTTCTGCGGAGCTGCAGAAGATCGCATGGGATTGAGGCAGCAGAGCGGGGTTGGAGTGATGGTTGGGTCGCTGGTGTGTTCGAGTTTGTTGCCTTGAGGTAAGTGTCACCAAGCGTGTACGGGGCGTAGTTTTAGAACGTGCGGTCGATTTCCTTGGAGCTTGCGGGGGCCTCCAGTGGGGAGCTGGTGGCGGCTGCCGGGGCGATCGTCGGGGAGTTGGCGGTGCGGGTGGCGCCGG
>JAOPYO010000294.1 GCA_025964575.1 Actinomycetes bacterium
TTCATCGCGTAGTGCGAGCCGACCTTGGCGTCGGTCAACGTGTACGCGCCGGTGCCGACATCGTGGGTCTGCAGGTACGTCTGCAGGTGGTCCTTGCCCGAGTTGGCGGCAATGGCCTTCGGGCTCATCATCTTCGGCCCGTACGCCGACGCCAGGTAGTCCAGGAACGACGCGTCCGGGGTCTTCAGCTTGATGGTCACGTCATAGTCACCCGCGGTCGTGACGGAGGCGACGTCGGCGACCATGTAGGCCGGGCCCTGATTGACGGCGGCCCGGCGGTCGAAGGACGGCTTGACGGCAGCCGCGGTGAACGGCGTGCCGTCGTGGAAGACGACGCCCTTGCGCAGTTTCAGGGTGAAGGTCGTGTTGTCCTTGCTCGCCGTCCAGCTCTCCGCCAGCGACGGCACGATCTTCGGTTGGGCGGTGCCGGACTGGTACTTCAGCAACCCCTCATAGAGGTTGGTGGTGAGCAGCAGGCCCTGGCCGGAGTAGTAGATGTCCGGGTCCGGTGGCTGTCCCGGGTCCTGCAGGAAGCTGAGGCGCAGGACGCGGTCGGCCGGCGGTGTGCTCTTGACCGTGACGCCCGACCCGGATCCACCACAGGCCGCGGCCAGGCCGAGCAGGGCCGCCGCGACGACGGCCCCGGCGGTGCGCGAGAATCGTGCGGTCATCCCGCCACCTCCGCCAGCACCCGGGTCCGCTGGGCGGCCAGCTCTTCGAAGGCCGCGACGATCTCATCGGTCGTTCGCCGCGCCCCGGTCTGCAGGTACTCCATCGCGTCCAGGGAGGCGTCGTGCCGGGCCTGGCTCGAACCGGCGACGCAGTCCTCGACGACCCGCGTGTAGTAGTCGCGCTGGTGCGCGTCGGCGAAGGTGTAGTGCACGCACACGTCGGTGAGACCACCGATCAGCACCAGGGTGGAGACACCGAGACCGCGCAGGACGATGTCGAACTCCGTGCCGATGAAGCCGGAGTAGCGGCGCTTGACGATATGGAACTCGCCCTCGGCCGGCCGCAGCGTGGGGTACAGCTCGGTGCCGGGATCGCCCTCGACGCAGTGGGCGGTCTCGACCCCGTCGAGCTCACGGCCGAAGTCCACGCCGCTGCGGCGGTGCATCTCCTGGAAGAAGACGACTGGGACGCCGGCGGCACGGGCCGCGGCCACCAGCCGCTCGGCGCGCACCACGCGCTTCTCCCAGCCGCCCATGTGCGGGATGCCGTAGTCCCCGCCGGGAACCATGCAGTCGGATTGGATATCGACGACGACCAGCACCGGGTCGCCGACGAACAAGGGTTGCCTGGGCATAAGGCTCGCACTCTCCTGGTTCTGTGTGGTGTAGGGGTGGTATGGCCCGGGGCGGCGGAGTTCGGCTGGCTGGGGGAGCCGCGCACCCTCAGACATTGATCCTCGGATCCGCGATGGCCTGCAGAATGTCCACGATCGTGTTGATCACGACGTAGCCGGCGCCGAGCAGGAGGGTGACGCCCGCGATGGCGGGGAAGTCCGCCACCGGAATGCTCTGAGTCGTGTACTGACCGATGCCAGGCAGGGCGAAGATCTGCTCGATCACCAGCACCCCCGCGCACATGAGACCGATCTGCAGGCCGGTCATGGACAGCGCCGGCCCCAGCGAGTTGCGCAGCACGTGACTGCGCAGCACCCGGGCCTCCGTCAGGCCCTTGGCCCGTGCGGTACGGGTGTAGTCGGCGCTCTGTTCGCCGACGAGGCTCGAGCGCAGCACCCGGCCGATCGACACCGCCGGGCCGACGGCGACCGCGAACCCGGGAAGCACCAGATGCCGGAACGCGTCCACCGTGACGTCGAACCTGCCGTGCAGCAGCCCGTCCACGGTCAGCAACCCGGTCGGGCCGGTAGGAGCGTCGGCCAGGTCGATGCGCCCAGTCGCCGGGAGCCATCCGAGCTGCTGATAGAAGATCAGGATGGCGCCGATGGCGAGCAGGAACGCCGGGGTCGACGCGCCGATCATCAGCACCAGCCGGAACAGCCCCGCCCCGGGCCAGCGCAGGACGGCGCCGAAGGCCAGCAGCACGGCGAGCAGCAACGCGAAGCCCAGCCCGTACAGGGCCAGCTCGGCAGTGACCGGGATGAAGGCCCCCAGGTCCGTGCTGACCGGCCGCCGGGTACGGAACGAAGTGCCCAGGTCGCCGTGGAGCAACCCGCCGAGATAGTGCCAGAACTGATCCAGAGCGGGACGGTCCAGCCCCAGCCGGTGCCGTTGCTCGGCCACGGCCTGCTTCGAGGCGTTGCCGCCGAGCATCGCGTGCACCGGATCGAGCGGGGACATCTTCTGCAGCAGGAAGAGCACAGCGGTGAGCACGAAGATGATCACTGCCATGGCGGCGAGCCGTTTGGCGATGAGCTGAAGCATTGACACCTCCTTGAAAGCGATCTAGGAAAGCGGTCTCGGGGGCCGTCAGCGGTCGCCCAGCAGGTTGCGGACGCCGTCTCCGGCGATATTGCCGATCAGCGCCATCACGGCGACGGCGATGCCCGGCATGACCGGGATCCACCACTGCTGGAGCAGGAAGGACAGATTGCGGGCGCAGTCGGCCCCGAGCTCGGCGGCCGGGGCGGGCTGGCCGAGCCCCAGGAACGACAGGCTGGCGAGGGTGAGCACGAGATTCCCCAGGTCGAGGCTGGCGGTGATGACGGCCGCGGGGATGGCACCGGGCAGCAGATGGCGGATCGCGATGCGCAACCGTCCCGTGCCCGCCAACCGGGCGGCCTCCACATGCGGGCGGGCGGCCAACGCGCGGATCTCACCGCGCACGATGCGGGCGTAGAAGGGCCACCACACGATCGCCACGGCCAGCAGGGTATGGAAGAAGCTCGGGCCAAGCGCCGCCACCACCGCGATCGCCAGGATCGGCGCAGGCAGGGCCAGGAACAGATCCGTCACGCGCATCAGGAGGTTGTCGACGAAACCACCCGCCGCACCGGCGATCAGGCCGATGATCCCCCCGATCAGCAGCCCGGACGCGACCACCGCGAGCGCGGCGAACCAGCTGGACCGCCAGCCGAACAGGACCCGGCTGAGGATGTCACGGCCGATGCTGTCGGTGCCGAGCAGGAAACCCTGCTCACCCGGCTGCAGTTGCGGCACAGCGGCCGGCTGGAGCGGATCGTGCGGGCTGATCACCGGGGCGAGCACCGCGATCAGGGTCACGACGACCAGTAGCCCGGCGGCCGTCCAGTTGACGGCGCGCCCGGTCCCGGCGGGCAGCAGCCGGGCCCGGCCTCTCCCCACGGGTATCTTGACCTGCGATTTCTCGACCGGGGTGTCAACGGTCACCATCAGTTCACCTCCGGGTGGATACAGGCCACCATCCGGTCGGCGCCGCCGCCGATGCCGATGAGCCGTGGATCGAGATCGGAATCGGAGCAGACGGGCAGCGCGATCGGGCAGCGCGGATGGAAGGAGCACCCGCTGGGCGGCCGCAGTGGGCTGGCGGGTTCCCCGGCCAGCGCGATCGGCCGGACCTCGAAGTCGGGGATCGCGGCGACCAGCGCCTTGGTGTACGGATGGCGGGGCCGGCCGACCACGTCCTCCGCCGGTCCCTGCTCCACGATCCGGCCCAGATACATGACCGCGATGCGATCGGCCACGATCCGCGCCACGGACAGGTCGTGGGTAACGAAGACGACGGCCATCCGCAGATCTTGGCGAAGCCGGGCGATGAGATTGATCACCCCGGCGGCCAGCGAGACGTCGAGCGCGCTGGTCGGTTCGTCGCACAGGAGGACCTCCGGCGGGATCACGGTCGCCCTGGCCAGGACGACGCGCTGCCGCTGCCCTCCGGACAGCTGACCCGCCCGGGCCCCGGCTACCTCGGCCGGCAGTCCCACCTGGGTCAGCGCCCGCCGCACCTCCTCTGAACGCTGTTCCCGGGACATTCCCCGGCCCCGCAGTCGTTCGCCGATGAGCTCGCCCACCGTGAGCCACGGAGTGAGCGAGGACCCGGCATCCTGGAAGACCATCTGGGCACCGACCGCACCGCCCAGCGTCACGTCCCCGTGCGTGACCCGTTCCAGCCCAGCGATGAGGCGCAGCAGGGTGGACTTGCCCGAGCCGCTCTCCCCCACGATGGCGACCGACTCGCCGGCGGCGACCGTGAGGTCCACGTCACGCAGGGCCTGCAACCGAGCGCGGCCCCAGCCCCGTCCGGTCTGCACCCGGAAGGTCTTGTCCGCTCGGCGTACGACCACGGCCGGGGCCTCTGTGCCCTCCTTTGTGTTCTCCCCGCCGGAAGGCACCGGGACGCCGGGCGCCGCCTCGGCCCGCGGGGGGTCCACGAGCAGCCGTTCGCGCACTTCGGCCATGGGCAGCAGGCAGGCGCTGAGATGATCGGGCGCGACCGGCTCGGGGTCGGGGAGGACCTCGGTGCACGCGCTGGTGGAGAGGGCGCAGCGTGGTTCGAACGCACAGCCCGGTGGGGGGGCGGCGGGGCTGGGCACCTCGCCGGCCAGCGTCGGCAGCCGGGAATGGCGCGGCGACTCCAGGGTCAGCCGCGACGTCATCAGGCCCAGGCTGTACGGGTGCGCGGCCGCCCGCAGGACCGAGGGGGTGGGACCGCACTCGGCGAGCCTGCCCGCGTACATCACGGCGACCCGGTCGGCGACCTGCGCCGCCACCCCCAGATCGTGCGTGATCAGCAGAAAGCTGCAGCCGATCTCGTCGCGCAGCGAGCGCAACAGGTCGAGGACCTGGGCCTGCACCGTCACATCGAGCGCGGTGGTCGGCTCGTCCGCGATGACCAGCGAGGGTCGTCCGGCGACGGCCATCGCGATCATCACTCGCTGGCGAAGACCGCCGGAGAGTTCGTGCGGGAAGCTCGACATCCGGCGTCCCGGGTCCGGCACGCCGACCGCGCGCAGCAGTCGCTCGGCCTCGGCGCCGGATCCGGCCGCCTCGGCGACCTGCGCACCGACCTTCATCGTGGGGTTAAGGGAGGTCATCGGGTCCTGGAAGACGGCGCCGAGATGATCGCGGCGGATGCGCCGGCGGACCTCCGCCGGCGCGACGAGCATGTCCTCACCGCACACGACGGCGCGGCCCGTGGTCACCGGCTCGCCGGCCAGCAGACCCAGCAGGGACATGCCGAGGACGCTCTTGCCGGATCCCGACTCACCCACCAGCCCGAGGATCTCGCCTGGCCGGACCTCCAGGCTGACCCCGCGCAGGGCGTGGATGTCGCGGCCGCCCCGTCGGAAGGTGACGGTCAGATCGTCGGCCCGGACGACCGCGTCGTCCACGGCAGTCACCGGGCCGCCGCAGGGTCCGGCCGAACCTGGGATCGCGGGCGGGATCGCCGCAGGTGCCAGGAGAGACGTGGATGGCCAGGGAGAGTGTTTGGCATGGCGGGCTCCGAGATCGGGACCTGGCAGGAGGCGGCCGGGCCTGGCTGGCCTCCCGGGCTTTTGTCCCGCCGTGGAACGGCTACCGCGTCCGGCACCCGCCTCGCCTCTCGGACCAGTCTCGCCGGGCCGGAGCGGTTTTCCGCAGCGGCCGTCCGTGGCGACGGAACCCTAGGCGCGCCTCACTTTGTGAGTCGTGGACCATATAAGGAAGCAAAGATGTCAGTCTTTGGTCCCAAATGTATCCGTTAGGTTAAACCACACCCTGCTGCCGCACATTTTTGTTTCGCCACCATCTCGCGAGGTCGGGCCTGATCAGGTCCTCGGCGGCCGGGCCGGTGCGCCCGGGTAGCCGAGCACGGCACCGGGCTCCTGTTCCTGGAAGCGGGTCACCGTCTCCATGAGGAATCCTCGGACGGCGGCCTCGTCCGAGGATGCCAGATGATCGAGCATCGGTTCCATCTGCTCACCCACCGCCCGTTGCACCTCCGCCAGTTGCCGGTGGCCCGACTCGGTCAGCGCCAGCCGGACCAGTCTGCGATCCGCCACGTCCCGGAGGCGTTCGATCCACCCCGATCGTTCCAGGTGGTCAACCGTATGGTTGAGTGTGGACGGTGCCACTCCGCAGCGGCGGGCCAACTCTCGCTGGGTGAGAGCCGAGCCCTGCACGAGGTAGGCGAGGACGGCGAGCCCATGCGGAGTGAGACCGTGACTGCCCATCAGTCGCTGCCATCGCATGGCGACGACATGACCCGCCACCGCCAGCAGCCGGGACAGGGGCATGCCTTCCAGGTCCGGCTCCATGTTGCGCACTGCGACATTGTGCGTGCTCTCCGCCGCGAGGGCCAGCCAATGGACAGAGTTGGCAGGGCCTGCACCACCGCCGCATCCATCTCGACGCCAGGAAGTCCATGATCGCCCCCGCCAGCCCCCAGCAGTACGCCGCTCAGCAGCAGCCGAACAAGCCAGGTGCCGGGCGCGGACGCTGGCTCGGCATGGTGGTCCTCAGCCTCGGCGTATCACTGATCGTCGTCGACGCGACCATCGTCAACGTGCTGCTCCCCCGTATGGTCACCGACCTGGGCCTGCGGACCACCGACGCGGAATGGGTCACCTCGATCTACTCCCTGGTCTTCGCCGCGCTGCTCGTCTCCTTCGGGCGTGCCGGTGACCTGTTCGGGCGGCGCCGGATGTTCGTGCTGGGCACGGTCGTCTTCGTGCTGGCCAGCCTGCTCGCGGCCCGATCCGGCAACGGCCCGGCGCTGATCGCCGCCCGCGCGGCGCAGGGCGTCGGAGCCTCGATGATCCTGCCTGCCACGCTGTCGACGGTGAACACGGTGTTCACCGGCCGGGACCGGGCGATCGCCTTCGGCATCTGGGGCTCCATGATCGGCGGCATGGCCGCCCTGGGCCCGTTGCTGGGCGGCTGGCTGGCGACCTCGTACGGCTGGCGCTGGGCCTTCGGCGTCAACCTGCCCATCGGTGTCATTCTTGTGATCGGCGCGCTGAAGCTGATCCCCGAGACCCGGGACGAGGACGCGCGGCGCGGCATCGACTGGTCCGGCGCCACACTGTCCGCCCTGGGCCTGGGTGCGCTGGTATTCGCGCTGATCGAGGGCCAGCGGTACGGCTGGTGGACCCCCACCCGGCCCTTCACCGCCGGGCCTTACGACTGGCCGCTGACCGGGCTGTCCCCCGTCCCCGTGGCGCTGGTGCTGTCCGCCGTGCTCATCGCCGCGCTGATCGGGGTGGAACGGGCCCGGGCCCGGGCGGAACTGCCCGTCGTCCTGGACCTGTCGTTGTTCCAGATCGCCAGCTTCCGGCGGGGCAACGCCGCGTCCTCGCTGATCAGCGTGGGCGAGCTGGGGCTGCTCTTCGTGCTGCCGCTGTTCCTGCAGGGCGTGCACGGCAACTCGCCGCTGCAGATCTGCGTCGCGATCGTGCCGCTCGCACTCGGCGCGTTCCTCGCCGGTCCGTTCGCGGCGCGGCTGTCCCATCGGCACGGGGCACCGCGAGTGGTGCAGATCGGGATGGTCCTGGAGGTAGCCGCCGTGCTGGCGATCGGGCTGACCACTCATGCCGGGACGACCGGATTCGGGCTCGCCCCATGGATGCTGATGTACGGCGTGGGGCTCGGGCTCACGTCAGCGCAGCTCACCAACGTCTCCCTGGGCGACGTGCCGCGCGCCCAGTCCGGGCAGGCCTCCGGCACTCAGTCGACCGCCCGGCAGATCGGCTCCGCCCTGGGCATCGCGCTCATCGGCACGGTGTTCGCCACCAGCCTCAGCCACGTCATGCACCAGCGGCTCGAGCTCACGGACGTGCCCCCGGCCCAGCGGGCCATCATGGCCCGGGAACTCCGGGAGAGCGCGGGAACCTACGCCCGGACCCTGCACGGCCAGCCCGGTTCGGAGCAGGCGGCCCATGCCGCCGACGAGAGCCTGGCCGTCGCGACCGACCGGGCCATGCTCCTCACCGCCGGCATCCTGGGGCTGGGCCTGCTGCTGTCCATGCGGCTGCGCGGGCGCCCGGAAGGATGATCTAGCCTGTCCTCAGCCCCCCGCGCGGGTCCATGACCTCCGCCGTGATCATGCAATCGTTCATCGAACGATTGCATGATCACGGCGGAGGTAGGGTTCCTCGCCGCCATGCCGTCATATGAGAGTGAGCAGTAATCCGTGGCCAGCCTCTCCCAGTGGATCGCCGGCTCCCGGCCCCGCACCCTGCCGACCTCGGTCGTCCCTGTCATCGTCGGCACCGGCGTCGCCCTCGGTGAGGGCCACGCCGTCTGGTGGCGAGCCGTGCTCGCCGCGTTCGTCGCGCTGGTGCTGCAGGTGGGCGTCAACTACGCCAACGACTACAGCGACGGGGTGCGGGGCACGGACGAAGACCGGGTCGGCCCGTTGCGGCTGGTCGGTTCCGGGGTGGCGCGGCCCAAGCAGGTCCTCGCCGCGGCCCTGGGCAGCTTCCTGGCCGCGGCGGTCGCCGGGCTGGTGCTGGCCGCCGTGACGAGCTGGTGGCTGCTACTCGTCGGTGCCGCGGCCATCGTCGCGGCCTGGTTCTACACCGGCGGTTCCAACCCGTACGGGTATCGCGCACTGGGCGAGATCTCGGTGTTCGTGTTCTTCGGCCTGGTGGCGGTCGTCGGCACCGTGTACGTCCAGCTCGAACGCCTGCCGTGGACGGCCTGGGTGGCGGCGGTGCCGGTCGGGCTGCTGGCCTGCGCCCTGCTGGTGGCCAACAACCTGCGCGACATCCCGACCGACGAGGTCTCCGGCAAGCGGACGCTCGCGGTCGTGCTGGGTGACCGTCGGACCCGGTTGCTCTACGCCGCCTGCACCGCCCTGCCCTTCACCATCACCCTCGCCCTGGCCGCCCCGCACCCGTGGGCGCTGCTGGCGCTGCTGGCCGCTCCGCTGTCCATCCCGCCGACTCGGCAGGTCATCGGAGGCGCGAAAGGACCAGACCTGATCGCCGTCCTCGGCAAGACCGCCCGCCTACAGATCGCCTTCGGTGCCCTGCTGGCGATCGGCCTCGCCATCTAGGCGCAGAGACCGCGCGGATAGGACTGCCGGGCTCGCGACGCCCAGGCTTCGCCTGGCGGCGTTGTCGTCAGTCGACGGCCAAGCCCGGGCCGACTCCTTCCTCCGCCTTGCCAGGCTGTGCCTGGCCGCCGCTCGCTGATCCAGCGCCCTATCCGCGTGGCCTCTAACACACTGTTGGCGAGGGCTTTCTTCAGTGGGAGGGGCCCAGGGTACGGAGGAATTCGCGGACGGCGTTGGCGAAGCCCGCAGGATCGGCGGTGTGAACGAAGTGGTCGGTGTTCAGTGCAACGAGCCGGGTGTTGGGGCGGCGTTCGACCATGGCATGCGCCTGCTCACTGGGGAGCGCTTGACTGTGGGTGCCCGCGACCAACAGGGCGGGGCAGTCGCTGGCCAGCCAGTCGGCCCAGTGGTCGCCGTGGCCCAGTTCCTCCGAGGTGACCATGTCTTGTGGGTGGAAGGGCAGGCGCCAGGTGCCATCCGGGAGTTCACACAGGACATCGGCGAATATGGGACCAACCGGACCGAGCCCTTCGAGCAACGCGTCCCGGGTTGACGCCTCGTATGGCCAGTCGAGGACGAACGACAGCGCGCTAGGTCCGCCGCCAGTGCCGCCGAGCACGGGGGCATCCACGTTGATCAGGGCGCTGACCCGGTCTGGATAGCGGGCGGCAAACTTGTAGGCGGTGTTCATCGAGTGGCCGAGAACCACGACCTGGCTGAGGCCGAGGACGTCGAGCAGAGCAATGATGTCGGCGATGTACGCCTCGCGGGAGTAGTCCGTCGCCCGGTCCGACTCGCCGTGCCCTCGCTGGTCCGGGGCGATGACCCGCCACTCGGGGGCGAGCTCGCGGGCCAGGTCGGTCCAGGTCTTGCCTTGGTCGAGGTGGCCGTGCAGGGCGAGCAGCGGCCGACCCGGTCCGCCGAAGTCCAGGAAGGACATGAGGCCATAGTCGAGGTCCAGCCCGGCCCGGACGGGAGTGATGGGAAGCAGACCAGACATGTCGAGCTCCTGAGTCGCAGTGGAGGAAGCTTTCTTGGTCCGTAGCCTCGATGAGGACACTGACCACTCACGCACCAAGCGCTGACCGTGGCGCACACCGTCGCCAGGGCTCCTCCGCAGAATCACCGATGCCTACGCTGCTGCGACGAGGGTGGTTGATTGCAGTGGCGCCTTTTGACACCAACGATCGACGACCGAACGGTCAGCCGCAATCTGGAAGCGGGGCCTGGTAGTACTTCGTGCGCTGATAGACGAGCCAGCGTTGGACGTCTTTGTCGGTGGCGTTGGCATACGGGTCGAGGGCCAGGTCGTCGAGAAGTTCTCCTCGGTCTGGATGGTCACTCGCCAAAATCAGTGCTCGCGTCGCCTCGACTCCACCGGCCAAGACAGGCCATGTGTCCAGACCACTGCGGGTGTCGAAGTTGGCGTTCTTGGCGTCCCACTGGAGCCAGACGTCATCAACATGCCGGTGCTCGGCCAAGAGGAACGTGGCGAGCCGCAGCGCTTCAGAAAGACCCCACCAGTGCTCGGCCTCCTGGATCTCCTGCTGAATCAGGAACCGCAGGAGGGGACGGTCCGCCGACCTCGGGTCGTGGAGAAGCATCTCCAGAACTGCCGAACGCCGCTCGGCATTGGCATCCAGTTCGTCGTCGTCGGTCGGGGCGAAGGCCACCGCCGACCACGACTCGGGGCCGCCGCGCAAATGATCAAGGAATCGGCGGGTGCTCGCATCCGGTTCGCTCATCAGGCGTCACCCTATTGCCGACCCGTCCGTCCGCCGACAGGAGCGGGCGACGATCCCGCTTCGTGCTCACCGAATCGGGTGGGTTCCCCCATTAGCGCACCACCTTCCCAGCGCTGACCTGATCCGCGCTGACTTGACCAGCGCGGATCTGGGGACCGGCTACCAATGACCGGTGGCATAGGTGCGAGCTGCCGATGACTGAGCGCATCCCTATATGGTGATCGCGTCGTAGGCGGCCATCACGATGCCGAGGGCCCGAGCGTACCCGTCGTCCCAGAGCATCTGGTTCATCACGTACGACACCGTCATCTGGTGGTCGAAGTCGACCAGCACCAGCGAACCGCCCCACCCGCCCCATGAGCAGGTGTGGCCCTCGAGTCGGTAGCCCATGCCGTAGCGCGTCGGCATGCCCAGGATGCGGTCCACGCCGCGGTACTGCTCCTCGAATACACGTTCACAGCCCGGCTCCGACAACAGCCGTACGCCGCGAAGGGCTCCTCCGCACGCCAGCACCGACTGCACGGCACCGACCGAGCGGGCGTTGCCGTGCCCGTTGATGGCGGGAATCTCGGCACGCCGCCAGGCCAGGGTGTTGGCGTCGGACGCCCCTACCAGGAATTCGGCTGGCTTGTCGCCTTGGGGAGCCGAGATGACCGGGGCGACGCGGTGGTCGTGCTCCGCGGGCAGCCCGATGTGGAAATCCGCGCCCAGCGGCCCGGCCACGTCCTCGGCGAAGAAGGTGCCGACGCTACGACCGGTGACCCGGCGGACGACCTCGCCCACCAGGAACCCCTGGGTGATCGAGTGGTAGCCGGCCTCGGTGCCCGGCTCCCAGTGCGGGGCCTGCGCGGCCAGCCGCGCCGTGACGGTCGGCCATGCGTAGAGGTCTTCGACCGTCATCGGCTCGTCCCAGGTGGGCAGGCCCGCGGTGTGACCGAGCAGGTGCCGTACCAGCACACCGTCCTTGCCCGCGGCGGCGAACTCGGGCCAGTACGTGGCGACTGGCGCCGCCAGGTCGAGGTCACCACGATCGGCGAGGATCAACGCGCACAGCGCCGTCATCGTCTTGGTGGTGGACCAGACATTGGTGACGGTGTCGCGCTCCCACTCGATCGTACGGGCGGCGTCGGCGTATCCGCCCCAGATGTCGACCACCGGCTCGCCGTTCACATACACCGCCGCCGAGGCGCCCACGTCATCCTTGTCCAGCGAGGCCGCCAGCGCCTCGCCCACCGCGCCGAACCGGTCCTCACACCGACCATGGATCTCTGCCATGGGCGGAATCTAACCCCGTCCACACCGGCCGAGCCACTCATTTTCAAGGCAGCTGAACCCCCCAGCCTCAAGCCTCCGCCGCTGCCGAGCCGGATCCAATGATCTGTGGGACACGCCTTAGCGGCACTCACCGCTTGACCAAACCATAGGGACACCCCCCATTAGCGCACCCAACCCGTGGTTAGCGCGCTAGGTCGCGTGGATCGAGGGCAGCAGAGCGGGGTTGGAGTGATGGTTGGGTCGCTTGTGTGTTCGAGTTTGTTGCCTTGAGGTAAGTGTCACCGAGCGTGTACGGGGCGTAGTTTTAGAACGTGCGGTCGATTTCCTTGGAGCTTGCGGGGGCCTCCAGTGGGGAGCTGGTGGCGGCTGCCGGGGCGATCGTCGGGGAGTTGGCGGTGCGGGTGGCGCCGG
>JAOPYO010000351.1 GCA_025964575.1 Actinomycetes bacterium
GCCGCCTGGGAGATGCCGCCCATCCCTGCCTGGTTCGCAGGCCGCGAGGCCATCGGGCGGCTCGTCGAGTCCCGCTGGTCCCCCGATCCCGGCGGAAGCCTGCTGGTCCCCACCAGAGCCAACGGGCAGCAGGCCTTCGCGCTCTACACACGCCGCGACGACGGCGTCCACCACGCTCATTCGATCCAGGTACTCACCATCACCAAACTGGGCATAACCCGCGTCGTCGCCTTCCACCACCTGGGCCTGTTCACGACCTTCGGCCTGCCCGCCACACACTCGGGTCACCCCCTGCCCCTGCGCCGATAGCAGGTCGGACAGAACGTCTGACGGACAGCCGAAGCGATCACGAGATTCAGCCTGATCTCACTGGTTCTGTGGCCGCCCGGGCGGCGAAGGCCGGCCCCCCGCCCGCTCGCGTAAGGCCAGCTGCCAGGCCGCGAGCAGCAGCAGCGCCGCCACTTCGACGATCACGCTGATCGCGGCCTGTGGGGAGGGGGTGAATCCGTGCTCGGTGAACCCGAAAACCCCGACGGTGCGGGAGAGCGTGAAGCCGCCCAGCGCACCCAGGGCCACGGCTGCGGCACCGAGCCTGACGATGGCCGAGTCGCTGACGAGCAGCAGCAGGGTGACGGCGAAGGCGCCGCCGGCTTGGAGCAGGAACGCCGTGCCGACGATGTGGATGTGCCGGTAGCCGCTGTTGAGGTAAAGGTCGGCGTGGATGTAGCCGCTGACCGCGATGGCGGCGGCCGTGGTCAGGCGGGCGGTGAAGGCTGCGCGCGCGTTCATGCGAGCTTCTCGTCGGTGACGGCCAGGCTGCCGATGCCCTTGCGGTAGTTGACGGTGCGGATGCCGAGCGCGTCTTTGAGGCGTCCGGCCGGTAGCACCTGCGGGACGGGTGCCGGCGCGGTGCCCGGTTTGGGCAGCGGGTAGGCGGTGGTGGTGGCGCTGTGAAAGGTGACGTTGCCTTCGGTCTTGGTGAACAGTTGGTGCACGTGGCCGTTCAGGCAGGTCACAGAGGAGAAGCGGCGTAGCAGGGCCAGGACCTGGACGGCGTCGTCGGTGCTCCAGCCCCAGGCGGGGTACATGGCGAACAGCGGGATATGGCTGAACACCACGATGGGAGTGTCAGCCGATAGACCGGCAACGTCTTTGCGGACGAAGTCGATCTGTTCAGTGCCCAGGTGCCCGAGTTTCTCCAGGCTCAGGGTGTTGACCAGAGCGATGAAGTGGACGCCATGGGTGTCGAAGCTGTACCAGCCCTCGCCGAGGGTGCCTGCGCCGAACCGCTGCCGGTAAGCACGTCCGACGTCGCCGATCGAGTCGTGTTCCCCGGGCACCGTGAAGACGCGCTCGGTATGCAGACCGGTCAGCATCTGCTGGACCTGGTCAAACTGGCCTGGGGTGGACAGGTGGGTGAGGTCGCCGGTGTGCATGACGAAGTCGGGCCGGAAACCCAGGCTGTTGATCTGATCGAGCGCTTCGGTGAACGATCGGGTCACGTCGGTGTTGGCGGCGCCCGTGAAGCCGATGTGGCTGTCGGAAACCTGTACGAACCGCAGCGCAGCAGAGTCGCCGGCGATACGTGCGGCCGCGGCGCCGTCAGGGCTGTCTGCGACGTGACTGATCACTTCGCCGCCGACCGCCGCCAAGACGACAGCGGAGCCGAACCAGCCGGCGTGCCGCAGCAACTGGCGGCGGGACATCCCGGCTTCCTGCGCCGGCTCGGATCCATGCGGATCGACATGGCCGCTCACTGGGTCACCGTCACAGTGGCGGTCATGAACGGGTGGACGGTGCACAGGTACCTGTAGGTGCCCGGCGTGGTGAACCTGTAGGAGTAGCGGGCACGGTTGGGCAGCGTGGAGGAACGGAGCGGACCGGGGCCTTGGCTCGTCACGGTGTGAGGGTCAGTGTCCTGATTGATCCAGGTCACCGTAGTGCCCGACTTGACGGTCAGCGCGGCGGGGGCGAAGGCGAAATTCTTGATCGCCACGGAGTTCGCGCCCACCGGCGCGGCCGGTACGTTGCCTGCAGGCTTGACGGTGGACATGCCGGGCATCCCCGCCATGGTGGAGGCCATGCCGGCGGCGCCAGGCCTCCCGGCCAGCCTCTGGCCGGCGCCCGGGTGGATGTCGGCGGGCGTCGCGGCACGGTGGGCCGAGCCGCCGCAAGCGGCGGTCAGACCAAGGGTGCCGATCAGACCAAGGGTGCCGATCAGGGCCGGTGCGCGCCGTATGCGCGAGTGAATGTCGTGACTCATGCTCATTTCTCCTCGGTGTGTGGAGTGCCGATCCACTCAGCACGGATCAGCGTCGACACTGTGAGATAGCCCGGTGGGTTACACCCCGGAACCCGGAGAGATTCTGGCGTTGTCAGACGCGAAATGGCAGGTCAGAGCGGGGAGTCGGTGATAGGCCGACTCCCCGCTCCGTCTTTCGATTGCTCGGATGTTGCGTTTGATGCAACCCGCTGCGGTGATCGATACGCACAAGTCCTTCGAGCGCTGTCGATTGAGTTTCCAGCGCGCCCGCGATGGAGGCGCGTTCGGTGTGAGGTCGCCCCTGGTGATCGTGAGGGTCGGCACTCAGTACAGCAGTACCCGTCCCTTAGGGGTTCGCAGGTCCGGGACGAGCTCGGTGGTGTGTCTGCTGGGCTTGTGGATCTGGATCTTCTTGGGCATGGGGTGGGCCTCCTGTCGCGCATCCGTACGAGCCGCGCTTGTCCTGTCCTGGGCGTGCATTCGATCGCGGGAGGTCATTCATGGGCAGGAACTTTCGGTGGTGCGGACAATTCGAACCAGACGACCTTTCCCTCAGGTACGCGGTCGCTGCCCCAGGAGCAGGACAGCCGGTCGACCAGGCACAGTCCGCGGCCGCCTTCATCGTCGTGGTGGGTATGGGACATGTGGGGCAGGGCGGGATTCGCGTCCCTGACCTCGCAGCGCAGCGTGCCGCCCTGTGCGGAAAGGGTGAGGATCGGTTTCCCCCACGCGTGGTGCAGCGCGTTGGTGACAAGTTCGCTGGCGAGCAGTTCGGCGACGTCGCTGTGCTCGGCCAGTCCCCAGTCGGCCAGCTGGGTGCGGACCAGACGGCGCGCCTCGGGCACCGAAGACCGGTCGCGAAGAAGCGGCCAGACGGCCCGACGGACGCGGGGCGCCTCGATGGTGGTGGTGGGCCGTCTCATGCCGCCCGCCCATACAGATCGCGGGCGCTCGGGATGCTGCGTCCGTCGGGCAGCATCTCGCCGAGGTCATCGAAGATCACCACGCCGTTGCAGAGCAGCCCCCATCCCTGTTCCGGGTGGAAGGCCACGAGGCAGGCCGCCTGGTGGTCAGGGGCGTCCGCGGGCGGACATGGAGGCTGGTGCTGACACATGACTCTTACCTTCGATCCTTGTCGACTGTGACAGAGTCCTTATCGGGCTTATGTCGTCAACGACGCTGTTCGGGACGCCTGCCGTGTACATCCCCTCAGCACGGATCAGCATCGACGGATCAGCATCGGACACTGTGAGATAGCCCGGCGGGTTACACCCCGGACTCCGCTCTCGACCTTCGACCTTCGCCGTGTAACCCGGGGCGCTATTACTCCATGACAGGCGTTCTGCGCTGATGACCATTTGTAGTTCGGAACCGACGGCGGAATACGATGAAATGTGACCACACGCTGGCTGGTCTGGGCGCGGAGGTCCGGCGTGGGTGCGGCCGCGCGGAGTAGGGGTGGCGACGCACAGCCGGCCTTAGCCAGCGACGTGCCGAGACTGAGCTTGCTGCCCACAGCCGCCTACCCTGACTGGGAGGCGATCTACGCCGACAACGTCGGGCGGATCTACCGGCTGATGTTCGCCAAGGTGGGCAACCGGCCGGACGCGGAGGACCTCACCTCACAAGTCTTCCTCGCAGCTCTCGGGCCGCTGCGCAGCTCCTCGAGCATCGGCGAAGTCCGCGCCTACCTGCTCGCCATCGCCCGCACGGTCCTCGCGGCGCACTGGCGGCGCACATTGGGACACCAGGTCACCGAGATCGATCTGGAACAGACCGACCTGGAAGACTTCATCGTGCCGGCCGATCCCCGGCCGGCCGGCGACCACCAGGAACGCACCACCCGGATCCTGTCCGGGCTGCCCGAGCGGTATCGCAGGATCCTGACGCTGCGTTTCCTGCAGGGTTACTCGATCCGGGAGGCCGCCGCCGAGCTCGGGGTCTCCGTCGCCAACGCCAAGGTTCTCCAGCATCGCGCCCTGCGTCAGGCCGCGCGCCTGGATGAGAAAGGGGAAACGTCATGAGGCGAGCAGTGGACCGCTACGTGGACAGCCTGCTGCGTCGGCGCCGTCCGAAGGACTTCGCCCCCACCCAGGACGAGCTGGCCGTGGCACGCACCGCGATCACGCTGCTTGCCGAAAGCCCAGACGCTGCCGGGCCACGCCAAAAGTTCGTCGACGATCTTCACCGCCGCATCGCCGCGCAGTCCACCGCTGCGCAGCAGCCTGCCGCGGCCCCGCCGTCGACCCGGTGGGCGCTGGATCGCAGGCGGGTGCTGCAAGTCACCACATTGACCGCGGCGGCCGCGGCAGCTGCGGCCGCAGGCGCCACCGCTGACCATCTGCTCACCAGTGACCGAATCCAGACCCCAACAAACGCCCAGACCGAAATCTCGCCCACCACCGGTGTGTGGCAAACCATCGCCGTCAGCGCCGACCTCCCCGAGGGCGGCGTGCGTCCCTTCGATCTGGGGCCGGTCACCGGATTCCTGCGTCGGACCGCAGGCCGCGTCCAGGCGGTCTCCGGAATCTGCACCCACCAGGGATGCAAGCTCGCCCTCACACCACCACGAGACACCCTGGCCTGCCCCTGCCACGGCGCGACCTTCACCCTCGCCGGGCAGCCACTCACCCACCCTCGCACCAACCAGGCGCTGCCATCGCTGCCCCGCCTACCCGTACGCGAATATCAAGGGCACATCCAGATATTCGCGCCCCAGCCTCCCGAAGCGGCCTGACGACCCGGAGCGTTATGCGCCATGTTTCGAAGTGGGCGATGGCCGACTCGACAGCGGCCCGGATCTTGCTGAAAGCGGAGCAGGGCATGACGAACAGCTCTACTAGGGCTTTCGCCCAATGGCAGAGTATTGATCCACCTCGCGAACGACGCCGAGTTCGGTGCCGTCGGGGCGCCACTGTGTGGTCATGACCAGGCCGGGGTGCACCAGTTCAAGGCCGTCGAAGAAACGGGCGACCTGTTGGGGGCTGCGGGGGATGAGCGGGGGTTTGCCGACCTGGTTCCACCGCCGTGCCCCCTCGTCCATCGTCTCGCTGTGTACGGCGTGAGCGATTGCCAGATAGCTGCCCGAGGGGACGGCCTCCATCAGCCGGCCTACGACCGCCTGTGCTTTCTCGGTATCGCCGATGTGGTGCAGGATCGCGATCAGCATGATCGCGACCGGCCGGCTGAAGTCCAGTACGGCTTCCGCCTCGTGCAGTATCGTGTCCGGGTCGTGCAGGTCGGCTTCGATGTAGTGGGTGACGCCGCCGGGAGCACTGGTGAGCAGGGCCTCGGCGTGCACCAGCACGAGGGGGTCGTTGTCGACATAGACGATCCGCGACTGCGGAGCGATCGCCTGGGCGACCTCATGGGTGTTGTTGAAGGTGGGCAGGCCGGTGCCGATGTCGAGGAACTGCTCGATCCCGGTTTCGCCGGCCAGGTAGCGGACGGCTCGGACGAGAAACGCCCGGGAGGCGCGGGCGAGCCGGATCACGTCTGGGTTGGCCTCAGCGATACGATCGCCGGCCTCACGATCGGCGGGGTAGTTGTCCTTGCCCCCCAAGAAGTGGTTCCAGACCCGGGCCGTGTGCGGCACTCCGGTGTCAAGCCTGCGGGGCTGCTTCGGGTCAGGGGTGGGTGGGCTGCCGGTCACGGGTGATCTCTCCGGTCTACGTCGCGATCTTGGGGAATGCGCCGATCGTAGTCTTTCGCGCTCGCCAGCGGCCCGCACTCGCATTCCGGCAGAACCGGCCCCGGGCATGGCGCGGGGCCGGGCGCCACATGGCACCCGGCCCCGCGGTCTTGGCTTCTCAGAGCCGGTCTTGGCTCCTTAGGGCTTGTAGGACAGGAGATAGGCGGCGGTGGGGGTGCCGACGCCGGTGATGTCGTCGTAGCCGCGGACCGCGGGCAGCGCGTCACCCTTCGGGATGCCGTAGTTGCCCGTCGTGCGCAGCAGGTAGACGAGCGGCCCGGTCTTGCTGTAGGGGTCGGTGTAGTTGGTGCGGACGAATGCGACCGGGTTCTTGCCGAGCGGGTGGTCGGTCACGTCGTGGTACAGGCCCTTGCCTGCCCGCAGGTAGATCGCCGGGTTGGCGAAGCCGAGCGGCGCGCGGCCTTGGCGCTGCTGCGCAAGGGCCTGCAGGCCGGCGACCACCGGGCAGGCGAGGCTGGTGCCGCCGACGCGGCTCTCCGCATAGCCGTACGTGCCGTCGGGCAGCTGCGACCACTCGGGGTACCGGATGCCGGTCGTGGAGTCGGCCACGGCCGCGATGTCCGGGATGACCCGCATAGGCTGCTTGGACTTTGATCCGTCCGGCAGCGTGGTGCTCAGCGAGGAGGGGACGACCGCACGCTGGTAGCCCGGCTGGGCGAACAGTGCGCTGGTGCCCCCGCCGGAACCGCCGGCGTAGCTGGCCGGGTAGGTGCCGGGAGGCGCCGGGCTCCAGGTCTTGCCGTCCTTCGACAGGGCGTCGTTCTGGAAGTTCCAGCCCGCCTCGAACTTGTAGTGGTTCTTCCCATCGACCGCGAGGGTGGTGCCGCCGACCGAGGTCACCCACGGGTCGGAGGTGGGCAGGTCGGTCTGGCGCTGGGTCGAGCCGCTGGAGCCGTACCGGGCCTGGCAGGGGGTGCCGGGGACCTCGTAGCCGCAGTCGCCGGAGGAGAAGTAGAAGCCGATGCCCTCGATCGCGCCCTGCTTGAAGATCGACTCTTCAGCGTCGATCAACGCCTGGGTGTAGTGCTCCGAGAGATCGCCCCAGGAGTTGCTGACGATGTCGGCAAGATGCTCATCGACGATCTTGATGAGCGCCTCGTCGAGACCGTCGGCGCAGTTGCGTCCGCCGACGTAGACCACGTTGGCCTGCGGGGCCACCGCGTGCACGGCCGTGACGTCCAGGGCCTCCTCGCCGTACCAGCCGGACGCGCCGCACTCGTTGACGAGGTCGAAGGTCGCCGGCAGCACCTCGCGATACTGGCCCTTGGCGAACGGCTTGTCACCGTATTTCTTGGAGTAGATGTTGGAGACCTGGAGCATCTTGGGCGCGGCGTAGGCGTCGACGATCGCCACGGTCGCGCCCTTGCCCGTCAGCTTGCTCGCGGTCGTGCCGTACGCGCCGCGCAACTGCTTGGGCAGCAGTCCGCACATCGCGCGCGGCTGGTACTTGCCGTATGCCTTCGGCTGGTTTGTTGCGATCTTCTGGCCGTAGTACGTGGCGCACGGCTGGGCGACGTTGTAGTTCGGGTCGGGCGGCGGCAGCGTGTCGTTGTGGGTGCGAAGGTGCTTGCCGGTGTCCAGGCCGGTCACGGTGAGCACCGCGGGCGACACCGAGGTGGGGATGGTGGCGTCGCTCGAGGGCGCCCGCGCGACCGTTCCCTGGGCGGCGTAGTTGCGGAAATCGGTCCCGAACGCCGTCTTCGCCTTGTCGAGGTGGCCAGTCACGTGCAGGTAGTGGGTGTTGGACCCGGCGAGGTCCACGTACAGCCCCGACTTCCGCAGCCACGAGGTGACCGCGTCGACCTGCTGCTTCGTCGGCCCGAACCGCTGGTTGAACTGCAGCGGGCTGAGGAAATTGTGGAACTGCGGACTACCCGGGGTGGACACGGCCTGGGCGTACGCGTCGAGCCCCTTCGGGTCGCGCCCGCTCAGCCAGACTTTCGCGTCGAGTCGTTGCTTGCTGTCGGTCCTGCCGCGGTCGGCCGAGGCGCTGGCCCATGCTGGCTTGGTTCCGGCGACCGGTTTACGGTCGTTCGCCTGCGCCGTTCCTGTGGCCGAGAGCGCCGCTGTGGCGAGTGGCAGTACCACGGCCACGGCTGTGAGAGCGCGCCAACGTCGTCCGTCTCGTGACATCCACCAGTCCTTTCGTCAGCGGCGGAGAAACACCGCGACGCGAGGATTTCGGTGGTGCTCTAGATAAAGCAAGAGATGTTATGAAATAGATGTGAAGATCGGGAACTTTGGGTCAGAAGTGGACACAGGTTTGTGAACTTGCACACTGTGCTGGCGGAGATGAGTGTGGGAAGCGTGGACTGTGTGGTGACCAGTCCGCCTTACTGCTAGCTGTCGTCGCCGGAGCGGCATCGATGACCACCGGGGCGCTGATCCTCCGGCGCCCGCTGAGCTCTTGCCGTTCAATCCTGGCCGCGCCAGGGTTGGCGCGCACCAGGACGCGTCGGCTCGCCGTGGCCGCTCCTCGGTGCCCTCGGCCGGCCGTCAGGGGAGCCGGGGGAACAGCCTGAGCGCGTTGTCGCGCTCGACGCCTCGCAGTTCGTCCTTGGTGAAGCCGTCGAAGGCGGTGAGGTTGGCGACGTTGTGTACGACGGTGGGTTCCGGGGCGGCGGGCCAGTCGGTTCCGAAGAGGATGTGGTCCGCGGTGGTCACCTCGAGCGTCGGCAGCAGGGAGTTGCGGCTGCCGGCCAGCGCCGTCTCGTAGTAGAGCCCTCGCAGCACCTCCGCGACGTGTGCGGGATCGATGTCCGCGTCGTCCGGCCCCGCCCGAGCGTCGGCTGGGTCCCCAAGTACGGGCCGACGAGGGCCGCCCAAGGTGGCGGTGGGTCGCCGGCATCACCTGTGGAAACTGCGGGCGGCTGGGCGTACACGGCCTTTGTTCTCGATTTGTTCTCCCGGATGATCGTCGGGTGGCAGGTCGCCGGCCATTTGCGTGCTGATCTGGCCCTGGACGCTCTGGAGATGGCGATCCGGTCGCGCCGCGATGGGCGTCGGCTGGCCGGCTCCGTGACCACGGCAGGCGTCCTGGGACGGCATGCCTGGGTGAGCCGACAGGAAACCGTTGATCCGCGTTCCCCTCTGGCTGGTCTGCGGTTCATGTGCTGCTCCCAGTGTGATCTCCTCACGACCAAAGGACTACACGATGACAACCTGGCGCCGCGCTGCTTCTGCGCTTGCCGCGAGTGCGCTTGCACTCGCCTTCTCGACCGGACCGGCAGCCGCCGCGGACGGCCGGTACACCTTCGCAGTGATCGGCGACATCCCCTACGGCGACGCCCAGATCGCCAACTTCCCGAACGTCATCAGCCAGATCAATGCCGACCCGAACGTGCAGTTCGTCGACCACGTCGGTGATATCAAGAGCGGCTCGACCGTGTGCAGCGACGCCTACTTCCAGCAGATCAAGTCGGATTTCGACCAGTTCAAGGATCCGCTCGTCTACACCGTCGGCGACAACGAGTGGACCGACTGCCACCGGCCGAACAACGGAGCGTACAACCCGCTCGAGCGCCTGGCCGCGATCCGTAAGGTCTTCTTCCCTCGCCCGGGTCGGACGCTCGGACAGCACAGCGTGCGGGTGACCTCGCAGGCCGCCAAGGGCTACCCCGAAAACGTCCGGTACACCCGGTCCAACGTGGCATTCGCCGCCGTGCACATCGTGGGCAGCAACAACAGCCTCGCCCCGTGGACCGGCAACACCGCGCCCACCGCGGAGCAGACCGCTGAGGTTCAGGGCCGCACGTCTTCCGTGCTGAAGACGATCCACGACACCTTCAGCGCCGCTAGGCACGACCACAAGAAGGCCGTTGCCCTGCTCACCCAGGCTGACATGTTCGACCCGACGGTCACGAACCCGAGCTTCGCCGACTACTACGGCTTCCAGCCGATCGTCAAGGCGATCGCCCAGGAGTCAGCCAAGTTCCGCGGACCGGTGTACCTGTTCAACGGCGACAGCCACGTCTACAACAGCGACAAGCCACTGGACAACGGGTCCAAGTGGAACTCCTTCTACGGCAACACGATCGCCGCGCCGAACCTGACCCGCGTCACTATCGACGGGTCGACCGGCGTCAACAACTGGCTGAAGGTGACCATCAACCCGAAGAGCGAGCAAGTCCTGAGCTGGACTCGGGTGCCCTTCACGTCCTGACCGGCAAACCGCCAAGAGCCGGCCGGACCGATCCCGCGATCGGTCCGGCCGGCATCTGCCGGTCCGCAGTCACCCAGCTCAGACCGTTCATCGCAACCCTTCGGCCGGCCCGACGTCAGCAGTCGCTTGTCGACGACGTTGCTCGAAGCCGGAAAGCACGAGGCAAGGTCGCCATCCCCATCTGAGCGACCTAGGGGTCGCCATCCGCACCCCCGGCAAGCCGACGGACTGGGCAAGGCGCCGGTGAACGTATGTGGTGACCGCCACTAGCCATGGGCAGGTTGGAAGGGGATTCGGGCCGTCAGCGCGAAGCCGCCCTCGGGGGTCGAGTCCGTCGCGAGCCGGCCTCCGGCGAGGGTGACCCGTTCCCGGAGACCGACCAGCCCATAGCCGGACTCCAGGACCGGGGGCTCGCGAAGGTGCGCTTCGGTCTGGCCGTTCCCGCTATTCACCACCGAGACATGCATGACGTCGCCGTCGGCCTGGCAGGTGACCTGCACGTCCGATCCCGGCGCGTGAGCAGATCGCGTAACTCGGTCAGCGCCTGCACGCCCTTGTCCTCGATGGTGGTGGCCAGCTTGTGGAGCTCGCCGGGTTCTTCGGTGTCTGGGATGAGGCCCGCGTTGAGGACCATGGCCGTGACCGCTGCATACTGCCATTCTGTGGTGCTGAGCTGCACGTTCACGCACCGGTCCCTCTGTAGAAGACCTCAGCGTGGCCAGGAGGCTCGCGCCGCGTTGTCGTCGGTTGCCGGTGACCTCGACGCCGGTCAGCGGCCGGACTCCTGGCATTTGGCCCACCGCAGGAGCACGACTGAGTGGCAGCGATCGTCCGGGCCGCACTCGCATACCAGGTCTTTGCCTGCGAGCTCGCGACGTGCGTCGGCGATCCCGAGCGGCTCCCGGCCTCTCCCGGTGACGAGCCGTTCGGCTATCAGGTCGGCCTCGAACAGCTCGATGGCCTCGTCACGGGTGTATGGGCCGTACGGCTGAATCTTGTACGGGTTCGACCACCGGCCAGGACGAGTGATCATCACAGCGCCCTCGGGTTTTCGCCATCCCTTCAGGTGGCCGCGGGCTGGTCTCTGGTGACGAACGGGCATCAGTACTCCTCCGCAGCGCGGGCGACAGCAGAGCCGAAATCCTCCCATCAGCGATCCAGAGCCGGCGGACGCACCAATCGACACAGGTAGACACCTTTTGGCTGTTCAACGCGCCGTCCCACCGTGAAAGCGGCAGGCTGGGGGCGGCGTCACCATCGGATCCGGGTCGGATCAGCCGATGTGAGGGCCGAGCAGGGTGAGATCCGCGGGAGACAGCCGATCGCTCGCGGTGCGGGCCTGATGCCAGTACGGGTAGATCAGCGGTGGCGCACTGACCTTGTCCAGCCGGGCACGTTCATCCTCGTCAAGGGTCAACTCGGTGGCGGCGAGGTTGTCGGCCAGTTGCTCGGTGGTCCGTGCGCCGATGACAAGCGAGGTCACACCCGGCTTGGCGAGTAGATAGGCCAGCGCGATCCGCGCGGCCGACACGCCGTGGGCCTCGGCGATGTCAACGAGGACGTCGACCGTGTCGTACAACTTCTCCTCGTCATAGACCGGTGGTTCATCCCACTCGGTCAGCAGCCTAGACCCCGCCGGTGCCTGCTTCCCACGGCGATACTTTCCGGACAGCAACCCTCCGGCCAGCGGGCTCCACACCAGAATGCCCAGTCCCTGGTCGATCGCGGCCGGTACGAGTTCGTACTCGGCCTCGCGCGCCTGCAACGAGTAGTAGATCTGGTGGCTCACGAAACGCGGGAGACCACGGCCGTCCGCCGTGCCGAGCGCTTTCAGCAGCTGCCAGCCCGAGTAGTTCGATGCGCCGATATAGCGGACCTTGCCCGAGTTCATCAGCATGTTCAGCGCTTCGAGGGTCTCCTCCAGCGGCGTAATGCCGTCCCACTGGTGCACCTGGTAGAGATCGATGTGGTCGGTGCCGAGCCGACGCAGACTCGCTTCGCACTGCGACACGATGTGGTGGCGTGAAAGCCCGGCGTCGTTGGGCCCCGGCCCCATCGGCAGCCGGACCTTGGTGGCGAGCAGAACCTCGTCCCGCCGGCCGGCGATGACCTCACCCACGATCTCCTCGGAGAGGCCGGCCGAGTACACATTGGCGGTGTCGATCAGGTTGACCCCCGCCTCCAGGCACAGGTCGACCTGCCGACGCGCCTCGTCGACATCGGTGGAGCCCACGTTGCCGAAGATTCCCTTGCCGCCGAAGGTCATCGTGCCCATCGCCAGCACCGATACCTTCAGTCCTGAACGTCCCAACTGGCGGTATTCCATGCTTCGATTCTACGGACCGGATGCGACGGCGCCGGCGCGGAGACCGGTATGGCGCCGCCCGTCCCCGGCTCGCCCATGGTCAGACCAGGACGGTGCCACGGTCCACGATGATGACGGAGCCGGCCGGCACTGAAGCCGCCGCGCATCAAGTATGGGCGGAGTTCTGTACTTGGTGGCCCGCCGACAACCGGCTTCGCAACGCACAGGCGTACGCCCCGGCTCGGATGTTCCTCGCCGGCCGCGCGCGTAGCGGCCGGATGGCAGCTCAGCCGCCGAACCGGAAGACCGGGTCGAGCGCGGAGTGCAACTCACACGCGTTGCCGTACATCTTCTTAAAGACAAGCTTCCGGCCGCGCCAGGTACCGATCGCATTCGCGCTGACCGGGTCGTACTGCATGGTGCAGACGGTGTTTTGGCCAGGCAGCCGGTCCAGGTGGCCATCGACGGCGCGCAGCGCCGCGCATGCCTCGGCCGGCCGCGGATGGGAGCCGCCATCCGGCTCGCAGGCCAGCGTCACGGCCGTCCGACTGCCGGTGGCAGGCAGGATGGTCAGCCGCAACGGCGCCTGTGACTCCTGAGCGCGTGCGGGCACTGCCGCGGCGGCCAGGACAAGCACACCCACGGCGGTGACGGTCAGCGAACGCATCAACGATCCCTACTTTCAGTAGTCATATGACTACACAAAGGTAGCGTGGACCCGCACCACACGGCGGCTTCGCACCCGGTTCGGTTAGCTGACCGGAAACAGGCGGCGGCGTGTCTGTCGGCGACCACGCCACGCCGTGACACAGCACCCCTCCTGAGCACATGCGGCCCACCGGCTTCGGGGCAGGAGCCGCGCCAGCGCGGACAAGATCGCCCGGTCCGGCCATGACGGGTGGGAGCGGAGATCTGGCGGCGCAGCACGGCGACGGTGTCGGCCATCAGGCGCAGCGTCGCGGATCCGACGCTGGAGACATGCGCCAGGGTCAGCCCGATTTGGCCGAGCGAGGCTGGACTTCGCCTGAGGCAACAGAACGGACGGCGACGGCGGCGAGGCGGTGGGGGGCGGTGTCGAGGAGTTCCAGGTCGGCCTTGGTGTGGGCGATGGCGGCGTCGATGAGCAGGGCGATCATGGGGTCGGTGGAGTGTTCGCGGCGTTGCCGGGTCAGGCCGCCCAGTTCCGACAGGTAGGTCTGGCGCTGGGTGGCCACGAAGGCCGCCAGGGTCTCCGGGCCCAGCCGGGCCGCGCCGAACAGCTTCAGGAACAGTTCGTCCCGGAACCCGGAGGTACGGACCCACGCGCTGGTCGCCCATCCCTGGAGTTCCCGGAGCCCCTCCGGCGAGAGCGTGTAGCGGGTCTTGTCGGGACGGTCGGTCTGGGTCACCAGGGATTTGGTGACGTAGCCGTCGCGGACCATGCGGTCGAGGATCTGGTAGAGGTGCCCGACGTTCAGGCCGCCCCACTGCGGGCCGATGGCCTCTTCGAACCGGCCCTTCAGCTCGTACCCGTGGCTGGGCCCGTCGACCAGCAAAGCCAGCACCGCGTGATGCAGCGGCATGTTTACACCTCCTCCTAGATTGTGACAATGTACCCTGCATTGACGCAATGTAAGGGGGGAACCGGGCGATGAGTGTGGCGCTGCGCGGAGTGAGCCGCCGGTACCCGGGGCTGACCGCCCTCGACGGGATCGACCTGGACATCGAGGACGGGATCGCGGTGGCGATGATGGGCCCGTCCGGGGCGGGGAAATCCACTGTCCTGCATCTCGTCGGTGGCATGGACTTGCCCGACGAGGGCGTCATCGAGATCGACGGGGTGGCGCTGGAGCGCCGCAGACTGGATGCTCACCGCCGCCGGATCGGGTTCGTGTTCCAGCGCTTCCACCTGCTGCCCGCCCTCACCGTGCTGGACAACGTGCTCGTCCCGGTCCTGCCGCGCCGGGTGGACTTCGACCGCAAGGCCCGCGCCCGGGAACTCCTCGAAGCGGTCGGCCTCGCCGAACGGGCCCCGGCGCTGCCCTCGGAGCTGTCGGGAGGCCAGCAGCAGCGGGTCGCGATCGCCCGCGCCCTGATCAACCGGCCCGCCCTGCTGCTCGCCGACGAACCGACGGGGAACCTCGACAGCGTCACGGGCCGGGAGATCATCGACCTGCTGCTGAACCTGCGCGAGCAGTACGGAATGACGATGCTGGTCGCCACTCACGACGCCGAGGTCGCCACTAGTTGTGACCGGATCGTCCGACTCCAGGACGGGAAGATCATCGGGGACGACACCGTCGACCCCGCCACGGACGTCCTGCACCGGCTCGGTGGGCTCCGCCCGTGATCGCCATGATCTGGTCCCAGCTGCGGCGCAGGCGCGGCCGGGCACTCGCCCTCGCCACCGGAATCCTGGTCGCCGCCACCAGTTTCACCCTGCTCACCTCGGTCGTGACCACCAGCCGCGCCGAAACGGTCGGCACCGTGAACGCCAACGCGCGCTCCGCCTACGACATCCTGATCCGCCCACCCGGCACCACCACGGTTCTGGAGCAGCAGAAGGGCCTGGTCGAGGCCAACTTCCTGTCCGGGATCTTCGGCGGCATCACCCTCGAGCAGTACGACAAGATCAAGAATCTGCAGCAGGTCGACGTGGCCGCCCCGATCGCCAACATCGGTTATGTCCCGTTGCAGAGCAGTCTCAAGGTCGACGTGTCGGCCTTCCTGGACAGCAAGGCTCCGGCCCAGTTGCTGCGGCTCAAGCCCACCCTCTCCGCGGGGCTGTCCAGCTATCCGGTCACCGACCAGTACGTCTATCTGACCAGAACCAACCCCATCAAGCTCGTCGACCCCGGCGTTCACAGCCTCTACTTCGACCTCGAGCAGGAGACCGCCCCCAGGGGGAAGTACTGGGTCTGCTGGTACTACAACAACGACCCGGCGGGGCTGCTGACCGGCGATGGCGGCAGCCCGCTGAACAGCCGGCCCACAGCGGATCGGACCGGCAACCCCAGGACCCCTTACACGGCCGCGACCCGATCGCGCCTGAACTGCCAGGCGGGCAAGGACCAGGCGTACGCCCAGATCCCGATGATCTATCCAGTGCTGTTGTCCGCGATCGACCCCGCCCAGGAGGACAGGCTCGTCGGCCTGCGCAAAGCGATCACCTCGGGCCGGATGCTCACCCAGGCCGACAAGCCTTACTGGCACGAGGACACCCTTGCCGTCGACGGCGTCGAGCAGCGTGACCTGCGCCTTCCGGTGCTGCTCGGCAACCAGGCGATGAGTTCCGGCCGGTTGACCGCGACGGTGGAGCGGCTGGACAGCGGGGATCCGGGCAAGCTGCCCGCCCGGCTCGGCAGCCCGGGCGCGCGGGCCTTCGTCGACGGCCTGCACGGCACGAAGGCCGGCCAGATCACCGCCGATCTCAAGACCGGATATGACACGACCGACCTGCCGGGGGCCCAATGGTCGGCCGGAGCGTACATGACGGTGGGCCCGGTCCGCTACCGGCCTGCCGACGGCGGGCTCACCGCTGTGGTCCAGACGCCGCAGGACCCCCGCATGTGGCGGGACGGGCGCGACGGGAACTGGCTGCCCGCGCCCGAGGAGAACACCGGAACTCAGTTCCGTATGGTGACCGGCTGGGTCTCCACCGATTGCGTCCTCGAGAACAGCTGTGATCGAACGGACGAGGATGGTCGCCGAGAGACACCGCTGTTCAAGTTCGTCGGCCGCTATGACAGCTCCAAGGTGCGCAGCTTCTCGGCGCTGTCGAGCGTGCCGATGGAGACCTACCAGTCCCCGCAGGTCACCGGGGCGGACGCGCGCACCCGGGCCGCCCTGCACGACCGGCCGCTGCTGCCCGACCGCAACCTCGGCGGCTACATCAGCCAGCCGCCCACCATGCTCACCACCCTGTCGTCGGTCGCCGCCATGACGATGAGCCGGCACAGTCCCGGCACGCAGGACACAGCGCCGATCAGCGCGATCCGGGTCCGGGTGGCCGGTGTCACCGGCGTCGATCCGGTCTCCCGGGCCCGCGTCAACGCTGCCGTCGACGCGATCCACCTGGCCTTCCCCACACTGGACGTGGACGTCACCGTCGGCAGTTCCCCGGCCCCGCAGACCATCGTCCTGCCCGCGAACATGAAGATCACCGAAGGCTGGACCGCAAAGGGCGTGGCTCTGCGCATCCTGCGCGCCGTCGACACCAAGAGCGCGATCCTGTTCGTCCTGGTCCTGGTGGTCTGCGGCCTGTTCCTCAGCCAGGCCGCCCTCGCCTCGGTCCGGTCCCGGCGGACCGAGATCGGGACGCTGCGCTGCCTCGGCTGGAGCACCCGGGAGATCTTCATTGTGATCCTTGGGGAGCTGTTCACCGTCGGAGTGATCGCGGGTGCGCTGGGCAGCCTCCTGGCGTACGGCCTTGGAACCGTCCTCGACTTGCACACCACGACGGTCCACGCGGCACTGGTGTTCCCCGTCGCTGTGCTGCTGGCCCTGGTGGCCGGGTCGGTGCCCGCCTGGCGGGCCACCCGGCTCGAACCGCTGGACGCCATCCGCCCGCCGGTGACCCCCTCCGGACGGGCCCGCCCCGTCCATTCGGTCGCCGGGATGGCCCTGCGGAACCTGACCCGGGTACGAGGACGTACGATCCTCGGCGCGGCCGGGCTCGCCCTCGGCGTCGCCGCGTTCACGATCCTGCTCGCGGTCACGCTCGCCTTCCAGGGCGAGGTCACCGGCTCGCTGCTGGGCAACGCGATCGTCGCCCAGGCCAGGGCCGCCGACTACCTGAGCGTCGCCCTGTCCCTCCTGCTCGGCGCGGCCGGAGCCGTCGACGTGCTCGTCCTGTCGCAGCGGGAGCGGGCCGGTGACCTCGCCGTCCTGCGCGCCACCGGCTGGACGTCCCGCAACCTCGCCCGCCTCACCCTGTACGAGGGCGTCGGCCTGGCCCTTCTCGGCGGCCTCACTGGCTCGGTCCTCGGCCTCGTCGTGGTCACCGCGCTCAGCTCCGACCTCCTCGGCGGCCACCTCCTGATGCTCGCCGCAGCCGGCCTCCTCGGCACCCTCGCGGCCCTCCTGCTGATCACCACCACCCTCTTCATCCCGATCCGGGCCCTGAACCGCATCGCCCCGGCCCACCTGCTCGCAGCCGAATAAGAGTCCTGGCCGAGATTTCGGGCCCCACAGGGCCAGGACCGTGCGCAGCGGTCCTGGCTCCGGGGGGTGGCTGCCGGCGTTACTCCGCGCCGGTGGCCTCGTGCTGCACGTTACCGGCGGGGTCGGCGTGGCCGCCTGGTCCGTCCGAGCTGCCCGACTTCTCCGTGCCGGCCTTCTCCGTGCCGGCCTTCTCAGTGCCGGCCTTCTCCGCGCCGGCCTTCTCAGTGCCCGTCTTCTCCGCGCCGGCCTTCTCGCCGGGGGTGTCGGGGCTGGTCTGGTCGCCCTGCTGCAGGGTGTCGTGGTCCGGGCTGGTCGGCTCGGGCTGCGCGGTGCTGGAAGTGGCGGGCGCCGGCGTCCGGGTGGGCGTCGAGGCGAGTGCGGTCCCAGCCGCCGCAGTGCCGCCCAACGCGACAACCGCCAGCGCGATGCCGGCGATCTTGGGTGTGAGCTTCATCGGAGCTTCCTTTCAGATGGTTTGTCCTTTGACACCCCTGAGTTTGTCCGGCGACTGGTGAGACGACCGTGTACAGCAGATGTGAAGAACCACATCCATGGCCTGGGTTGGTAGGGCCTGCCGCCATCGCCGCGGGGCAGGCGCGCGAACCAGAACCGCCGCAGGAGCGAAAACAGCGTCGTTGCGGCGATGAAGCCCGCGAGCGCGATGAGCCGTCCGCCCACGGTTGTATCTCGATCGAGGGGGCCGGTGAGGATGGCCACGGCGACCGCGCCGATGGCCAGCCCATATCCGGCGGCGGGCCCCGCCCAGATCGCTAGGCGAAATTTGGCCAAGGAAGTGTTCACCATGTCGCCCTCCAGAGCTCGGGGTCGGCGTGGGTAATGCCGCCCAGCGCCTTCAGCGTGCTCTGCGGGTGATGTGAAGACGATGTGAGCCCGCCCATCCGCGTCGGGAAGGCTTAGACGGGGGTGCCGGCGGCGCTATGAGAGGGACCTCGATCCGCACGCGGGCGCCGCCACCGGGATCGTTGCCGGCCCAGGTGTGTCCGCCGTGAGCTCCGGCGATGGAGGCCACGATGGCCAGGCCCAGGCCGGTTCCCCCGCCCGCGCGGGCGCGTCCAGGGTCGGCGCGGGCGAATCGCTCGAAGGCGTGCGGGAGGAAGCCGGGTGGGAAGCCGGGCCCGTAATCGCGGACCTCGATGACCGCGCTGGGCCGCTGTGCGGCGGCGTGCACGGTCACCTCGATGCTGGTGTCCGCAGGGGCGTGGCGGATCGCATTGCTGAGCAGGTTGTCGACGGCTTGGCGGATCCGGTCGGGGTCGGCGATGACCGACAGCCGCCGGTCGGCGTTGAGGGCGATGGTGACAGCCCGGGCGCCGGCGGCGGGCGCGGCGGCACGCACCGCGTCCTGTGCCACCTCGGCCAGGACTATCTGGTGGGGCCGCAGGAAGTCGGCGCCCTCGTCGGCTCTTGCCAACAGCAGCAGGTCCTCAGCGAGCCGGATCAGCCGGTCGGTGTCACCGGCCGCGGCCGTGACCGCAGCGGCCAGCGCCTGGCGGGACCGGCCCGGCCGGGCGGCCAGCTCCAGCTCGGCCTTGAGCGTCGTCAGAGGGGTCCGTAGCTCGTGGCCGGCGTCGGCGACGAACCCACGCTGGCGCGCCAGCGCCCGCTGCAGCCTGTCCAGCAGCGCGTTCATCGCCGCCGCGAGAGCGGCGATCTCGTCCCGGCTGCGCGGCACGTTCAGGCGGGAGCCGGTGTCGTGCTCGGTGATGTCGGTCAGCCGGCGGCGCATCCGTCCCACCGGGAGCAGTGCCGCTCTGGCCAGCAGCCACGCCCCCACACCCGCCAGGGCGACCGCCGGTGGACCTGCCACCAAGATGACCGTGCGCGCCCGCTGCTGCGCGTTCTCGGTGATGCCGGTGCTGGCTCCCACTACTGCGATCACCCGGCGGCCCGCGCTGCTCGCGGGAACAGCCCGCAACCGTACCCGCTCTCCCTCGATCACCGTGGTGAACGTCACCGGGGCACTGCTCGCCCGCGATAGCTGACCGGCCGCCAGCAGGGACCGGGAACCGGCCGCCTCCGAGGACTGCAGTACGGCCCCATCGGCGGCCAGGACCTGGCGCACTTCGTCTGTTCCGGTGAATTGGCCCTCATGGTTACCCTGCTGGGCGGCGGACTGACCCGGCGGCGCCGCCGGCTGGGCGGCGGCCAGCCGTACCGTCACAGCCTCCGCCCGCGCGCGCAGCGTGTCGTCCAGCGCGGCGTTCAATGACGAGTTCAGCTGGCTCAGGAACGCCATCCCCGCCACCGAGATCACCGCAGAGGTGCCTAGGGCGAACAGCAGCGCGAGCCGCAGCCGCAACGGCATCGCCGCTCACCCGCCACTACGGGGATCGGGGACAGCCAGCCGGTATCCGGCGCCGCGGACCGTCTCCAGCTGCTCTACCCCGAACGGCCGGTCGATCTTACGGCGCAGATACCCCACGTACTGGTCGACGATGTTGGACGTGCCGTCATAGGCGTAGTCCCACACGTGCTCCAGAATCCGGGTACGCGTCAGTACCTCCCCCGGGTGACGCAGGAACAGCTCCAGCAACATGAACTCCTTCGGCGACAGCTCCAATTCCACCTCCTCCCGCCACGCCCGCCGGCTGGCCGGGTCCAGCCGCAGGTCACCTGCCTGTAGCACGGTCGGCCGCTCCCGTGCCCCCCGCCGGATCAACGCGCGCAACCGCGCCGACAACTCGGCGAAGCTGAACGGCTTGGTCAGATAGTCATCCGCCCCCGCGTCGAGTCCCCGCACCCGGTCGGCGACCGCGTCCCTGGCCGTCAGCATCAGCACCGGAGCCCAGCAGTCTCCGGCGCGAAGACGCCGGCACACCTCGAATCCGTCTAAACCAGGCAGCAGTACGTCCAGCACCACCGCGTCGTAGCCGAATTCGCCGGCCTGCCACACCGCCCCCGGGCCGTCGACGGCCACATCGACCGCATACCCCTCCTCCGCCAACCCCCGCCGCAGCAACGCGGCGGTGCGTACTTCGTCCTCAACCACCAGCACCCGCATGCGACCCACGCTAGACCTCACCACATGTGAATCACATGTGAGCCAGATGTGACCGGCAGCGGACGGCCGGGACCAGGGGTGCTGTCGGTGAGCGCCAAGCGGGAAGAGCAGTACAGCGAGGACGACCGGGTCTTCGTCCGGGAACGGGTGATGGGCACCTTCACCCGCCGGGTCTACCTGTCGGAGCACCTGGACGCTGAAGCGATCGAGGCCGTCTACAACAACGGAGTCCTGGCGGTACGGATCCCGGTGCTGGAGAGGGCCAAGCGCCGCAAGGTCGAGATCCAGAAGACCGCCGACACCCACAAGGCGATCAAGAGCTGAAGCCGGGTTCGCAACTGGACGATCGATCACCCCGAAAACGACCGGAAGGACCTGTTCGCCGACACTGATACCGGGGCGGTACGGCCGTACTACAACGCGATGCTGACGGAATCGATGCTGCCCAACACCCGGTATCAGGCCAGCTCCGATCAGCTCAGCTCGAAGGGGCTCGGGGTGTACGGCCTGGCGGGCGCTGACCCGAAAAAGGTCGCGTTCATGACGTGGAATTATCAGTGGACGAACCGGGCCGCCTACAACTCGAAGGTCGTGCTGTCGCACTTCCCGAGCGCATTCCGTAAGTCCAACGTCCTGGTCACCGATACAAGACGGCAGCCTCAGGCGACCACACCAAGACCACAAAAGTTCGAGGCCGATGGCCTTTGGATGAACATGGCGAGGTGCACAACTTTTCGCGCTTAAGGTAGTGGACGCTCGATTCAGCACGTTTTGCTGGTGCCTGACACAGTATGTGGTCATGATCGTGGCGTGGCGGGAGTTTGTGGCCTTGAACATCGAGTTCAGTCTCGAAGAGAAGTCTGCGGCGACGGCCGCCACGGCTGTCGGCACGCCGCGGCACCGGTCGGTGCGGCGACTGTTCGGCCTGCTGCGCCAGCCGGGAGTGGCGGCGGTGTTGACATGGTTGGTCGCCGGTCCGCTGGCGGCAGTCGTGCCGTCGGCGCTCGACCTCAACCCGTTCCGGCAGGCGGGCGCCGACGTCCCGCTCGTACTGGGCGGATTCGCTACGGCCGGGGTCGCCTGCCTGGCGCTGTGGAAGCGCAGCCTGGTGGTGACCGGGGTGGCCGCGGGCCTGTTCGCGGCCTGGACGGCGCTGCTGCTGTGTACGGCGTGGCATGGCACGCCCTTCCCTGCTGGAGGCGTCTACGGTGATGCCGGGCGGCTGGCGGCCATGGCCACCCGTTACACGGTCACCTCGGCCAGCAGCGACGGCATCGTCGCCAGTGTCCCCTCGGAGTATCCGCCGTTGCTCCCCTGGTTGATCGGCAAGGCGGCGGTCATCCTGGACGTGCCGGCCTGGCGGCTGGTCGCCCCCGCGCTGATCCTGTCGGTGTCGGCGTCGGTCGTAGCGGGCTTCGTGCTGTGGTCGCGGCTGACCTCGCCGGGGGCGGCACTGATAATCGGTGCACTAGGCCTGGCGATCTTCGGTAAACCGGACAAGGCACACGAGGTCCTGGCTCTGGCGATCGTCGTCCCCCTGATTCTTCTCACGGTCGCGTCGCCGCCCCGAGGCCGGTTGCACTGGTTGCCGGCCGGTCTCGTCGGTGGCCTGATGGCGCTCATCTATTACGGGTATCTGGTGTACGCGGCGCTCGGGATTCTCGCCCTGGTGTGGCGGACGTGGCGCAGCGAGTCCGACCGCAGGGCGTACACGGGGTATCTCGCCCGCATCGTCGCCGTCATGCTGGTCGTGTCGTTGTGGTACGTCATCCCGTATGTGTGGGCGATGCTGCATGGCGGCCGGCAAGTCGCCGACACCTACGAGTCGAGCGCGATCTCCCAAATTCCACTCCCCTTCCTGGGGATGACCCCGCTCAGCGTGGCCCAGGCGATCGGGTTGGTGGGGCTGCTGTGGCTTCGGAGGTCGGTGTGGTGGGCGCCCCCGTTGCTGGCGATCGTCCTCGGCACCTACGGCTACTACCTGATCAGCTTCGCCCGGTATGTCACCAGCGGGCACTCCGGCCTGTTGCACTACGTGTTTCCGTTGATCTCCACATGTCTCCTCGCGGCCGCCGTACTCACCGCCGTCCACGTCGGCCCCACTCTCGCGCGGAGGATCGGCACGCCGTTCCCGAACGGGAGCGGTGCCGCCGTCGTCGCGGTCGTGTTGATCTTCGTGGGATACACGTACTGGCAACTCAACATGCCCGCCACGCATTGGACTCCCGGGCGCACCGGCGTCGGCACGCCCGACCTCGCAGCGGGAAACCTGCAGAACCGCCAGGCCGCCCGTGCCCACAACCAGCCCCTCCCGAACGGCGGCCGTCCCCGGTTCAGCGCCGCCGCGGCCTCGGACGGCGGCCTGCCCTGGTTTCCTGTCGAGCCGGTCCAGCGGGCCGTCGAAGGGGTGCTGGGGAAGGGCGTACGGCCGCGCACCCTGGCCTATGACGAGCAGTTGTTCGCGTTCCTGCCGTGGCGGGGCTACATCGCGGTCGACCGCGGCTCCGCCGGCGGGCCGACCCGTTGGGATGACCGGTACGCGGAGCTGATCAGGCTCTCCGAGATCACTGAACCGGCCGCCTTCGCGGAGGCCTCGGCGCACACGAAGTTCGGGCCGATCGACGTGTTCGTCCTGCGTCGCGAGAGTGCCGATCTGGTGTGGCGGCCAGGTGGGGTCACGACGATGGTGCGTTTCCAGCCGCGGCAGTTCAACCCCACGTCCTTTGTTGTCGTGGACAACCTGCCCGCGAACACTGTGGTCGCGATCCGCCGTCGATGAATACCAGGAAAATATCTGGTGAAATGTTATATGCATCCATGACAAATGTAGGCCTGGCATTGTCGGACGGCTAAATACTAACAAGCACGATTTCCGACGAAAGGCTGTCCGAATGCGCGCGATATCGACAAGGCGGCTGGTGCTGTACGCCGCCGCCGGTTCCGCGGTGGCTGTGGCGGGTGTGATGACGCTGGGGCTCCTCGGCGTTCTCGTCACCGCGGACGCGATGTGGCTCTCGGCCGTCATCGGCGCGTTCGGCGTGCTCGTGGTCGCCCTGATCGCGCTTCGCTGGGCCGATCGCCGAGTGGTGGCCCTCTCGCGTCGGCTGTCCAGGCTCGACGAGAAGCTGACGTCCGTCAGCTCTACCACCGATAGCCTGAGGCCTCGCCTGGACAAGCTGTCCAGTGATGTTTCCACCGTGTCCGCCGGGTTGAAGGATCTCTCGCGAACGAGCGCAGCGAATTACAACCAACTCGAGGCCTACATCGATCTGCGGAGCCTCATCCAGCCCCGCGCTCCGATGCCCTCGTTGCGCGGCTGGGCGGCGTCGCCGGACGTACTGCGCTTCCTCATGGAAACGATGTTGCGACAGCGTCCGAAGCTCATCGTTGAATGCGGGAGCGGATCATCGAGTATCTGGCTCGGCTACCTCGCGGAGCAGATCGCACCGGCCAAGGTGATCTGCCTTGAACATGATGAACGCTTCGGCAGGATCTCCCGCGATCTGATCCGCGCCCACGACCTCGGCGATGTGGTGGAGATCCGGCACGCTCCGCTGGCCGACTGGAAAGGCGCGGAGCGGGTCTACTCCTGGTACGACGTCGAAGCCCTCGAAGATCTCGCGGACATCGGACTGCTCTTCGTGGACGGTCCCCCGGAGGCGATCGGGTCAGAGGCCCGTTACCCGGCGATGCCCTTGCTGCTCCCGCGGTGCGCAGATGACGCGGTCATCGTCCTGGACGATTCAGATCGCAAGGAGGAGACCGCCCTCAGCGACCGGTGGCTGGCGGAGTGCCCCGACATCGAGCGCTCCGTCCTGCGTTTCGAGAAGGGTGCGCACGTCTTCACCCGGCGGATGATGTGATCCCAGAACTGATTCGCGGCGTCCTTCCCGATTCGCCGATGCTCCTCATGGTCATCGGTTTCCTCCCCGAAGACCAGGAGAGCGTGCTGGGTCTGGCGCCCGCCTCCAGCCAAGTCATTGATCTCGACACCATCGATCCGGGGATTCCTGTCGACGCTCCGGTGTCGGGGGTCGTGGCGGTGATCGCCCGTACATTCACAGACCTTCGGCGCGCGGCATCCCTGGCGGCACTTCTCCCGAAGGCCAAGCACCATGTGATCGCTGTGGCGATGTCATCCCCGGACCGGCCGTTCTCCCCAGCGGTGGCATCTCCTGATCGGCCCGCCATGGTCTCGTTCCAGGCACAGCGAGCACCGGCGGGCGATTGGTCGGTGGAGGCCAGGTTCGCCGGCCCGAGTTCGGTGGGCGAGTTCGTCGCCGCCCTGGTTCGTGGTCTTGGTGGTAACCGTCTCCAGACGATGCCGGGCCCCCGGATCGCTCTTGCCGGTGCGGGGGCTTCGCACTGGCGACCAGGGGATCCTGGCGTGACGCTCACGACGATGAGGGGTCCCCTCGGGGATCCGGATGAGATCCCGCCCGCAGATCTTGTGCTTCGCTCGACAGGGCCGGAGCCATCCGAGTGGTCCGACCTGCGAATGCGGGTTGTGATCGACCGGCCTCAGGCCGACCAGCGGTCCCCGGCACGGCCCGAGGCGGCCGATGAGCACGGCGATGAGAACGCGACCATGGCGCCGCCGTACGACGTGGACGCGGTGCCGCCCGTCGACGAGCGTTCGGTGAATCCAACCGGATTCGTCTCCACCCCTCAGCTCGGGGACGCGGTGCTGACCCAGACGGGAGACCGCTGGTCCGTCCAGGTGGACCCCGGAAGTCTCGTGCGCTTCCACCCCTCGGGTGCGGTGACCGATGCCGATGTCGCTCGGCTTCGGCAGTTGCGTGCAGTGACCATCGAGTGGGGGTCCGGCATCGCCCCCATCGCGGCCACCAGGGTGGTCGCCGGGCTCGCCGCGGCGGGGGTACCTCTCCGGGCGGCGCACGTTCCCCCATGGGCGATGGCGCTCGGTGGCGAACTCGCTGATTTGATCACTGGGGTGGGAGAGAGCGATCTCACGGACGACCTGCGCAGGGAGGAGCACAGCATCAGGCTCCGTCGCACGGCGCTGCGTGGCCATTCGACCGAGGCCCGCTGGCGGAGTCTGGCCGGAGCGGCCGGACTGCCGGTGCCCTCCCGGCCGACGGCATCGGTTGTCCTGTGCACTCGCCGCCCCGAGTTCCTCGACTTCGCGCTCAGGCAGATCGCCCGCCAGCGACATGTCGATCTGGAACTGATCCTCACGTTGCACGGAATTCCGGCGGATCTGCCCGAAGTCAAGGCGGCGGTCGCCGGCTTCGACAGGCCGATCACGGTTGTCGAGGTGCCCCCCGACGTCCTCTTCGGCGCGGCGCTCAATCACGGCGTCGCACGGGCTTGCGGCCGGTACGTGGCGAAGTGGGACGACGATGACTGGTACAGCCCGGACTTCTTGGCGGACATGATCCTGGCGTCCTCGTATACAGGCGCCGAACTGGTCGGATGCCATGCTCAGTTCGTTTACCTGGGGCAGATCGATCTGACCATTTACCGGAGAGCGCGTTCAGAATGGATGGATCGCAGGATATCGGGTGGAACGTTCCTCATAGAAAGATCCGCTCTCGATTCCGTGGGCGGGTTTCCGCTCGTGCAGCGTCATGTCGACGCGGCTCTGCTGGATGGCCTCTCGGCGGCGGGAGCGCGGATCTACCGCGCGCACAGTCTTGGCTACGCACTCCATCGGAGAGCGACCGGCCACACCTGGAACCAGCCGGTCACCTACTTCCTTCGCGGGGCGGCGTTGCAGTGGCGAGGACTGCGGTTCAGTGCTTTCATCGATTCGGCTGACACTCCACTACCCCTGACGAGCGTCGGCTCTGTGCCGGAATAAGGAAAACAAATGACTACACCCGCGCGATCCGCTGGAAGCCTGCCCCGCATCCGGCATAACGACTACGGCGCTTTGCCGCTGCCAAATATCGGCGAATGGGAGCCGCAGCTTTCCGTTTCTGTTGTGATACCCGCTTATGGAGCACAAGAGAGTCTCGACCTAACGCTCGCCGCGCTTGCCGCTCAGACCTACCCGAGCCACCTGCTGGAGGTCGTGGTCGTCGACGACGGTAGCGCACCGCCGCTGCATCTCCCGGAGATCGTCCCCGAACACGTGCGTCTGGTTCGCAGTGCCGACGGAAAGTGGGGGCGAGCGCATGCATGTCACACAGGGTCGGCGTTCGCCGAGGGCGACGTCATTCATTGGCTCGATGCCGACATGGTTGTGTTCAAGGAACATGTCGAGGCGCAGATGCGGTGGCACCATCTGGCCGACTATCTCGTCGTCCTCGGATACAAGCGTTTTGTTGATTTCGCCAGCGGGCAGTTGAGCCAGCAGGCGGTCTTCGAGGCCGTCGCGGGCGGCTCAGCCGAGAAACTTTTCGACCTCGAGCAGAGCCAACGCCACGAATGGGTCGAAAAGATGATCGATGCGACGGACGGTCTGCGTCGGCACGGTTCCCGGAGCTTCCGCGTTCACGTCGGTGCCACCGCATCGGTGACCTCGAAGCTGCTGCGGGCGGCCGGCGGGATGGACAACTCCCTCGTGCTCGGCGAGGATGTCGAGCTCGGGTTCCGGCTGGCCCAGCAGGGCGCCGTGTTCATCCCCGACGCTGAGGCGCGAAGCTGGCACCTCGGGCCCTCCACGCTAATGCGGCGCGAAAAGCTGGTGAGCCGTCACAACGAGCCCTACTTGAGCCATCGGCTGCCGATGCATCGTGACTGGCGCCGCTGGGCCGGGCGGCAGTGGCTCGTTCCATGTGTGGATGTCGTCGTCGAGGCGCAGGACCGTCCATACGAAGAAGTGCGTGCCACGGTCGGTGCCGCGTTGGCGAGCGCACTGCCCGACGTGGGCATGACGATTGTCGGCCGATGGTCCGATCTGGGTGACGAGCGCCGGTCACCGTTGGACGATCCGCTGATCGATCTCAGGCTGATCCATGCAGCCTTCGCTCATGACGGCCGAGTGAGGTTCGTCGAACGAGCCTCGGAGACGTCGGCACCCATGCCTTTCAGGTTCACCTGCCCGCCTGGGTGGGTGCTGACATTTGATGCTCTTCAATTGTTGGTCGAACTGTCGGAAAGTAAAGATTACGGCGCCATTTCGCTTGCGCTACCAGAAAACTCGGACCTGATGATCGCCAAGTTCGAGCGAACGGCGGCCGTTGCCCGAGCGATCGCCGTGCGAAAAGATGGCGAAGACCTTGGTGATCTCATACATGAGATGTACGGTTCTCATTGGATCGACGGCACGGAATGGGCCCTGATCCCGGCGAAGGACGCTCCTATGACCTCCCTGAGGAGCGAGGAGGTCCTCAAATGGAAACGGCAGGCAGAGCGATGGGAGGCGGAGGCGGCCCGGCTGAAGAAGAAGCTTCAGGTTCCCATTAGCAGAAAGCTGCTGGAGGCCGTACGACGCAGGGTTTCCCGCCTCAGGGAACGGTGACCGAGGCTCGCTCTGCCCCGTCCGGCCTGATGGCGGCTGCGCCGCTGCGTACGCGGTGTCGAGATACACAGCAGAGGGCGACTGTCTCTTCCACACACCGCAAGGTTCATCTTAGATTAACCCGCTGGCCTTACTTGGGTAGGCCGAACCCACAATAAAATCATCGTTCATCTTCATTCGTCACGTAAAGAATGGTTAGCGTCCTCCCGCTGGGCGGCATCACGCTTCACCAGGAACGTGCGTAACCCCGGATGAGCGATTGACGCCAAGGAGTTTTGGGTGACCAACCCGAGCGCACAGCCCCGGATCCGCGGCAACGACTACGGCGCCCTGCTACCAGCCGAGTTCGGTCGTTGGGAGCCCACGCTGTCCGTCAGCGTGGTGATACCCGCGTATGGGTCGCAGCACAAGCTGGACCTGACGCTCGCCGCGCTCACGGCCCAGACCTATCCAGGGCATCTGCTCGAAGTCGTGATCTCCGACGATGGGAGCGACCCGCCGTTGCGCCTGCCCGAGATACGGCCGGAGCACACTCGGATCGTGCCGAGCCTGCCCAATGGCTGGGGCTGCGCACATGCCTACCGCTCTGGTGCGCTGGCAGCCGAGGGGGACGTGATCGTACGGCTCGACGCCGACATGATCTGCTTCCACGACAACGTTGAGGCTCAGGTCCGCTGGCATCATCTCGCCGACCACCTCGTCGTGGTGGGACACAAGCGATTCGTCGATTACCAATCGGGCGCGCTCACCTCCCAGGATGTCCACGACGCCGTGGCCCGCGGCGACGGTGAGAAACTCTTCGACGCCGGACAGTTCGAGCTCCATCCCTACGAGACATTCATCGAGAACACCGACCTGCTTCGCACGGCAGGCGCGCAGGCCTCACGGATCTTCACCGGAGCCTCCGCTTCGTACCATCGCGCCTTCTACCACGACGCCGGTGGGGTCGACGGCGACATGATCCTCGGAGAGGACACTGAGTTCGGGTATCGGCTCGGTCAGGCGGGCGGCGTGTTCATCCCGGAATTGGCCAGCAGCAGCTGGCACCTGGGCTGGTCCACCACCATGACCGACGACAAACGGGCCAGCCGCTATTGCCAGCCCTTCTACGCCAACCGGGTGCTGATTCCACGCACTCGCCGACCCGACCCAGGCAGACAGTGGAAGGTAGCCGGTGTAGAGGCCGTCGTGGACGTGGCCGAGACGACCTGGGAGCGGGCCAGGGCGACCGTGAGCGGGCTGGCCTCGGGCCTGGTGTCGGACGTGCACATCAACCTGGTCGGACCATGGTCGAAGCTTCAGGACGGGCGACGCGACCTCCACGGGGATCCGCTGCTCGATCTGCGTCTCATGCGCGAAGGGCTCAGCGACGACGGCCGGGTGTATCTGGTCGAGTCAGTGGCGGAGACCGCGTTTCCCGCGCCGTACCGCTTCCACTGCCCGGCCGGGTGGGTGCCGACGTCCACGGCTCTCCGCCGGCTGATCCAGTTGGTGAACAAGGAGGGGTACGGCCTCGTGACCCTCGAGTTGCCCGGTGAACAGGCGACCACGGCGCGATTCGAGCAGACGCGCGCGTACGCCCGCGCCCGCCGGGTGGCAGAGGCCGGTGATGAGATCGATGATGTGGTGCGCGAGATGTTCGGAGCGCACACGATCGACGGCACCGAATGGGCACTCACCCCAGCCCCGGCCGACAGCCCCCCAGAACCCCCCATCGACTGGCAGACCAGAGCCGAGAAGTGGGAGTCCGAGGCGCAGAAGTGGCAAACTCGGGCCGACAGTCTGAATGGTGAACTGCGGGACATCAAGGTCCGGCTCAACCGTCGGCTCCACCGCAGAATCCGTCGGCGGCTCGGGCGGCTTCGTCGGCGGCTTATGGGCCGCTCAGGTTGATGTGTCGTACCAGCCGGGTGATCCGGGCGGCACGAATCGTGTACGGCGAGGACTGGACGACCGACCGACTACGGCGTAATGGCTTGGATGGGCGTCAGGATCACCGTCGCCTCGCAGGCCTGCGCGGTGTCGACCTCGCTGTGGATGCTGGTCGCGTTCCGGGTCCTGCAGGCGGCAGGGGCCGCCGCGCTGATCCCGACCAGCCTCGGGCTGCTGCTGTCGGTGTTCCCGGCAGAGCGGCGGGCCGTGCGGTGCGCATCTGGTCGACCACCTCGGCGCTGGCCGCGGCGGCCGGCCCGGCCGTCGGCGGGCTGCTGGTCGAGGCGTCGTGGCGCTGGGTGTTCGAGGTCAACGTGCCGATCGGCATCCTGGCGGCCGTCGCGGCGTTCCGGCTGGTGCCGGACTCACACGAGGGGACCACCGCCAAGGTCCCCGACCTGCTGGGCGCGGGCGTGCTGACGGTGGCCATCGGGCTGCTCGCCCTGGGCTTGGTGAAGATCAACGACCCGATCGAGCTCATGAGCGTCGGCCGGACCTTTGCCGGGTGATCGGCTGGCTGGTCTTGCTCGTCCAAAGCAACGCGTCCAAGGACATCGAGAAAGGCCTGTCAACGAGCACGAGGCCGCGTAGAGCAACCAACAAACCCGCAGGTCAGCAACGCGATCCGAGTTTCGAGCGCCATAGGGGTATCGGCGTTGGCACGAGCCCATTCTGGCCTCGTGCCAACACCGATGAGGCAACACGACCGTCCGAGATGAACGATCGACATGTGCCAAAGTGCCGAGATCACGGCTCCGCGGTACACCCCTGGCACGGAATTTCCGCCAGCTTTTCCGTCCTGCTCCGTGCTCCGTTGACTGCCGCGACAACCACGAGGGCCTCGGCCAGCACGGACACGATGCCCAGCGGCTCGGTCCAGTTCCCCACGTCGTCTTGTAGTTGTGGGAATGCCACGCTGCGCGTCGCGATATAGGCGAGAATGCCCAGGCCGCAGATGACCGCCGCACCCCAGTACAGCGCGGTGGTGTCCCGAACGAGCGCCGCGGAGCTGATCACCAGGCAGATCGCGGTGAACACCACGAACAGCACTCCCATATAGGGGGCCTCGGTCAAATGCGGTTCGATCACTGGAACGTGCGCTACGGCCGAGGCGGCCGCTGCGCCGGACAGGACCCAGCGCCACACACTGCGGTGCACGGTCGAGGTGGCGGTCGGGCCGAACGTGACGTCGAACCATGCCATTGGGCGCATCATGAAGGTCACTTTCTTCGGAGAGCGGAACTCGGGTCATGCCGCCAGCGGCGGCCCGGACGCATTCGCCACCAGGCCACCGCGACGAAGCCGATCAGGAACAGCAACGGGATCGTGGTGATCGACCACCCGCCGGATCACCACGGTCAGTTCGCGGCTCCCCAGCGTCTGTGCAATGTGGACGTCCCCGCCGCTGGGCGCACCGTCCGCGGCGGCCGGCAAAGCCCCTCCGCACGCGAGCACGACCGCGCACAGCCCGGTGAGCAGCAGCGTCCGGGCCCTGTGCCCACTGATCCTCATGCCGGTAACGCCGGTGACCCACTGTCGTTTCGCCGTCAGGCGGCACCGGAGCACCCATCGGCCGAACGACTCCACAATTCCTCCACGAACAACGGCATCGGTAGCTGTTCGCACAGTAGAAGTCGTTTGCTTTCAATTCGCTTACGACTGTGGGTCCCCAATACTCGGCCGCATGCGTGACCTATGGGTTGAGGAGCTGTCGATCTTCCAAGAAGGTGAAACGCCTCACGTACGAGCGGACACCGGGCGGTGATCGTCGTCCGGGTCGCGCGGGAACGGGCCCCAACGGATCATGCAGCGTGAACGGGTCGCGAGCCCGCAGCTCAAAAGCCGAAGCCGGGTTTCCGTATTCCCAGGCTCTCCCATGCCGACAGTCCCTCTGGGCGGTCGGGATCTGCCGGACGGGCCCGAAGGTAAGCGAACTGAAAGGTGGTGCTTCTTAGAGTCCGGGCTGACGCAGAGGGACTCTACCTAGGATGGATCTTTTGGGCTCGTTGAGTAGATGGGTGGTCCGGCACCGGTTGGTGGTCGGGCTTGTGTGGTTGGTGATCACCGTGGTGGGGTTGCTGCTGGCCCCGTCGGTGTCGGGTCGACTAAAGAGCGGAATCCAGCTGAACAGCGCCGCGTACACGGCGAATGAGCAGATTGCCAAGCAGTACGGCGGTAGCGCGTCCGACACGGGCGTCGTGGTGATCGACCTGCCGAACGGCACGACGGTCAAGTCCACAGGGGTGGCGGCTAAGCTGCACGGCCTCGACGCACAGATCGCGAAGGGGACGCCCGGGCTCCGGGAGATCTCCTACGCCTCGACCGGTAACCAGGCGCTGGTCAGCAACGGAGGCCGGAGCACGATCCTGCTCGTCTACCCGCCCTCGGCCGGGAGAGACGTAGAGTCCACGGTGCTGGATCAGCTGGCCGCGGCGGCCAGAGCGGCAGTGCCGGGGGCCACGGTGCACAGCACCGGAGTGAACGCGCTCGCGTCCGGTAACGCCTCCAGCGGCAAGTCCAGTGTGGTGACGGAGCTGTTGATCGGCGCGCTGGGCGCGGTGATCGTGCTGGCCTGGGTGTTCGGGTCGTTCCTCGCACTACTGCCGTTGATCATGGCGCTGATCTCGGTGCTGACGATGCAGTTGTTCATCTATGCCCTGACGTTCGTGGTGCCCTCGGGAACACCGTTCAACCCGGCGGTGCAGTACATCGTCGCGCTGCTCGGGCTGGGCTTGTCGATCGACTACTCGCTGCTGATCGTCAACCGGTGGCGTGAGGAACGCGCCGCGGGCAAGTCGAATGCCGAGGCGGTGCAGGCCGCGATGCAGCGGGCCGGGCACGCGGTCATGTTCAGCGGTATCACCGCGTCTCTGGGTCTGTTCGCGCTGATCGTGGTTCCGGTGTCGCTGGTCCGCGGTATCGGCATCTCCGGACTGTTCATCCCCTCGACGGCGACGCTGGTGGCGTTGACACTGCTGCCGGCGGTGCTATCGAAGATGGGTCCACGGCTGGACTGGCCGCGACGCAAATCCAGTGGGAAGGTGAGCCGGTTCTGGACGTGGTGGTCACACCAGGTGATCCGCCACCGGGTCGTGGCCGCTG
>JAOPYO010000367.1 GCA_025964575.1 Actinomycetes bacterium
CGCCGACGTGGCGGCGATGTTCGACCGCACCGCCGAGCGTTACGACCTGCTCAACGGCCTGATGACGGGCGGGCAGGACCGGCGCTGGCGGCGGGCCGTCGTCGCGGCGATCGACGCCCGGCCCGGCGAGCGCATCCTCGATCTGGCCGCCGGCACCGGCACTTCGTCGATCCCCTTCGTGGCGGCGGGGGCGCAGGTGATCGCCTGCGACTTCTCGCTTGGCATGCTGCGCGTCGGAGTCCACCGCCAGACGGGGACCGGGGGGCCGGAATTCGTGGCCGGCGACGCGCTGCGGCTGCCGTTCGCGGACGCCTCGTTCGACGCGGTGACCATCTCGTTCGGATTGCGTAACGTCGCCGACACTGACGTGGCGCTACGGGAGCTGCTCCGGGTGACCAAGCCGGGTGGGCGGCTGCTGGTCTGCGAGGTCAGCCACCCGCCGAACGGTCTGCTGGCCTTCGGCCACAAGCTCCACCTCAAGTACGGGCTCCCGCTGTTGGGGAAGGTCAGTTCCAACCCCGACTCCTACCGTTATCTGGCGGAGTCGACCCTGGCCTGGCCCGACCAGAGGGAGCTGTCCGGGCTTCTGCGGCAGGCGGGCTGGGAGAAGGTGCGCTGGCGCAATCTGTCCTTCGGTGTGGTAGCCCTCCACCATGGCATCAGAAGCACGCCGTGAACCCGACCACAGGTGGATGAAACGGTCCAAACAAGCAAGTATCCGGGTACCCAGCGGTCCCTGGAAAGGAATAGACTCCATCGTGGCCTTTGTGAAGTACTTCACAAGCGAACGAGCGCGAAGAGGAAACTCGTGACCGAGACACGTGAGGCCGACGTCATCGTCGTGGGGGCCGGGCCCGCCGGCGCCACGACGGCGTACTACCTCGCCCAGGCGGGCCTGAACGTCCTCCTGCTCGAGAAGGCCACGTTCCCCCGGGACAAGATCTGTGGTGACGGTCTGACCCCCCGCGCGGTCAAGCAGCTGATCGCCATGGGCGTCGATATCGACGCGCCCGGCTGGATCCGCAACAAGGGCCTGCGCATCTACGGTGGTGGCGTAAGGCTCGAGCTCCCCTGGCCCGACCTGGCGAGCTTCCCGGACTTCGGGCTGGTGCGCGCCCGTCTCGACCTCGACCAGATCCTCGCCGACCGCGCCGCCAAGGTGGGCGCCCACCTGCTCCAGGGCGTCAACGTGACCGCCCCGATCGTCGATGAGCGCACAGACCGGATCGTCGGTGTCGTCGACAAGCAGGGCAACGAATACCGCGCGCCTCTGGTGGTGGCCGCCGACGGTAACTCCACCCGGCTCTCCCTCGCCATGGGACTGCGCAAACGGGAGGACCGCCCGATGGGCGTGGCGGTACGCCGCTATTTCACCAACCCCCGGCACGACGACGACTACCTGGAGTCGTGGCTGGAGCTGTGGGACGGTGAGCGGCTGCTGCCCGGCTACGGCTGGGTCTTCGGGGTCGGCAACGGCACCTCCAACGTCGGGCTCGGCCTGCTCAACACGAGCAAGTCGTTTCAGAACACCGACTACCGGGAGATGCTCAAGCGCTGGTGCGCGGGCCTGCCCGAGGAGTGGCAGTTCACCGAGGAGCACGCCACCGGCCCGATCCGTGGTGCCGCGCTGCCGATGGGCTTCAACCGGCAACCGCACTACACCCGGGGCATGCTGCTGGTCGGTGACGCCGGAGGGATGATCAACCCGTTCAACGGCGAGGGCATCGACTACGCCATGGAGTCCGGGCACCTCGCCGCCGACATCATCGTGCAGGCGTTGGCCCGCCCGACCCCGGCTCAGCGGGAGCGGGCACTGTATGAATACCCGCGCATCCTCAAGGAGACGCACGGGGGTTATTTCACGATCGGCCGTATCTTCGTGAAGGCCATCGGGGACCCCCGGGTCATGAAATTCGCGACCAGGCACGGCATGCCGCACCCCACGTTGATGCGCTTCACGCTCAAACTGCTCGCCAATCTCACGGACCCGCAGGGCGGGGACGCGATGGACCGAATCATCAATGCCATGTCGAAGGTGGCTCCGGCCGCGTGACATGACACCGCTGCAGTGGGCCGACCCACAATCAGGGCCGACCTTGTTGGGTCTCCCCCGAAGGGACACCCCGAGAGGACAGGCAATGTTGGCTCTGACTAGGGTGAACTCCCGAGTCGTGACCGGGGTCACCTCCCAGGTGCGCTCCCCGCGCGCCATGGACGACGTTGGTGGGGGCGGACCCCCCGCCGGGGGGCTGGGATGAACACCGTACGTTTTGAGAAGGGGGTGTAGAGGCTAGTGGATCTCTATATTCCGATCGTCGTGCTGGGAGTGCTGGCGTTCGCCTTCGCGGCCGGTTCGGTCGTGATGGCCGCGTTCACCGGCCCCAAGCGCTGGAATCGGGCCAAGCTCGAAGCCTACGAGTGCGGGATCGAGCCGACCCCGCAACCTCCCGGTGGCGGGCGCTTCCCGGTGAAGTACTACCTGACGGCGATGCTGTTCATCGTTTTCGACATCGAGATCATCTTCCTCTACCCCTGGGCTGTCGCGTTCAACAAGTTCGCCGGGTGGTTCGGTCTCATCGAGATGGTGCTGTTCATCGTCACCGTTCTCGTCGCGTACGCCTATATCTGGCGGCGTGGCGGTCTGGAGTGGGACTGAAATGGGTCTAGAGGAAAAGCTCCCGAGTGGCTTCCTGCTGAGCACGGTCGAGCAGGTCGCCGGGTGGGCGCGTAAGAGTTCGGTCTGGCCGGCCACGTTCGGCCTCGCCTGTTGTGCGATCGAGATGATGGCGACGGGCGACCCCCGGCACGACTTCTCCCGGTGGGGGATGGAACGCGCGTCCGCCACACCCCGGCAGGCCGATCTGATGATCGTGGCAGGCCGGGTCAGCCAGAAGATGGCACCGGTGCTGCGGCAGATCTACGATCAGATGTCCGAGCCCAAGTGGGTCATCGCGATGGGCGTCTGTGCCTCCAGTGGCGGCATGTTCAACAACTACGCGATCGTGCAGGGGGTCGACCACATCGTCCCCGTGGACATCTACCTGCCCGGCTGTCCGCCGCGGCCCGAGATGCTGCTGGACGCGATCTTGAAGCTGCACGACAAGATCCAGAACACCAAGCTGGGTCCGCATCGCGCCAAGCAGATCCAGGAGCTGGAACTGGCCAAGGTCAGGTCGCTGCCACTGCTCGGCCAGTCAGGGGGGATCCCCTCATGAGCTCACAACACCCCGAGCAGAAGGCCGAACAGGCCGCCGACCACCTGCCGGCCACTCCCGACGTCCCCCTGCTCGAGCAGCCGGTCGTGCGTAAGGGCATGTTCGGTGCGAAGGTCACCGGCGACACCTCAGGCTTTGGCGGCCTGATCGTCCGGCGGCCCCCGCCGGTGTCCAGCCCCCGGCCGTACGGAGACCCGCACGGGGCCGGCGAGCCGGGCTGGTTCGACGAGGTCGCGGACGAACTGGAGCGGGCGTTTCCGGAGTTCGGTGACGCGATCGAGCGGGTGGTCGTCGACCGTGGCGAGCTCACCTTCCACGTCAGGCGGGCCTTCCTTCCGCAGGTCGCGCAGACCTTGCGCGACGACCTCAAGCTCCGCTTCGAGCTGTGCACCGGGGTCTCTGGTGTGCACTACCCGGTGGAGACCGGCTCCGAGCTGCGCGCCGTCTACCACTTCCTGTCGATGACCCACAACCGGCGTATCCGGTTCGAGGTCAGCTGCCCGGACGAAGATCCGCACATCCCCTCCATCGTGTCGATCTACCCGACCAACGACTGGCACGAACGCGAGACGTACGACTTCTTCGGGATCGTCTTCGACGGCCACCCGGCGCTGACCCGCATCCAGATGCCGGACGACTGGGTGGGGCACCCGCAGCGCAAGGACTACCCGCTCGGCGGCATCCCCGTCGAGTACCGCGGCGCCGAAGTTCCGCCGCCGGATGAGCGGAGGTCGTACGTATGAGCGTACGTATGAGCAACGCGAGCGGAGTGAACCGATGAGCACCAGCACCACCTACGACGCCTACGCCGCCACCTCGACCGATGAGGGCGTGGCCGAAGGCAAGGTCTTCAACGTCGCGGGCCAGGACTGGGACGACGTCGTCAAGGGGGCCGCGGAGTCCAATGACGAGCTGCTCGTCATCAACATGGGCCCGCAGCACCCCTCTACGCACGGCGTGCTCCGGCTGATCCTCACCCTCGAGGGCGAGACCTGCAAAGAGGCCCGGGTCGGCATCGGCTACCTGCACACCGGTATCGAGAAGAACATGGAGTTCAGGACGTGGACGCAGGGGACCACGTTCTGCACCCGGATGGACTACCTGGCGCCGCTGTTCAACGAGACGGCGTACTCCATGGGAGTGGAGAAGCTGCTCGGCATCACCGACCGGATCCCGGAGCGGGCGCAGGTCATCCGGGTCATGATGATGGAACTCAACCGGATCTCCTCGCACCTCGTCGCGATCGCGACGTTCGGTCTGGAGCTCGGTGCCACCACCGTCATGCTCAACGGCTTCATCGAGCGTGAGTACACCCTCGACATCTTCGAGCTGGTGACCGGGTTGCGGATGAACCATGCGTACATCCGGCCGGGCGGCGTCGCCCAGGACCTGCCACCGGGGTCGAGCGACAAGATCCGTGAGTATCTGGAACGGATGCCCAAGCGCCTCCTGGCGATGCGCAAGCTCATGGACGAGAACCCGGTGTACAAGGCTCGCACCCAGGGCATCGCCTACCTGGACCTCACCGGGTGCATGGCACTCGGCATCACCGGTCCGATGCTGCGCGCGGCCGGGCTGCCGTGGGACCTGCGCAAGACCCAGCCGTACTCTGGATACGAAACGTACGACTTCGAGGTTCCGACGCAGAACACCTGCGATGTGTACGGCCGTTATCTCGTGCGTATGGCAGAGATGGACGAGTCCCTCAAGATCATCGAACAGTGCCTGGACCGGCTGACCACGGGGTCGGCCAAGTCCGGCCCGGTGATGATCGAGGACAAGAAGATCGGCTGGCCGGCCCAGCTGGCGATCGGTGCCGACGGCATGGGCAACTCCCCGGCGCACATCGCGCACATCATGGGGACCTCGATGGAGGCGCTCATTCACCACTTCAAGCTGGTGACCGAGGGTTTCCGCGTTCCAGCCGGACAGGTGTACACGGCCGTGGAGTCACCCCGCGGGGAGCTCGCCGCGCATGTCGTGAGCGACGGCGGCACCCGGCCGTACCGCGTGCACTTCCGGGAGCCGTCTTTCACTAACCTGCAGGCCACCGCCGCGATGTGCGAAGGCGGCATGGTGGCGGATGTCATCGCCGCCGTGGCCAGCATCGACCCAGTGATGGGGGGAGTCGACCGATGAGCGCTGGTTTTGAGCCTGAGGTCAGAGAACGTCTCGAGCGGGACGCCAAGGACATCATCGCGCGCTACCCCAAGCCGCGCTCGGCCCTTCTGCCGCTGCTGCACCTGGTGCAGTCCGAGGAAGGTTACGTCTCCAAGGACGGCGTCGGATTCTGCGCGGGGCAACTCGGGATCACCGAGGCCGAGGTGACGGGTGTCGTGACGTTCTACACCCAGTACAAGCGCAAGCCCGCCGGTGAGTATCACGTCGGCGTCTGCATCAACACGCTGTGCGCGGTGATGGGCGGCGACCAGATCTGGTCCGAACTGACCGAACACGCCGGGGTGGGCCACGACGAGGCCACCGAGGACGGCAAGGTCAGCCTCGAGCGCATCGAGTGCAACGCCGCGTGCGACTTCGCGCCGGTGATGATGGTCAACTGGGAGTTCTACGACAACATGACTCCCGAGAAGGCCAAGAAGCTGGTCGATGACCTGCGGATCGGTAAGGAAGTGCTTCCGTCTCGCGGGCCGAACAGCCTGTCCACGTGGAAGGATGCGTCCCGGGTGCTGGCGGGCTTCCCCGACGGCAAGGCGAACGAGGGCCCGCAGGCCGGACCGGAGTCGCTGGTCGGCCTGGAACTCGCCAAGGAGAACGGCTGGGAGGCGCCTCCCATCGAGGGCCCTCCACCGTCAGATGAGCCTGCGACCGGCCCGATCACGCCGGGGAACCAGGAGAACGTGAACCTGTGACCACACTCACTCCCATCCTGACCAAGACCTGGGACCAGGCGGACTCCTTCACCCTTGAGGGGTACGAGCGCAGCGGCGGCTATCAGGCCGTGCGGACCGCGCTCGGTATGGCGCCCGACGACATCGTCCAAGCGGTCAAGGACTCCGGGCTGCGCGGCCGTGGCGGCGCGGGCTTCCCCACCGGGATGAAGTGGAGCTTCATCCCCCAGGGCACCGGCAAGGCGAACTACCTGGTGGTCAACGCGGACGAGTCCGAGCCGGGCACGTGCAAGGACATCCCGCTGATGATGGCCAACCCGCACGTGCTGGTCGAAGGCGTGATCATCAGCGCCTTCGCCATCCGCGCCAACCACGCGTTCATCTACATCCGCGGCGAGGTCCTGCACGTCATCCGCCGGGTGCAGCAGGCGGTCGCGGACGCGTACGCGGCCGGTTATCTCGGCACGAACATCCTCGGCTCCGGCTTCGACCTCGAGGTGGTCGTGCACAGCGGTGCCGGCGCCTACATCTGCGGCGAGGAGACGGCGCTGCTCGACTCGCTGGAGGGATATCGGGGTCAACCTCGCCTCAAGCCCCCCTTCCCAGCGGTCGCGGGACTCTACGGAGGCCCCACTGTCATCAATAACGTCGAGTCGATCGCCAGCGTTCCTTCGATCATCGCCAATGGCGCCGACTGGTTCGCGTCGATGGGCACCGAGAAGTCCAAGGGATTCGGGATCTTCTCGCTGTCCGGCCATGTCACCCGGCCCGGCCAGTACGAGGCGCCGCTCGGCATCACACTGCGCGAGCTCCTCAAGATGGCCGGCGGCATCCGGGCGGGGCATCAGCTGAAGTTCTGGACTCCGGGCGGCTCGTCCACCCCGATCCTCACGCCGGAGCATCTCGATGTGCCGCTCGACTTCGAGAGCGTCGGGGCCGCGGGCTCCATGCTCGGGACGCGAGCGCTGCAGATCTTCGATGAGACGACCTGTGTGCTGCGGGCCGTACTACGGTGGACCGAGTTCTACGCGCACGAGTCCTGCGGCAAATGCACTCCCTGCCGGGAGGGCACCTACTGGCTGAAGCAGATGCTGGCCCGGCTGGAGAAGGGGCAGGGGTCCGAGGAGGACCTCACCACCCTCAACGACATCGCCGACAACATCCTCGGCCGGTCGTTCTGCGCGCTGGGTGACGGTGCGACCAGCCCGATCCACTCGTCGATCAAGAACTTCCGCGACGAGTACCTCCAGCATTTCGAGCATGGCGGCTGTCCCTTCGACCCCGCCAAGTCCACCATTTGGGCGGGGGCACAGTGACGGTCACCGAGAACAACACCGAGGTCGAGCCGGCCGTGACGATGGTGAGCGTCACCATCGACGGCTTTGAGATCGAGGTGCCCGAGGGCACTCTGATCATCCGGGCGGCCGAGCTGCTCGGCATCCAGATTCCCCGATTCTGCGACCACCCGCTGCTCGACCCGGTCGGCGCCTGCCGCCAGTGCCTGGTCGAGATCCCGGACGCGGGCAACGGCCGGGGTTTCCCGAAGCCACAGGCGTCCTGCACCATCGCGGTGGCGCCGGGGATGGTCATCCAGACCCAGCTCACGTCGGAGGTGGCCGACAAGGCCCAGCACGGCATCATGGAGATGCTGCTGATCAACCACCCGCTGGATTGCCCGGTCTGCGACAAGGGTGGCGAATGCCCCCTGCAGAACCAGGCGATGTCCAACGGCCGCGGTGAGACGCGCTTCATCGAGAAGAAGCGGACCTTCCCTAAGCCGCTGCCGCTCTCGTCCCAGGTGCTGCTGGACCGGGAACGCTGCATCCAGTGCGCGCGCTGCACCCGGTTCTCCGCGCAGGTCGCCGGTGACGCCTTCATCGACCTGTTCGAGCGCGGCGCCAAGGAGCAGGTCGGCATCGCCGACGGCAAGCCGTTCCAGTCGTACTTCTCCGGCAACACCGTGCAGATCTGCCCCGTGGGCGCACTGACCGGTGCGGCCTACCGGTTCCGGGCCAGGCCGTTCGACCTGGTCTCGGCACCGAGCATCTGCGAGCACTGCTCGGCGGGCTGCGCACAACGCACGGACCACCGGCGCGGCAAGGTCACCAGGCGACTCGCCGGCGACGACCCGCAGGTCAACGAGGAGTGGAACTGCGACAAGGGCCGGTGGGCGTTCACCTACACCACCCAGCCCGACCGTCTCACCTCCCCTCTGGTCCGCAACGAGGACGGCGTGCTGGAGCCGGCCTCCTGGCCGGAGGCGCTGTCCATCGCGGCTCACGGTCTGGCCGCCGCTCGCGGCTCGGCGGGGGTGCTGGCCGGTGGCCGGCTCACCCTCGAGGACTCCTACGCCTACGCCAAGTTCGCCCGGGTGGCGCTGGGCGGCAACGACGTCGACTTCCGCGCCCGGCCGCACTCCCGTGAGGAGTCCGATTTCCTGGCCTCCTCGGTGGCGGGGCGCGGCATCGAGGTCTCCTACCGCGACCTCGAGAAGGCCCCGGCGGTGCTGCTGGCCGGTCTTGAGCCGGAGGAGGAGTCACCGATCGTCTTCCTGAGGCTCCGCAAGGGGGCCCGGAAGCACGGCCTGAAGGTGTACGGGATCGCTCCATACGCCACCCGAGGTCTCGAGAAGATGAGCGGCACGCTCATCCCGACGCTTCCGGGCGGCGAGGCCGAGGTGCTGGGATCGCTGGTGACCGACACGTCGGACGCCGCCGAGGCGATCAAGGCCCCTGGATCCGTCATCCTCGTCGGCGAACGGCTGGCCGCCAGCCCTGGCGCGCTGTCCAGTGCCGTACGCCTGGCTCACGTCACCGGCGCCACGCTCGCCTGGGTGCCGCGACGCGCGGGCGAGCGGGGTGCCATCGAGGCGGGTGCCCTGCCGAATCTGCTGCCGATCGGCCGCCCGGTCACCGACCCGGCCGCACGGGCCGAGGTCGCGCGGGCGTGGAACGTCAGTGATCTGCCGGCTCAGCCGGGCCGGGACACCACCCAGATCCTCGCCGCGGCGGCGGCCGGGGAGCTGGGGGCACTGGTCATCGCCGGCGTCGACCCGTACGACCTTCCCGACCCCGAGGCGGTGCTGGCCGCGATCGAGGCAACGCCGTTCGTGGTGAGCCTGGAGCAGCGGGTCAGCGCGGTCACCGACCGGGCCGACGTGGTCTTCCCGGTCGCGACCGTCGACCAGAAGGCCGGCACGTTCGTCAACTGGGAGGGCCGTGGCCGTCCCTTCGACGTCGCTCTCCAGGTCCCGGGCACCATGTCCGACCTGCGGGTGCTGGACGCGCTCGCTGGTGAGATGGACGTGCATCTCGGCCTGCCCGGGCCCGACGTGGCCCGCCGCGAGCTCACCGAACTGGGGGCCTACAAGGGCATCCGGCCGGAGGCGCCCAGTGTGTCCGGCGGGATCCGGCCGCAGCCGGGACAGGGCGAGGCACTGCTCTCCACCTGGCGGCTGCTGCTGGACGCCGGTCGGATGCAGGACGGCGAGCCGCACCTGGCCGGTACGGCCAAGGCCCCGGTCGCCCGGCTCTCGGCGGCCACCGCCCTGGAGATCGTCGCATCGGACACCGTGACGGTCTCGACCGGCCGCGGCTCGGTCACACTGCCCTTTGAAATCGTGCCGGACCTGCCCGACCGGGTGGTCTGGCTGCCGGCGAACTCCGTGGGCTGCGCGGTCCACCGCGACCTCGGGGTGGATGCCGGAGCCATCGTGAAGCTCTCCTCTGGAGGTGCCGCGTGAAGTGCACCACGGACGGCCTGGCCGGGTTCGGCTGCGATCCCTGGTGGCTGATCCTCGGTAAGGTCCTGGTCGTCTTCGTCTTCCTGGTCGTGACCGTGCTGCTGTCCATGTGGGTGGAGCGCAGGGTCATCGCCCGGATGCAGTTGAGGGTCGGGCCCAACCGGGCCGGACCGTTCGGTCTGCTGCAGGGCCTGGCGGACGGCGTCAAGCTGGCGCTCAAGGAGGACATCGTCCCGAGCCAGGTCGACAAGGCCGTTTTCTGGCTCGCGCCGGTTGTGTCGGCGGTCCCCGCCTTCATCTCGTTCATCATCATCCCGTTCGGGCCGACCGTGTCGATCTTCGGGCACCAGACGCACCTGCAGGGCACCGACCTTCCGGTCGCGGTGCTGCTGGTGCTGGCGATGTCCTCGATGGGCGTCTACGGGATCGTGCTGGCCGGCTGGTCGTCGATGTCGCCGTACTCCCTGCTCGGCGGGCTCCGGTCCAGCGCGCAGGTGATCTCCTATGAGATCGCGATGGGTCTGTCCTTCGTGGCGGTCTTCATGTTCGCCGGGTCCATGTCGACCTCGCAGATCGTGGGCGGTCAGCAGCACATCTGGTACGCCGTGATGTTGGCCCCGTCGTTCCTGATCTATGTCGTGACGATGATGGGCGAGTCCAACCGGATCCCCTTCGACCTGCCCGAGGGCGAAGGCGAGATCGTCGGTGGTTTCCACACCGAATACTCGTCCCTGAAGTTCGCGATGTTCTTCCTGGCGGAGTACATCAACCTGGCCACCCTGTCGGCGCTGGCCACCACGCTGTTCCTCGGCGGCTGGCGAGCACCGCCGCCGATCTCCACGGTGTGGTCCGGGGCCAACGAGGGCTGGTGGCCGGTCCTGTGGTTCCTGGTCAAGCTCTGGATGTTCATCTTCTTCTTCATCTGGCTGCGGGGCTCCCTGCCGCGGGTGCGCTACGACCAGTTGATGAAGCTGGGCTGGAAGGTCCTGATGCCGATCTCGCTCGGCTGGATCCTTCTCGTGGCCACCCTGCGCACGGCCACGAAGGAGGGGACGAGCCAGTGGGACATCCTGATCTACGGGATCGGCGCGGTCCTCGTCCTGCTGGTGGTCTCGTTCGCCTGGGATGCGATGTCCCAAAAGAAGAAGGACGAAGAGATCGTCTCGGATCTCACCACCGGGGAGGGCACGGGTCCCACCGCCGGCGGGTTCCCCGTACCGCCACTCGACGCACCCCACTATCACGGTGTCGTGTCTCCGGCCCCCGATACGGCCATCAACACGACTCACAAGGAGGTCCCCAGTGGGCTTCGCTGATCGCCTCATCCCCAAATCGGTCGCGGGGTTCGGGGTCGCCTTCCACCAGTTGTTCACGAAGCCGGAGACGATCCAGTACCCCGAGGTGAAGCTGCCGACCGCGCCGCGTTTCCACGGCCGGCACCAGCTGAACCGCTGGCCGGACGGGCTGGAGAAGTGCATCGGCTGCGAGCTGTGCGCGTGGGCCTGCCCGGCGGACGCGATCTACGTCGAGGGCGGCGACAACACCGAGGGCGCACGGTTCTCCCCAGGTGAGCGTTTCGGCCGCGTCTACCAGATCAACTACCTGCGCTGCATTCTGTGCGGGCTGTGCATCGAGGCGTGCCCGACCCGGGCGCTCACGATGACCAACGAATACGAGCTCGCCGACGACAGCCGTGAGAGCCTGATCTACACCAAGGACATGCTGCTCGCGCCGCTGCGCGAAGGCATGGAGCAGCCGCCGCACGAGATGCGTCTCGGCGAGACCGAAGAGGACTACTACCGCCTTGGTCTCAACGATGGTCAGGGGGGTGAATCGAAGTGATCTTCTGGCTGGTCGCCATCCTGGCGGTGCCGTCCGCCCTGGCCATGGTCTGCATGCGCAAAGCCGTGCACTCGGCGATCATGCTGGCGGTGGTGATGCTGGCGCTGGCGCTCGCCTACGCGGCACAGGAGGCACCGTTCCTGGCCTTCGTACAGGTGATCGTCTACACCGGTGCGGTGCTGATGCTCTTCCTGTTCGTGCTCATGCTGGTCGGGGTGAGCTCGACGGACTCGCTGGTCGAGACCATTCGCGGGCAGCGGATCTTGGCGGGCATCGCCGGCATCGCGTTCGTGGTGCTGCTGGTCGCCGGCCTGAGCCATGTCGTCCTGGGTCACGCCACGGGCCTCAAGCAGGCCAACGTCGACGGCAACATCTTCGGCCTGGCGACGTTGCTCTTCACCAAGTACGTCTTCGCCTTCGAAGTGACCAGCGCGCTGCTCATCACCGCGGCGCTGGGCGCGATGGTGCTGGCCCACCGTGAGCGGGCGACTCCCAAGGCCACCCAGAAGATGCTGTCCCTGCAGCGCTTCCAGCCAGGTGGGCACCCGGCGCCGCTGCCGGGTCCGGGCACGTACGCCCTGCACAACGCCGTCGACATGCCGGCGCTGCTGCCCGACGGCACCACCTCGGAGCTGTCGGTCAACCCCGTCATCGCCCAGCGGACGGACACGCCGGAGCGCCACGCCGACTTGTACGGCCGGACCGAGCAGGAGGCCATCGCCGAAGATGTCGCGACTGTGAAGGAGGAGGTCGAGAAGTGAACTACCTGGTTCTCTCGGTGATCTTGTTCACCATCGGCGGGGTGGGCGTGCTCGTACGCCGCAACGCCATCGTGGTGTTCATGTGCGTCGAGTTGATGCTCAACGCGACGAACCTGGCGTTCGTGACGTTCTCCCGCCAGCACGGCAACCTCGACGGCCAGATCATCGCCTTCTTCGTGATGGTCGTGGCCGCAGCCGAAGTCGTGGTGGGTCTGGCGATCATCATGGCGATCTTCCGAAGCCGCAGGTCCTCGTCGGTCGACG
>JAOPYO010000420.1 GCA_025964575.1 Actinomycetes bacterium
TCGCGGCCGTCCTGGCAGGTTCCCGCTGTGGTGTCCTGGGCCGGGGCGCGCGGGGTGGTCCCGCTGGCCGCGGCCCTCTCGATTCCGTTGACCAACGCGGCAGGCGCCCCGCTCCCCGGGCGGGAGCTGGTCGTCGTGCTGGCCACCGCCGTCATCGCGATCTCGCTCGTGGTGCAGGGGTTCACGCTCGCCCCCCTCGTGCGCCTGGCCGGGGTGGTGGTCGAGCCGTCCGACGCCCACGAGGAGTACACGACAGCCCGGCTGCGCACCGCCCAGGCGGCATTGGCCCGCCTCGAGGATCTGGAGCGGGCCGAAGCCGCACCACAGGTCGTGCTGGAGCGCCTGCGGGTCGGGCTGACGGACCGGATCGAGCGGGCCGAGCTGCGATTGGGCGGCGATGACGACATCGGATCGGTCTCCGCGGCCTATCTGGCTCTGCGCCAGGATCTGATCGCGGCCGAGACCGCCGAGCTGCACCGTCTGCACGACCAGGGCGAGATCACCGAGTCCACGCGGCGGAACATCCAGCGCCTGCTGGATCTCGAAGAGACCGGCCTGCACGAACAGGAGTAAACCGTACGAAGGTTGCGACCTGAGTGAGTGCACACCCATAATGGGTGAGTACTCACTCAATAGAGGACGGCCATGAGCAGCAGCACATTTCCGGTCCGTTCCATGGCCATGTCCCTGTGGGGGTTCTGGACCCATGGCCGCGGGGTGGAGCGAACCTGCTATCTGATCGGGGTCGCGCTGTTCCTCGCCGGGCTCTTCCACCTCGGGGTGTTCGCCGTTGACGGAGGCCCCTGGGAAGGGCCGGTCTCCTGGCGCAAGCCCACGACGTTCGGGCTCTCGTTCGGACTGACTCTGATCACGATCACCTGGGTGACGTCCTTCGTCCGGCTCGGCGACCGGGCCAGGGGAGGGCTGCTGGGCCTGTTCGCCGCCGCCTGTGTTCTCGAGGTCACGTTCATCACCGTCCAGGCCTGGCGGCACGTCCCTTCGCACTTCAACAACGAGGGTCCGCTCAACACGGCCATCGCGATGGTCCTCGCCGCGGGCGGGGTCGCGCTCATCGCGATCCTGGTGACGCTGACCCTCGCCTCCTTCCGCGATGCCCCGGAACAGGATCCGGCCATGCGGCTCGCGGTGCGGGCGGGCTTCGTGGCGCTGCTGTTCGCGCTGGCCGCCGGGGCGGCAATGATCGCGAAGGGGATGGTGCTGGTCAAGACCGGCCATCAGCAGGCCGCCTACACCGCGGCCGACGCGCTCAAGCCCGCCCACGCGGTGACCATGCACGCCATCCTCGTGCTGCCCGGACTGGCCTGGTTGCTGACCTTCACCACCTGGACCGAAGCCCGTCGCCGGCGCATGATCGCCCGGGTCACCCTGGCGTACGTCCTCGCCGCCGCGGCGGTCATCGCGGCGTCCGTCATCAAGTTCATCTGACCCCCGGTACCTTACGGTCGTATCGGGAGGTGAGGCGGCCGTGGGTGCGCGTGGAAGGTTGCGGATCTACCTCGGGGTGGCGCCAGGGGTCGGAAAGACCTTCGCCATGCTCGAAGAGGGGCACCGCAGGGCCGAACGCGGCACCGATGTCGTGGTCGGCCTGATCGAGTGTCACGGCCGGAAGAAGACCGAGGCCCTCCTCGAGGGGCTGGAGATCGTACCCCGGCGGGAGATCACCTACCGGGACGCGACCTTCACCGAGATGGACGTGGACGCGGTGCTGGCCCGCAGGCCCGAGGTGGCGCTGGTCGACGAACTCGCCCACACCAACGTGCCCGGCTGCCGGCACGAGAAGCGATGGGAGGACGTCGAGGAGTTGCTCGACGCCGGCATCGATGTCGTCTCCACCGTGAACATCCAGCACCTGGAGTCGATCAACGATGTCGTCGAGCGGATCACAGGCGTCCAGCAGCGGGAAACGCTCCCGGACGAAGCCGCGCGAAGGGCCGATCAGATCCAGCTCGTCGACATGACCCCGGAAGCCCTGCGCAGGCGGATGGCACACGGCAACGTCTATGCCCCGGAGAAGGTCGACGCGGCCCTGGCGAATTATTTCCGGATCGGCAACCTCACCGCGCTGCGCGAGTTGGCCCTGCTCTGGGTGGCCGACCGGGTCGACGAGGGGCTGGCCCGCTACCGCGAAGAGCACGACATCACCGACACCTGGGAGGCCAGAGAACGGGTCGTGGTCGCCCTCACCGGCGGGCCAGAGGGCGACACCCTGATCCGAAGGGCCGCCAGGATCGCCGCCAGGGTGGGCAAGGGCGACCTGCTCGCCGTGCACGTCTCCAAGAGCGACGGGCTGACCGGGGGCTCTCCGGAGGCGCTCAACCGGCAGCGCACCCTGGTCGAGAGCCTCGGCGGCAGCTACCACCAGGTGGTGGGGGACGACGTGCCGACCGCACTGCTGGAGTTCGCCCGCGGGGTCAACGCCACCCAGGTGGTCCTCGGGACCAGCCGACGACGCGGCTGGCAGTGGATGCTCGGCCCCGGAGTGGGCCAGACGGTCACCCGCGAGTCCGGCGATATCGACGTGCACATCGTTACCCACGAGCAGGCCGGGAAGGGCCGTGGGCTGGCCAAGGCCGCGGGCAGCGCGCTCAGCGTTCGCAGGGTGACCACCGGCTGGGTGCTGGCCGTCCTCGGGCCGCCGTTGCTGGCGGCCGTGCTGTCCAGGTTCCGGCATCAGATCGTGCTCACCTCCGACCTGCTGCTCTTCCTGGCGCTGGCGATCGGGGTCGCCCTGGCCGGTGGCCTGTGGCCGGCGATCGCAGCCGCCATCGCGGGATTTCTGCTGCTCAACTGGTTCTTCACCCCGCCGCTGCACACCTTCACCGTCGCGCAGCCGCAGAACACCTTCGCGCTGCTGGTCTTCGTGGCCCTGGCCGTGGCGGTGTCCTCGGTCGTCGACCTCGCCGCGCGCCGTACCAACCAGGCCAGCCGCAGCAACGCGGAGTCGGAGACGCTCAGCCTCCTGGCCACCAGCGTGCTGCGCGGCGAGAACGCCCTGCCCGCGCTGCTGGAGCGGGTGCGGGAGACCTTCGGGGTCACCTCGGTGGCCCTGCTGGAACATGCCGACGGCGACTGGGTGACGATGGCCACCACCGGCCCGGACGCCGCCGCCCGGCCCGACGACGCCGACGTCCAGGCGGCGGTGAGCGACACCTACGTCCTCGCGCTGCGCGGGCGGGTGCTGGCCGCCGCGGACCGGCGGGTGCTGTCGGCGTTCGCCTCGCAGGCGGCCGCCGCGCTGGAATGGCGGCGGCTCGCCCAAGAGGCGAAACAGGCCCGCCGGCTGGCGGAGGGCAACAAGATCCGTACGGCGCTGCTCGCGGCGGTCTCGCACGACCTCCGTACCCCGCTGTCGTCGATCAAGGCGAGCGTCAGCAGCCTGCGCCAGCAGGACATCCGATGGGATCCGGCCGACGAGGCCGAGCTGCTCGCGACGATCGAGGAGTCCGCCGACCGGCTCGACGGGCTGGTCGCCAACCTGCTGGACATGAGCCGGCTGCAGACAGGGGTGGTCACGCCGCTGTCCCGGCAGGTCACGCTCGAGGAGGTGGTCCCGGCCGCGCTCGTGGGGGTGCCGGTCGGCCGGATCGAGGTGGACGTGCCGGAGACGCTGGCGTCGGTCGCCGCGGATCCGGGTCTGCTGGAGCGCGCACTCGCCAACGTCGTGGAGAACGCGGTCCGCTACAGTACGGGGCGGGTGCTGATCACCGGCAGCGAGTTGCGGTTCGGCCGGGGCCCGGACCGGGTCGAGCTGCGCGTCGCCGACCACGGCCCAGGCGTGCCGGACCATGACAAAGACCAGATCTTCGAGCCGTTCCAGCGGCTCGGCGACGTGCCCAAGGGCACCGGGGTGGGGCTCGGTCTGGCCGTCGCCCGCGGCTTCGTGGAAGCTATGGGGGGAAACCTGCAGGCTGAGGACACACCCGGGGGAGGACTCACCATGGTGTTCTCACTGCCCATGGCGAAGGACGTGGAGAATACATGAGCTCCACGCGGGTGCTGGTCGTGGACGACGAGCCGCAGATCGTACGGGCGTTGCGGATCAATCTGCGGGCCCGCGGCTACGAGGTCGACGCGGCACCGGACGGGCGTACCGCACTGGAACTCGCCGCGCGGCGCCATCCGGACGTGGTCGTGCTGGATCTGGGGCTCCCGGACATGGACGGCGTCGAGGTCATCAGGGGCCTGCGCGGCTGGCTGAGCGTGCCGATCATCGTGCTGTCGGCCCGGCATTCCTCTGACGAGAAGGTCGAGTCCCTCGACGCCGGGGCCGACGATTATGTCACCAAACCGTTCGGCATGGACGAGCTGCTGGCCCGGTTGCGGGCGGCGGTGCGCCGGGCCGCCCCCGCCGCGGAGGCGGCCATCGTCGAGACGGCGGCCTTCACCGTGGATCTGGCCGCCAAGAAGGTGCAGCGTGCCGGTGCCGACGTGCGGCTGACCCCGACCGAATGGCATGTGCTCGAGGTCCTGGTCCGCAACGCCGGACGGCTGGTCAGCCAGCAGCAACTGCTCCGCGAGGTGTGGGGGCCGGCCTACGAGCAGGAGACCAACTACTTGCGCGTCTATCTGGCCCAGTTGCGCCGCAAGCTGGAGCCCGACCCCTCCCACCCCTTGTATCTGATCACCGAGCCCGGCATGGGTTACCGCTTCGAACTCTCTCCGTGAGATCACCGCCTACGGCGGGGGCGTTAAAGACGCGTTAAGATCGCGCCGCCGCGCATCAGGACGGCGTCAGGATGACCGGAACCGGGCCGGATGGGCGGTTCTCTGGGGTGGTGACGAACGCGGTCTTCAGCCTCCCCAAACGGTTCCTTGTCGGACGTCCGCTGCGCAGCGAGCAGATGGGGGAGACGCTGCTGCCCAAGAAGCTCGCTCTTCCGGTCTTCTGTAGCGACCCGCTGTCCTCCGTGGCCTACGCGACGGAGGAGATCCTGCTCATGCTCAGCCTGGGCGGGCTGGCGCTGCTGCATCTGACCTGGTGGGTGGCGGCAGCCGTCATCGTGCTGCTGGTCGTGGTGGTGGCGTCCTACCGGCAGACCTGCCACGCCTACCCCAACGGGGGCGGCGCGTACACGGTCAGCCGGGAGAACCTGGGCGTGAACGCCTCGCTGATCGCCGCGAGTGCCCTGCTCATCGACTATGTGCTCACCGTCGCGGTCTCGGTGGTGGCCGGGGTCGCCAACATCGCCTCCGCCTTCCCCGTGCTGGCCCCGCACGCCGTCGAAGTCTCCATCGGCCTGGTCGTGCTGCTCGCGGTGGTGAACCTGCGGGGAGTCAAGGAGTCGGGCAGCGCCTTCGCCATCCCGACCTACGGGTTCGTGGCGAGCGTGGCAGTCATGATCATTGTGGGTGCGATCAGAGCCCTCACCGGCCACACCCCGGTCGCCGAGTCCGCCTCGTTCGGCATTCACGCGACCCAGAGCGTGAGCGGACTGCTGCTGGTGGCGCTGGTGCTGCGCGCCTTCGCCCAGGGCTGTACGGCCCTGACCGGTGTCGAGGCGGTCAGCAATGGCGTGCCGAACTTCAAGCCGCCCAAGAGCAAGAACGCCGCGACCACGCTGGCGATCATGGGCGGGCTGGCGATCACGATGTTCGCGGGCGTCACCGCGCTGGCCCTCGCCACCCATGTACGGGTCGCCGCCGATCCCGCCAACCTGACCGGGGTACCCGCGGGCTACGAGCAGAAGACCGTCATCGCGCAGGTGTCCGCAGCGGTGTTCGGCGGCTCCTCGTCGCCGTTGTTCTATCTGGTGCAGGCCTTCACCGCGGCGATCCTGGTGCTGGCCGCCAACACCGCCTTCAACGGCTTCCCGATCCTGGCCTCGATCTTGGGTGAGGACGGCTTCCTGCCCCGCCAGTTCTCCCGCCGCGGAGACCGGCTGGTCTTCAGCAACGGCATCGTCATCCTGACGCTGCTGGCCGCCCTGCTGATCTGGGCCTTCGACGCGAGCACCACCAGGCTGATCCAGCTCTACATCCTCGGCGTCTTCGTCTCTTTCACACTGAGCCAGTGGGGGATGGTCCGGCATTGGAGCCGGCTGCTCCCGACCGCCGACGCGGCCGGCCGCCGGTCCATACACCGGTCCCGGATGATCAACGGCGTCGGCGGCACCCTCACCGCCCTGGTGCTGGTCGTGGTGCTGATCACCAAGTTCACCCATGGTGCGTACATCGTCTGCATCGCGATGCCGATCCTGTTCGTGCTCATGAAGGCGATCCGGCGGCACTACGACCGGGTGGCGGCCGAGCTACGGCCCGGGGACGAGGGTGTCACGCTGCCCAGCCGCATCCACGGCATCGTGCTGGTCTCCAAGCTGCACACCCCCACCCTGCGCGCCCTGGCCTTCGCCCGCGCCACCCGGCCCAGCACGCTCACCGCGCTGACCGTACGGACCACGCCCGCCGAGACCGAGGCATTGCAGCAGGAGTGGTCCGAACGGGGAATTCCGGTGCCGCTGACCATCCTGGATTCGCCCTACCGCGACATCACCGGGCCGATTCTGGACTACGTGGCCCGGATCCGCCGCAAGAGCCCCCGGGACGTGGTGTGCGTGTTCATCCCCGAATACGTCGTCGGCAGCTGGTGGGAGCACATCCTGCACAACCAGAGCGCCTTCCGCCTCAAGGCCCGGCTGCTGTTCCGGCCAGGCGTGATGGTGACCAGCGTGCCCTGGCAGCTCGGCTCGGCCCTCGAGCCGGACAGTGCGGAGCTGACCCGCCGCGAGGACGCCACGCTCGCAGCCCGTCACCGCGTCCGCTCCGGAGTCGGCTGAGATCCCCAATCCGGACGATACGGTTTGCCACGGGATGTCGTAGTCTTGCGAATCATGGACGACGTGTCCGCCACGGCGGCGCCCGGAACGGACGGCAACCCCGAATCAGACCGCGAACGGGGTGGTCTTCGTGGATTCCTGCGCCGGTTGGCGTCGAGCAAGGCCGAGCTCGAAGCGGAAGATCTGCAGAAGAGCACTGACGACGAGGGCGCCACGCCGATCGTCGGGTGTGGCGAGCGGAACCGGACCTGCGTCGCGGGTACGCTACGTACCGTGACCTTGCGACCGCGGGGCGGAGCTCCGGCCCTCGAAGCCGAACTGTACGACGGCACGGACGTGATCAACCTGGTCTGGCTCGGCCGACGCAAGATCGCCGGTATCGAGCCGGGTCGTCGGCTGCGAGCCGAGGGCCTGGTCAGCATGCAGGACGGCCGGAAGGTCATGTTCAACCCCCGCTACGAGCTGCGAGGCAATGCATGAGCGAGCCGGCGTGTCGTGGCGTCGGCTGGACTGAGGAGGGTATGGGAGCGAGGTACGAGCGACCGGACGCGATGAGGGAAGCCGGTGCCGTCGGGCGCCCCAGAGGCGAGTGGGGAGATACCGCATGAGCGAGCTGGCTTCGGACACCGAGGCCGAGCCGGGGGAGACCGTGGCCCGGTCCTCGCATGACACCGTCGAGGCGGCCGTACGGGCCCAGCTCACCAAGGCCTTCGGTGGTCTACGGGGCGTGCTCGAGGCGGCCGTGCCCACCGTCGGGTTCACCGGCACCTACTTGATCACCAAGGAGCTCAAGCTCTCCCTGGGGATCGGCGTGGCGGCCGCGGTGATCCTGCTGGTCATCAGGCTGGTGCAGAAGTCCACGCCCCAGTTCGTGGTGAACAGCCTGTTCGGCATCGGGATAGCGGCGTTCTTCGCACTCCGCTCCGGCAAGGCCCAGGACGTCTTCCTGCCCGGCATCCTCTACAACGCCGGTTATGCCGCCGCGATGGTGCTGTCGATCGTGGTCCGGTGGCCGGTGGTCGGTTTCCTCATCGGCTCGGTCACCGGTGATCCGACCGCGTGGCACAAGGACCCGGCGATCGTCCGCCTCTGCTCCCGGCTGACCTGGCTGCTGCTGATCCCGTGCCTGCTCCGGGTGGCCGTGCAGTGGCCGCTCTATCTCGCCGGTGAGGTCGGCTGGCTGGGTGCCTCGAAGCTGGCGCTGGGCTGGCCACTCCAGGTCGCCGGCCTGGCGGTGATGGTCTGGGTCCTCGCTCGGGGTACCACGCCGATGGCGGAGCCCGCAGCTGAAAACTAACGCCGATCTTGAAGTGAGGGCCCTCACTTCAAGATCGGCGTGTAGGGGCTAGTGGGAGCCGAGAAGCTCGCCCAGCTCGTCTTCTACGTCCTGGGTGGCGACGAAGAGGAGTTCGTCGCCGGCCTCCAGGGTGTCGTCGGTGTTCGGCACGAGCACCCGGCCCTCGCGCAGGATCGCCACCAGGGCGGTGTCGTGCGGCCAGGCCACCGAACCGACCCGCTGACCGTTCAGCGGGGCATCCGCGGGCAGCGTGAGCTCGACCAGGTTGGCCTCGCCCTGGCGGAAGGTCATCAGCCGGACCAGGTCGCCGACACTGACCGCCTCCTCCACCAGCGCGGACAGCAGGCGCGGTGTCGAAACCGCGACGTCGACGCCCCACGACTCGTTGAACAGCCACTCGTTCTTGGGGTGGTTGATGCGGGCGACCACCCTCGGCACCCCGAACTCGGTCTTGGCCAGCAGCGAGACGACCAGGTTGACCTTGTCGTCACCGGTGGAGGCCACCACCACCTGGCAGCGCTCGAGAGCGGCGTCGTCCAGCGATGAGATCTCGCAGGCGTCGGCCAGCAGCCACTCGGCCCGAGGCACGACCTCGACTTTGATGGCCTTGGGGTCCGTGTCGATGAGCAGGACCTCGTGGCCGTTCTCCAGCAGTTCCTGAGCGATGGAGCGCCCGACGGCTCCGGCGCCCGCGATGGCGACTCTCATCATTCGGCTCCTTCAACCCGGGTGGCCAGGGCGTCGTTGATGCGTTCCATGTCGTTGGATCGGGCCATGACATGCACGACGTCGCCATCCTGGATCACCGTCTGGCCGGTGGGCACGATGGCCTCCCCCATCCGGGAGATGTAGGCGACCCGGGTCTTGGCGGCGGCTTCGAGGTCGCTCACCCTGGCGCCGACCCAGGCCTTGTCGGACTGCACCTCGGCCAGCTTGACCTCGCCGGTCGGGTCGCGCCAGAGCGGTACGGCTCCCTCGGGCATCAGCCGTCGCAGCATCTGGTCGGCCGTCCAGCGCACGGTCGCCACGGTCGGGATGCCCAGCCGCTGGTAGACCTCGGCACGCCGGGGATCGTAGATCCGGGCGACCACGTTGTCGATGCCGAAGGTCTCACGGGCCACCCGGGCCGAGATGATGTTGGAGTTGTCGCCGCTGCTCACCGCGACGAACGCGCTCGCCTGCTCGATACCCGCCTCGACCAGGACGTCCCGGTCGAAGCCGAAACCGATCACCCGGCGGCCCTTGAACCCGCTACGCAGCCGGCGGAAGGCCTCGGGACTCTGGTCGATGATGGCCACGGAATGACCCTTGTCCTCCAGGCTGTGCGCGAGCGTCGATCCGACCCGCCCGCACCCCATGATCACGATATGCACGCCGTTCCTCCCGGGCATCGTGGATCAGCCCGTCCTTGTTGACCGTGGACGGGTCCGAACCTACACATTCGCCCGCGCAAGTATTACCCCGGGCAGGCCATGCTCGATCTCGGCAGGTCATGGACGGCCGCGTAAAGGACACGTCAACGCGGCGGGCTAGAGTCTCCTCCGTGGCTAAGGTTCCGGACCTGGTGAAGAGACTCCTGCTCGGCAGGGCGCTGCGCAGCGCCCAAGGGCATGAGCAACTCCTTCCCAAGCGCATCGCACTTCCCGTCTTCGCCAGTGACGCCCTGTCGTCGGTGGCCTACGCACCCCAGGAAATCCTGCTCGCGCTCGGTGTCGCCGGTCTGGCGACCTATCACTACACGCCCTGGGTGGCAGGGGCGGTCGTCATCATCCTGCTGGTCGTCGTGGCCTCGTACCGCCAGAACGTGCGGGCCTACCAGAGCGGGGGCGGCGACTTCGAGGTCGCCACGGAGAACCTGGGCAGCAACTGGGGTCTGGTCGTGGCGGCCGCTCTGATGGTCGACTACGTGCTGACCGTCGCGGTGTCGGTCTCGTCGGGCGTGGAGAACCTCGGCGCCCTCGTCAAGTTCATCCAGCCGCACACCGTGCTGGTAGCGATCGTTCTCATCGCGCTGCTGACGGTCCTGAACCTGCGCGGGCTCAAGGAGTCGGGCATCGCCTTTGCGATTCCGACCTATCTGTTCATGTTCGCCATCATCGCCATGATGCTGTACGGACTCTTCAGGCTCGGTATCGGCACCCACCTGAAGGCCGAGACCGCCGACTACAACATCAAGGGCAAGGAAGCGGGCATCGGCGGGTTCGCGCTCATCTTCCTCCTGCTGCGGGCGTTCTCCTCCGGATGTACGGCGCTGACCGGCGTCGAGGCGATCAGCAACGGCGTACCGGCCTTCAAGAAGCCCAAGGGCCAGAACGCCGCGACCACCCTGCTGCTGTTGGGCGCGGTCGCGTCGGTCATGTTCGGTGGCGTCACCGCCCTGGCCTACATCACCAAGGCCAAGTTCGCCGACGCCGCCCAGGGCACGCACCTCGTCGATCCCAAGACCGGTGCGGACGTCACCGACCAGGACCCGGTGATCGCTCAGGTGGCGCATACGGTCTTCTCCAACTTCACGCCCGGCTTCGCCCTGGTCACCGTGATGACGGCATTGATCCTGATCCTCGCAGCCAACACCGCGTTCAACGGCTTCCCGGTGCTCGCCTCCGTGCTGGCGCAGAACCGCTACCTGCCCCGTCAGCTGCACACCCGCGGTGACCGGCTGGCGTTCAGCAACGGCATCATCATCCTGGCCACCATGGCAAGCCTGCTGATCTACGCCTACCACGCGTCGGTGACCCGGCTGATCCCGCTCTACACCGTGGGCGTGTTCGTCTCCTTCACGGTCAGCCAGATCGGCATGGTGCGGCACTGGAACCGCTTGCTCAAGACCGATACCACTCCCTCGCAACGCCGCAACATGAAGACGGCGCGGGCGATCAACACCTTCGGCGGATTCGTCACCGGAATCGTGCTGGTCGTCGTCCTGGTCACGAAGTTCCTGCTGGGCGCCTACATCGTCTGCATCGCGATGCCGATCTTGTTCCTGCTGATGCGGTCGATCCGCAGGCACTACGACCGGATCGCCGCGGAGCTCGTGCCCACCGGCGAGGACGTCATGCTGCCGGCCCGCAACCATGCCATCGTGCTCGTCTCCAAGATCCACAAACCCACACTGCGAGCCCTGTCCTATGCGCGGGCCACCCGGCCGTCGACGCTCGAGGCCATCACCGTCGCGGTGGACAAGGAAGAGTCGGCCAAACTCCAGGAGGACTGGGACGCGCACGATCTGCCGGTACCGCTCAAGATCCTCGACTCGCCCTACCGGGAGATCACCCGGCCGGTGCTCGAGTACGTCAAGAGCGTCCGCCGCAAGAGCCCGCGGGACGTCGTCACCGTCTTCATCCCCGAGTACGTCGTCGGGCACTGGTGGGAACATCTCCTGCACAACCAGAGCGCGCTGCGGCTCAAGGGCCGGCTGCTGTTCCAGCCGGGGGTGATGGTCACCAGCGTCCCGTGGCAGCTGGTCTCCTCCGACCGGCTCAAGGGCCGGCCTGAGCCCCTTGGACCCGGTTCCGTACGGCGTCCACCACAGGGCGGAGAGCCCGAGGCGGAGAGTGCACGCGCGGGCGGCGGTATCGTTGCGGATCGTGACTGAAGCCGTTTCTGACGCTGTATCCAAGCCGATCTTGCTCGAACTCGTGGTCGGGCCGGTCGCCCATGGCGGTTGGTGCGTCGCCCGCAACCCCGACGACGAGGGCACCGGCCGGGTCGTGTTCGTGCGGCACGCCCTGCCAGGTGAGCGCGTCCGCGCCCGGGTGACCGAGGAGACCAAGAAGTTCCTCCGCGCCGACGCGATCGAGATCCTGGAGGCCTCCCCTGACCGGGTCGAGGCGCCCTGTCCCTTCTCCGGCCCGGGCCGATGCGGCGGTTGCGACTGGCAGCACGCCTCGCTGCCCGCCCAGCGCAAGCTCAAGGCCAGCGTGGTCGAGGAGCAGCTCCGCCGGCTGGCCGGCATCGAGCGCTCGGTGCTCGTCGAGGAGATCCCGGTCGAACAGGACTTCGAGCTGGACGGCGAGCCCGTGATCATGCCGCCGGGGCTGGGCTGGCGCACCCGGGTGCAGTTCGCCGTGCGCGGCGATGGGGCGGTGGGTCTGAGGCATCACCGTGGGCACTCCATCGAGCCGGTCGACCAGTGCCTGATCGCCCACCCCGGGGTCGAGATGATGGGCATCGAGCGCAAACGCTGGCCCGGCGCCTCCTCGGTGGAGGGAATCGCCTCGGCGTCCACGGGGGACCGGGTCGTCGTACTCCGCGAGCGCCGCGGCCGGGACCGTCGGCCGGTGCGGGTTCCCCGCCTGGATGTGCCGGTACGGCTCGTACGAGGTAAGCCCGAGCCCGGGAGCTCCCTCCCGTACGTCCGCGAAGAGGTGGCGGGCCGGCTGTGGCAGGTCAGCGGCAGCGGGTTCTGGCAGGTTCACCCCGGCGCGGCGCAGGTGCTGGCCGACGCGGTGCTCGACGCGCTCGCTCCCAAGCCGGGCGAGATCGCCGTCGACCTCTACTGCGGGGTCGGCCTGTTCGCCGGAGTGATCGCCGAACGCGTGGGCCGTGACGGCCTGGTCATCGGCGTCGAGTCGGACGGGCTGGCCGTCCGGGACGCCCGCTTCAACCTGAAGGACCTGCCGCAGGTCTCGATCGAGCGGGGCAACGTCGAGGAGATCCTGGACCAGATCGAGTTCGGCAAGTCCGAGAGCGCCTCCGGCCGCTCCCAGGCCAAGCGCGGTGACGCGGCAGGACACCGCGGGGGCGCCCGGGTGCGCCGTGCGGACATGGTGGTCCTGGACCCGCCACGCGCCGGCGCCGGCCGTGAGGTCGTGGACAAGATCGCGGCACTGGCCGGGCGGAAGATCGCCTACGTCTCGTGCGACCCGTCGACACTCGCCCGCGATCTGGGCTACTTCAGCGAGCGTGGCTGGACCCTGGAGTCCCTGCGGGCCTTCGACGCCTTCCCGATGACGCATCACGTGGAGTGTCTCGCGGTACTCACCCGAGGCTGATCTGGGCGCCTGCAGTGATCGACCACCGCTTCTCGGTCCGGTGGTCGATCACTTATTGTGACGACACGCCGACAGGGCGTTAGGAGATTGTGCTGGACGCGGTTACAACAGAGACCTGATCAAGATGCTTGACCAGGTCACGGGGGAACCAGCATGATCCACACATCGAGACGCACGCACGGCGCTCGGAGTCTCGTTGTCCTCGCGGTGGTGGCGCTCTTCGGGGTCGTCCAACTGCCCGGGTCCAGTCATGAGGCACGTGCCGACGGGCCGGTGCGACATCGGGCCATCCGGCACTTCGTGCCCACGCACCGGATCGCCCGGCACGGGTGGCCCACGCACCGGATCGCCCAGCACAGGTGGCCGACGCACAGCAGGCCCACGCACAGGCGGCACGTGCGGCCTGAGGTCGCCAAGGTCTCGATCAACACGAGGGCTCCCAGCGTGCCGATCGTGCCGGGCAAGGTCTACAGCTGGCCGTTCACGGTCCGCAACCGGGGCCCGGTCCGGGCCGACGCCGTCACCTTCAGGGCGCCATTGCCCGGCAGTCTGCAGTTCGTCTCCGCGCAGCAGAACTGCTCGTTCAAGGACAACGCCGCGATCTGCGAGCTCGGCTCGCTCAAGTCGGGTGAGGGCAAGGTCGGCGTCATCAACGCGCTGGTGGGGGACAAGACCCCCGCGGGGCAGCCGATCGACAGTGCTGCCCTGGCCACCTGGCACAGCACGCCCGAAAACAAGGAGGGGCGAGCCTCGGCTCCGTTCCCGCAGGTGAAGGTGGCCGATACCGCCGATGTGTCGGTGGTGAAGGACGGACCCCCGGTGATCCGGACCGGAGAGCGGATCCCGTACAACGTCACCGTCGCCAACAATGGGCCCACTCCCGCCCGGAACGTGGTGCTGACCTCCACTTCCACGCCGTTCCTGACGCAGGACGGCTCGGCATGTACCAGCCAGAATGCCCAGGGCAACGGGCAGGTTGCCGCCCAGGGCATTGGCCAGGCCAATGGCCAGGGCAACGGCCAGGGTCGTGGGCAGGGCAACGGGCCGAACAATGGCCTGGGCGATGCCGCCCCGGGTGAGGCACAGGGCCTGGTCTGCGATATCGGCACTCTGCAGCCCGGCGAGACCCGTGCGATCAAGATCAACGCCCAGGCGAGATCACAACTCAAGCCGGGCACGCTCATCCAGGCGCCCAGCCACGTCACCACATCGACGATCGACACCAATGAGGCCAACAACCATGCCAACAGCCAGACCAAGGTGACGGCGATACCCGAGGCGCGGACCGTGTTCAAATCCGGACCCGGATGTGGATTTGCACCCGGATCTGCACCCGGATCTGCACTCGGATCTGGACCCGGATCTGGATCTGGACACGGCTCTGGCTCTGGATCTGGACACGGCTCTGGCTCTGGACCCGGCTCCGGCTCTGAACATGGCTCCGGCTCTGGACATGGACCCGGATGTGGACCTGGATCTGGACCCGGATCCGGATACGGGCCCGGATCTGGGCCCCAGGGGATGACCGGGCTGCCGAACACCGGCGCGCCGACCACAGAACTGCTGCACCTGGTGATCGTGCTGCTGGGGACGGGCCTGATCCTCTACCGGGTCGGCCGCTCGCGGCGCAGGCGGGGCTGATAGCGGGGTAGCGGGCCCCCAGGGGTCATGACGGGGTCCTGGAACCGGAGACGGTCCCAGGACCCCGTCGTCGTTCTCCGGGGTGTTTGTACGAGGATGGGGACATGCGACTTCGAATCTTCACGGAGCCCCAGGAAGGGGCGAGTTACGACACGCTGCTGCGTGTCGCCAAGGCCACCGAAGAGTGCGGTTTTGATGCGTTCTTCCGATCTGATCACTATCAGGCCATCATGGGTGGCTCCGGATTGCCGGGGCCGACCGATTCCTGGATCACCCTGGGCGCGCTGGCCCGCGAGACCAGCCGGATCAAGCTGGGCACACTGGTCACCGCGGCGACCTTCCGGCTGCCCGGCCCGCTGGCGATCTCGGTTGCCCAGGTCGACCAGATGAGCGGCGGGCGGGTCGAGTTCGGTCTTGGTACGGGCTGGTACGACGCCGAGCACACCGCGTACGGGATTCCGTTCCCCAGCCTGAAAGAGCGGTTCGAGCGGCTGGAGGAGCAGCTCGAGATCGTCACTGGGCTGTGGGGAACGCTGCTCGGTGAGACCTACTCGTTCGAGGGGAAGCACTATCGGCTGGCCGACTCGCCCGCGCTGCCCAAGCCGGCACAGCAGGGTGGACCGCCCGTCCTGATCGGGGGCTTCGGCGCCAAGCGGACCCCGCAGCTGGCCGCCCGGTGGGCGGACGAGTACAACGTGCCGTTCCATTCGCTCGCCGAGACCGGCGAGGCCTTCGACCGGGTCCGTGCCGCCTGCACGGAGGCGGGGCGGACCAAACCGATGATCTACTCGGCGGCTCAGACGGTGTGCTGTGGCCGGGACGACGCGGAGGTCAAGCGGCGCGCGGACGCCATCGGGAACGATGTGGAGACCCTGCGGGCGAGCGGGCTGGCGGGCACTCCGGCCGAGCTGGTCGACAAGATCGGCCAGTGGGGCGAACTCGGATGTGAGCGGATCTATCTGCAGACGCTCGACCTCTCCGATCTGGAGCACATCGAGCTGATCGCCTCCGAGGTCCTGCCACAGGTCTGAGATCTGAGCGGTCGTGACTGTGGGAGCCCTGCCATCTGCGGTGGGAGGGCTCCCACAAATTTGCGGAACACCCATTGTGCCGCACGTCACCAGGGTTTAACATCGCTGCAATCGAAGCGCTTCGACAGCACTCGGACGGAAAGTGTTTCCGCGCGATTCACCATCACGCCTTTCGCCCGACGTCCCGGTGGCAACCCGTCGAAGCGCTTCGACACCAAAGCTCGGGGGAGTTGTACCGACGCTGGTCGCACCCCGGCGGCCAGGGACATACCCTTCGCCCCACCCCCTGGAGGAACCCGAATGTTCAAGGTGAGAAGAGGAACGGCGCTGGTCGCAGCGATCGCCGCCGGTTCCGTGGTCCTGGCCGCGTGCGGAGGGTCGTCGGGCTCCGGCAAGGGCTCCAGCAGCAAGGTGCTCAAGCTCTGGCACTACGAGGGTGCCGACAGTGCGATGGGCATCGCCTGGAATCAGGCGATCAAGGAGTTCCAGCAGACCCATCCGGGCGTCACGGTGAAGTTCGAGGAGAAGGGCTTCGAGCAGATCCAGAAGACGGCGGCGATGGTCCTCAACTCCAAGGACGCCCCCGACGTCATGGAGTACAACAAGGGCAACGCCACCGCGGGACTGCTGGCCAAGCAGGGCCTGCTCGCCGACCTGACGCCCGCCGTCACCAAGTACGGCTGGGACAAGATGCTCGGCGCCGATCTCCAGACCACCGGGCGTTATGACACCAAGGGCGTGATGGGTTCGGGCAAGTGGTACGGCATCCCGAACTACGGCGAGTTCCTCATGGTCTATTACAACAAGGACCTGTTCGCCAAGAACGGTGTCAAGGTACCCACCACCTTCGACGAGTTCACCGCCGCCCTGGACGCCTTCGCCAAGAAGGGCATTACCCCGCTGGCCAACGCCGGCGCGGAGTACCTGGCACAGCAGTACCTCTACCAGCTCGCGCTGAGCAAGGCCGACCGCACCTGGGTCGACAGCTACGAGCGGTACACCGGCAAGGTCGACTTCCATGACGCCGTGTGGACGTACGCCGCGAACACCTTTGCCGACTGGGTGAAGAAGGGCTACATCAGCAAGACCTCGGCCAGCACCAAGGCGGAGGACGCGGGCGTCGCCTTCGAGCAGAGCAAGTTCCCGATGATCTTCTCCGGCAGCTGGTGGTACGGCCGGTTCCAGAAGGAGATCAAGTTCCAGTGGGACACGTTCCGCTTCCCGGGTAGCTCCATGACCCTCGGCTCGAGCGGCAACATCTGGGTCGTTCCGTCCGGCTCGAAGAACAAGACGCTGGCCGAGGACTTCATCAACATCACGATGAACAAGGCCAGCCAGAACGCGCTCGGCAACAACGGCGGTGTGCCCGTCGCGGCCGATCCCGCGGCGATCACCGACCCGAAGTCCAAGGCGCTGATCCAGAACTTCAACACCGTCGCGGGTGCCAACGGGCTGGCGTACTACCCGGACTGGCCGGTCCCTGGCTTCTACGACGTCCTCGTGTCGCAGGTCCAGAAGCTCATCAACGGCAGCGAGACGCCGACGAAGGTCCTCGACGGTCTCCAGAAGGCCTATGACGCCGGTATCCCCGGTAAGTAGCGCGCCCCGAGGGGCGGTGCGCCGGTCCGCGCACCGCCCCGTCTCCCACAGCACACCTGCCGCCTTCCTGTACCGGCGAAAGGCTTCTTCCATGACCCGTCCCGCGAGCGCGACGCAGTCCTCGCCGCCGGTCGCCCGGCGATCCTCGGCCCTGCTGCCGCGATCGGCCTCAGACCGGTCCGGTCGCCCCCGCCCCCGGTCCGGCCGGACGTCGTACGCGCTCTTCCTGATCCCCAGCACGCTGCTGTTCATCGGCGTCATCGGGGTGCCGTTCGTCATGAACATCGGCATCAGCTTCACCGATTGGCAGGGAGTCGGCTCGCCGACCTGGACGGGCCTGAGCAACTACCAGAAGCTGCTGTCCGACGACATGTTCTGGTCGTCGTTCGAACACAACGTGGTGCTGCTCATCGCGATGGCGATCATTCCGACCGTCATCGGGCTGATCCTCGCCTACTCGCTGTTCGACCTCATCGCCAAGCGGTTCGGCCCGCGTACGGCCGCCGTCATCCGGGCCTGCATCTACCTGCCGCAGATCCTGCCCATCGCGGTCGTCGGCATCGTGTGGAGCTGGATCCTGAGCCCCGACAATGGCGCGCTCAACAAGTTCTTCACCGATGTCGGCCTGAAGTCGTTCACTCAGGACTGGCTGGGTGATCCGAACATCGCGCTCTACAGCGTGGCGGGCGTGCTGATCTGGTTCCAGGTCGGCTATCCGGTCGTGATCTTCATGTCGGGTCTGCAGCGGGTCGACCCCTCGCTGTACGAGGCGGCCGAGATGGACGGCGCCAGTTGGCTGCGGAAGTTCTGGCACATCACCGTTCCGCAGATCAAGCCGGAGCTCTACGTGGTGTTGCTGACCTCCAGCATCGCCGCGCTGAAGGTGTTCGCACCGATCTACGTCCTTACGCGGGGCGGCCCCGGCGGGGCGACGAACGTGCCTTCGTACTTCTCGTTCCAGAACTTCTTCGAGAAGACCCAGGTGGGCTATGGCGCCGCCATCGCCACCGTGCTGACTTTGATCATCCTGGTGCTCACCGCGGTCTTCCTGTGGGTGCAGAGCCGCGGCGAGAATGAGGGGCGCTGACCATGACCACGATTTCCGCCAAAACGCCGCTCAAGACGCCGCTCAAGACGCCGCTCAAGACCAGACGGCGGCGCAATCCCTCCACCTACGTGGTCCTGCTCTCGCTCGCCGTGCTGGCCGTCGTGATGCTGGTTCCGTTCGGCATCGTCACCATCAACGCCATCAAGTCGCCGACCGAGTACTCGGCGCACGGTCCGCTGAGCCTGCCGAAAGGCCTCTATCTCCAGGGCATCAAGGATTTCTGGAACCGCGTCGACTTCGGCAAGAAACTCTGGAACAGCATCCTGATCAGCGGCTCCGTCGCCGTCCTCGCGGTGCTGCTGTCGGTCCTCAACGCCTACGCGCTGGGCATCGGCCGGATCAAGGGCAGGCTCTGGATCCTGGTGCTCTTCCTGGTGGGCAACACGCTGCCGCAGGAGGGGCTGGTCTACCCGCTCTACTTCCTGGCGAAGAAGCTGAACCTCTACGACACCAGGCTCAGCGTGATCATCATCTTCACCGTCATCCAGAGCGCCTTCGGCACCTATCTGCTGTCGTCGGTCCTGTCGACCTTCCCACGGGAGATCATCGAGGCCGCGGAGATCGACGGAGCGGGGAAGTGGCGGGTGCTGTGGCGGGTCGTCGTGCCGGTCACGAGGCCCACGCTGGCCGTGCTGTTCGTCTTCTTCTTCATCTGGACCTGGAACGAGTTCTTCCTGCCGATGGTCCTGCTGATCTCGAATGACAACCAGACGGTTCCGGTCTCGCTAGGTGTTCTGCAAGGCGAAAAAATGATGGACGCCACGATGACCAGCGCTTCGGCGCTGCTGGGCATCATTCCGGCCATCGTCTTCTTCCTGATCTTCCAGCGCACTCTGTCGCGCGGCATCACTGCCGGCGCCATCAAATAAGGAATCACTCGCGATGAAGTTCACCGATGGCTACTGGTTGATGCGCGAAGGCGTTCACCCTTCGTATCCGGCCGAGGTACTCGACGTCACAGAAGGTAACGGTTCGCTGACCGTGCACGCTCCGGTGCAACACATCCGGCACCGTGGCGACCTGCTCAAGGGCCCGTTGATCACGCTGGACTACTCCGCTCCCATGGCGGACGTCATCGGAGTGAAGATCACGCATTTCTCCGGCGAGGTTCCGAGACTGCCCAGGTTCGAGTTGCACCAGGACGGGGTGGCCGAGGCGGAGGTGTCCATCGGCGATGCCGAGGCCACCCTCACCTCGGGTGAGCTGACGGTCAGGGTGAACCGAGGGGAGCAATGGCGGGTCGACTTCCTCGCCGGAGGACGCGTCCTGACCGGCAGCGGCTTCAAGGCCGCCGCCATCATGGACACCGCCGACGGCGGCCACTACGTCCGTGAACAGCTGGACCTGGGGGTCGATCACTATGTCTACGGGCTCGGTGAGCGCTTCGGCCCGCTGGTCAAGAACGGCCAGACCGTCGACATCTGGAACGCCGACGGCGGCACGGCCAGCGAGCAGGCGTACAAGAACGTGCCGTTCGTCCTGACCAACGCGGGCTACGGGGTCTTCGTCAACCACCCCGGAAACGTGTCCTTCGAGGTCGCCTCGGAGGCGGCGTCGCGGACGCAGTTCAGCGTCGCCGGCCAGACGATGGAGTACTTCGTCATCTATGGGCCCACGCCCAAGGACATCCTGCGCAAGTACACCGCGCTGACCGGCCGCCCGGCCCGGCTGCCCGCCTGGTCGTACGGACTGTGGCTGTCCACCTCCTTCACCACCTCCTATGACGAGGCGACCGTCACCAGCTTCATCGACGGGATGGCCGAGCGCGACCTGCCGCTCAGCGTCTTCCACTTCGACACGTTCTGGATGCGTGAATTCAACTGGTGCGACTTCGAGTGGGATCGCCGGACCTTCCCGGACCCGCGCGGCATGCTGGAACGTTTGAAGGCCAAGGGCCTCAAGATCTGCGTCTGGATCAATCCGTACATCGCGCAGCGCTCGCCCCTCTTCGAGGAGGGCAAGGCCAGGGGGTATCTGCTCAAGCGGCCGAACGGCGACGTCTGGCAGTGGGACCACTGGCAGCCGGGCAACGCGGTGGTGGACTTCACCAACCCCGAGGCGCGCGAGTGGTACGCCGGGAAGCTGGACGCGCTGCTGGAGATGGGAGTCGACTGCTTCAAGAGCGACTTCGGCGAGCGCATCCCGACCGACGTGGAGTACTTCGACGGCTCCGACCCGGAGCGCATGCACAACTACTACGCCTACCTCTACAACGAGACGGTCTTCGAACTGCTGCGCAAGCGTCGCGGGGACGGCGAGGCCATCCTGTTCGCCCGCTCCGCCACGGCCGGAGGACAGCAGTTCCCGGTCCACTGGGGCGGCGACTGCGAGTCCACCTTTGTGGCGATGGGGGAGAACCTGAGGGGTGGGCTCTCGCTGGGCTTGTCCGGGTTCGGCTACTGGAGCCACGACATCGGTGGCTTCGAGGGCACCCCCGACCCGGCGCTCTTCAAGAGGTGGATCGCCTTCGGCCTGCTCTCCTCGCACAGCCGGTTGCACGGCAGCGGCTCCTACCGGGTGCCATGGCTGTTCGACGAGGAGGCCGTCGACGTGCTGAGGTACTTCACCCGGCTCAAACTGCGCCTCATGCCGTATCTCGCCGGTGCCGCCGGTCAGGCCCATGGCGAAGGCCTGCCGATGATGCGCGCCATGGTCCTGGAGTTCCCGGACGACCCCGCCTGTACCCATCTCGAGCGCCAGTACATGCTCGGTGACGACCTGCTCGTCGCGCCGGTCTTCTCCGCCGACGGGAAGGTTTCCTACTACGTGCCCGAGGGCACCTGGACCCACGTCCGCACCGGCGAGCGGATCGAGGGCCCGCGCTGGGTGAGCGAGCGGCACGACGCACTGAGCGTGCCGCTGCTCGCCCGGCCAGGCTCGGTCATCCCGGTCGGCGCCGTCGAGGACCGACCCGACTACGACTACGCCGATGGGGTGACGCTGCAGGTGTACGAGCTCGCCGACGGTGCCCGCGTCACGACCGAGGTCCCGACGGTCACTGGAGACGTGGCCGCGACCTTCACGACCTCCCGGGACGGCACCGTCGTCCAGGTCGACTCGTCAGGGGCCACGGAGGGCTGGCAGGTGCTGCTGGCCGGTGTCCGGTCTTGCGACTCGGTCGAGGGAGGCTCGGCGACGGAGCACGAGCACGGGCTGCTCATCCGTGCCGTACAGAACACGCTGGTGATCAGGGGGATCGCATGAGTGCCGAGCAGCTACGCGTTTTTCCAGAAGGTTTCGTTTGGGGGGCGGCCACCGCCGCCTACCAGATCGAGGGGGCGGCGGGAGAAGGCGGCCGCGCGCCGTCCATCTGGGACACCTTCAGCCATACGCCGGGTCTGGTCCAGAACGGTGACACCGGTGACGTGGCCGCCGACCACTACCACCGGTGGCCTGAAGACGTCGCGGCGATGAGCGAGCTGGGCCTGAAGGCCTACCGGTTCTCGATCTCCTGGTCCCGGGTGCTGCCCGGCGGCCGGCTCAACGCGGACGGGGTGGACTTCTACTCGCGCTTGGTCGACGGCCTGCTGGAACGCGGCATCGCCCCGGTCGCCACGCTCTACCACTGGGATCTGCCGCAGGATCTCGAGGACGCCGGCGGCTGGCCGGCCCGGGACACGGCGCTGCGCTTCGCCGACTACGCCCAGGCGATCGGTCAGGCGCTGGGCGACCGGGTGCACACCTGGACGACGCTCAACGAGCCCTGGTGCTCGGCCTACCTGGGGAACGCCGCGGGCGTGCACGCTCCGGGCCGTACCGAACCCGCCGCGGCACTGGCCGCCGCCCACCACCTCAACCTGGCGCACGGTCTGGCCAACCGCGCGCTGCGGTCGGTGGTGGCGCCCACGGCACAGCACTCGGTCACGCTGAACCTGCACGTAGTACGGGGCGTGACCCCGGCGGACGCGGAGGCCGTACGGAGGATCGACGGGGTCGCCAACCGGGTCTTTCTGGGCCCGATGCTGGAGGGCGCCTACCCGGCGGATCTGCTGGCCGACACGGCCGGGATCACCGACTGGTCGTTCGTGCATGACGGCGATGAGGCCACCATCGCGGCACCGCTCGACGTGCTCGGCGTCAACTACTACGCGCCCACCCTCGTCCGCGTCTGGGACGGCGCGTCGCCCCGGGCCACGGCGGACGGGCACGGCGACGGGGCGGGCTCACCCTGGGTGGGCTGCGACGACATCGAGTTCGTGCCACAGCCGGGCCCGTACACCGAGATGGGGTGGAGCATCGACGCCACCGGCCTGACCGACCTGCTGCTGCGGCTGCACCGCGACCACCCAGGCCAGCCGCTTATGATCACCGAGAATGGTGCCGCCTTCGACGACGAGGTGGACCCCGACGGGCGGGTGCGCGACGTCCGCCGGATCGACTACCTGCGCGATCATGTGGGAGCGGTCGAGCGGGCCATCGGCGCGGGAGTGGACGTTCGGGGCTACTTCGCGTGGTCGCTCCTGGACAACTTCGAATGGTCCTACGGTTACAGCAAGCGTTTCGGTGTGATCCATGTGGACTACGAGACCCAGCGGCGCACCTGGAAGGACAGCGCGCACTGGTATCGCGAGGCCATCTCCGCCAACGGGTTCCAGGAGAGCTGAATTGGTCAAGATCGCTGATGTCGCCCGGCATGCCGGTGTGTCGCCCAGCACGGTCTCCTATGTGCTGAGCGGTAAGCGCTCGATCTCCGAGGAGACCCGGCGCCGGGTGGAGAGCAGCATCCGAGAGCTGGGATACCGCCCGCATGCCGGGGCCCGGGCACTGGCCAGCAGCCGCTCCAACGTGCTCGCCCTGGTCATGCCGCTACGGACCGGCGTCGGCGTTCCCGTCGTCATGCAGATCGCGATCTCCGTCGTCACCACGGCCCGGGGACATGACCATGACGTCCTGCTGCTCACCCAGGAGGAGGGGGACGAGGGAGTCCGGCGCGTCGCCGACAGCGCCCTCGTGGACGCCGTCATCGTGATGGACGTGCAGATGCACGACGAGCGGCTGCCCATGCTGCGTTCTCTGGACCGTCCGTCGGTGCTCATCGGCTTCCCCGAGGAGGCAGCCGGCCTCACCTGCATCGACCTCGACTTCCGGGCCGCCGGTGAGCTCTGCGTCGATCATCTCGCGGGCCTCGGGCACCAGCGCGTCGGCCTGATCGGGTCGCCGCCCGAGGTCTATGAGCGGGAGACCGGATACGCCCAGCGGGTGGCCGACGGCTTCTTCGCCGCTGCCCGCCGCCACGAGCTGACCGTCACGCTGGACCCCTGCGAGTCCACGGCCGAGGCCGCCCGCGAGCTGGCGGCCCGGCTGCTGCGCGAGCATCCGGACCTCACCGCCGTGGTCGTCCACAACGAGCCCATCGTGGAGCCGCTGGAGGCTGCCTTTAAGGCGGCCGGCCTGCGGGTCCCGGAGGATATGTCCATCGTCGCCATCTGCCCGGACGAGGTCGCCGAGCGGCTGCCGACCCCGGTCAGCTCGATCGCCATGCCGGCCGCGGAGCTGGGGGAGCAGGCGGTCGAACTGATCATGGCCAAGCTCGGCGACCGCGACGTGCCCGACGCCACCCTGCTGCCGCCCAGGCTGACCCCGAGGGCCAGCACCGCACCGCGCCGAACGGGCGCCTGACCCACCCCTGATCTGGCTCCCACCCTGACCTGGCTCCCACACCACTGACTCGGGGGAGAACCGGTGGCGCACAAGCGTCATCGAAGCGCTTCGACGGCTCGAGGAGATCGTTGTTGTGAAAGTCAACCGCGCCATTGGAAAGACCGGCGGACCTCCAGGCACGTTGCGACGGGTCCGTGGGCTGGTGCCTGCTGTGGCACTGGCCCTGCTCGCCCCGCTCGCCACGGCGGGTCCGGCGCAGGCCCGGCAGTCGTATCCCTTTCAGGATCCGAACCTGTCGTTGAGCAAGCGGGTCGCCGACCTGCTCGGACGGCTGACCTTGGACGAGAAGATCTCGCTGCTGCATCAGTACGAGCCGGCCATCCCGCGCCTGGGCGTCCCGGCGTTCAAGACCGGCACCGAGGCGTTGCACGGCGTCGCCTGGTCCACCGACGTCGCCAACAAGGGTGCCGTCGTCACCGCCAAGGGCACGGTGTTCCCACAGGCCGTCGGCCTGGCGAGCACCTGGGATCCGGCGTTGATCAAGAAGGTCGGCTCCGCCGTGGGTGACGAGGCCCGCGGATACAACTCGGTGAATCCAGCCGTCTGGGGTGTCCAGCTGTGGGCACCCGTGGTGAACCTGCTGCGTGACCCGCGCTGGGGACGCAACGAGGAGGGTTACTCCGAGGACCCCACGCTGACCGGCGCGATCTCCACCGCGTACGGCAAGGGCATCGAGGGTGACAACCCGAACTACCTGAAGGCCGCACCCGTCCTCAAGCACTATCTCGCCAACAACAACGAGGTCGACCGCGGTACCAGCTCGTCCATGCTGCCCCCGCGGGTGCTCAACGAGTACGACCGGGCGGCGTTCAAGCCGGCGATCTCGGCGGACGCGGCGACCGGGGTCATGGCCTCCTACAACCTGGTCAACGGGCGGCCGAACACGGTCAACCCGGACCTGAACGGTGTCGTGCGGTCCTGGACCAAGAAGGATCTGCTCAACGTCAGTGACGCGGGAGCGCCGACCAATCTCACCGGCGCGGAGGGCTACTACGCCACCCAGGCCGAGGCGGACGCCGCGGTGATCAAGGCGGGGCTGGACAGCTTCACGGTCGACGACACCGACGGCACGAAGACGGCCACGGCCGTCAAGGCGGCGCTGTCACAGGGGCTGCTCAAGGTGTCCGATGTGGACACCGCGGTCCGGCACATCCTGTCGATCCGGGTCCGGCTGGGCGACCTCGACCCGGGCGGCGGCCCGTACGCCAAGATCACGGCGTCCGCCATCAACAGCACGGCCAACCAGCAGCTGGCCCGCAAGACGGCCGCCGAGGCGGCGGTGCTGCTGAAGAACTCGGGACAGACCCTCCCGCTCAACGCGGCGAAGGACAAGAAGGTCGCGGTGGTGGGACCGCTCTCCAACACCCTCTACACCGACTGGTACTCCGGTTCGCTCCCGTACAAGGTCACGCCTGAGCAGGGCATCAAGGAGCGGCTCGGCGCGGGCGGCACCGTCACCTCCAGCGAGGGCGCCGACCGGATCGCGCTCAAGGACGTGAAGACCGGCAAGTACGTCACCGCCGGCACCGGCGATGGCGCGGTGCTCAAGGAGAGCGCGACCACCGCGGGCGCCACCGAGCAGTTCGACGCCTTCGACTGGGGCAGCGGTGTGCTCACCCTGCGCAGCGCCGCCAACGGCAAGTACGTCGGCTACAACTGGAGCAACTTCAAGAACGACCAGGACCAGCCGAACGGCTGGTTCGTCCAGCAGCAGTTCAAGCTGGAGAAGCAGTCCAACGGCGACTATCTCTTCCGGTACGCCGGATACGAGACCGAGGCCTCCTGGTTCGGCACCAAGAACTACCTCAAGGCGAGCGACGACGGCACGCTGGTGCTGACCACGAAGGACGACGCCTCGACGTTCTCCAAGGACGTCGTCAGCAGTGGCGTGGACGGTGCGGTCAAGGCCGTGACCGGCGCCGACGCTGCGGTCGTGGTGGTCGGCAGCATGCCGTTCATCAACGGCCGTGAGGACCATGACCGCAAGGACATGAACCTGGCCGAGGGCCAGGAGGCACTGGTCAAGGCGGTGCTCAAGGCGAACCCGAAGACCGTCGTGGTGGTGGAGAACAGCTACCCGACAACGCTCAACTGGGAGCAGGCGAACGTGCCGGCTCTGCTGTGGACCACCCACGCGGGCGCGGAGACCGGACACGCCATCGCCGACGTGCTGTTCGGTGACGTCAACCCGTCCGGACGGCTGACCCAGACGTGGTACAGGTCCGACAACGAACTGCCCAGCATCCTCGACTACGACATCATCAAGTCGAACCGGACTTACCTCTACTACCAGGGCGACCCGCTCTACTCCTTCGGCCACGGACTGTCGTACACCACGTTCCAGTACGGCAGGCCCGAGCTCAGCTCGGGCTCGGTGGACCGCAATGGCACGGTCACCGTGCACGTGGACGTCACCAACACCGGCAAGCTCGCCGGTGACGAAGTGGTCCAGCTCTACACCCACCAGCGCACCTCACGGGACAAGCAGCCGGTCAAGCAGCTGCGGACCTTCCAGCGGGTGCACCTGAACGCCGGTCAGAAGAAGACCGTCGACCTGACGGTGCGCGCCGCGGACCTGGGCCACTGGGACGTGACGCGCAACAAATCCGTGGTGGAGTCCGGTGCCTACGACGTTCTCATCGGGGCGTCCAGCACCGACCTCCGGCAGCGGGCGACGCTGCGGGTGCACGGTGAGACGATTCCGGCCAGGAACCTCGCCAAGGAGACCCGCGGGGTCGACTCCGACGACTACTCCGGCGTCAAACTCGTCGACGAGTCCAAGGTCAGTGGGGACGCCGTGGGCGCGACCACCGGTAACTGGATCAAGTTCGCGGGTGCCGATCTGAAGGCCACGGCCTTCACGGCCCAAACCGCCAAGGCCGGTGCTGGGGACGGATCCATCCAGATCCGGCTCGACTCGCCGACCGGCCCCGTGGTCGGCACCGCCACGGTCGCCTCCACCGGTGACGTCTACACCTACGCGTCCACAACCGCCTCGCTGAGCGGGGCCAGTGGCCGTCACGACGTCTACCTGGTGTTCTCCGGTGACCTGCGGCTCGCCTCCTTCTCCCTGAAGTAGCCGAGCCGCCGCCCCGCCCCCGGGACGCTCCCGGGGGCGGGGTCAAACATCCGTTGGCGAATGCTGAGAATATCCGCAGAAACGTGCGGGTAGGGCAGCGCAGGTGAACGGCGACACGAACATTCCGATCTCGGCTCCCGTGACGGTGGACGTCCGGCTGTCGGTCAACGGGGACCAGTATCCGATCACCGTGGACACCCGGGAGACACTCCTGGACACCCTGCGCGAACAGCTCGAACTGACCGGGGCGAAGAAGGGCTGTGACCACGGGCAGTGCGGGGCGTGCACGGTGCTGCTGGACGGGCGGCGGGTGAAGTCCTGCCTGGCGCTGACGGTGACCCTGGACGACCGGGAGATCACCACGGTGGAGGGGCTGGCCGACGGCGACACACCGCACCCGTTGCAGGCCGTGTTCATCGAACACGACGCCTTCCAGTGCGGGTACTGCACACCGGGGCAGCTCTGCTCGGCGGTCGGCATGCTGGCCGAGTTCGCGGCGGGATGGCCCAGCGTGGTCACCCCGGACATGAGTGCCGCGCCGCATTTCGACGACGCGGAGATCCGTGAGCGGATGAGCGGCAATCTCTGCCGCTGCGGCGCCTACGTCAACATCGTCGCGGCCATCGGGCAGGCGGGGCGATGAGGCCCTTCGCCTATGAGCGAGCCACCGACGTGCCGTCGGCTGTGGCGACGTTGAGTGAGCGGCCGAACGCCGTGTACCTGGGCGGCGGCACGAACCTGGTGGACCTGATGCGTCTCGGCGTGGTCTCGCCCGAAATGCTGGTGGACGTCACCCGCGTCGTCGACGCCACGATCGAGGAGAGCGCCGGTGGCGGGCTCCGGATCGGAGCCGGAGTGCGCAATGGCGACCTGGCCGCGGACCCGCTGATACGAAGGCGGTACCCGGTGCTCGCTCAGGCGGTGCTCTCGGGGGCCTCGGGCCAGATCCGCAACATGGCCACGGTCGGCGGCAACCTGCTGCAACGCACCCGCTGCTCCTACTTCCAGGACACCTCCAAACCGTGCAACAAGCGGCGGCCCGGCTCGGGCTGCCCCGCACTTGAGGGCGACCACCGAAATTTGGCCATCGTCGGGCACTCCAGCAGCTGCGTGGCCACCCACCCGTCGGACATGGCCGTCGCGCTCGCCGCGCTTGGAGCGATCGTGCACGTGGAGGGGCGGCATGGTTCGCGCACCGTGCCGATGCCGGGGCTGCACCGGCTGCCGGGCGATGAGCCGGACCGCGACACCGTGCTCGAACCAGGTGATCTGATCACCGCGGTGGAGCTGCCCCCGCTGCCGTTCGCGACCCGGTCGCGCTATCGCAAGGTGCGCGACCGAGCGTCGTTCGCGTTCGCGGTGGTGTCGGTGGCGGTGGCGCTGGACGTGGACGACGGCGTGGTGCGGGACTGCCGGATCGCGTTGGGCGGCGTCGCGCACGTGCCATGGCGGGCGGAGCAGGCAGAGTCGGCGTTGCGCGGTGCGGCGGCCACCTCGGCGGAGTTCGGGCGGGCGGCGGACCTCGAGCTCAGCCAGGCGCGCCCGCTGCGGGACAACGGGTTCAAGGTGCCGCTCGCCCGCAACGTGCTGGTCCGTATCCTCACCGACCTGGCCGAGGAGGTGCCCCTATGACCACGGTGGGAATGAGGTACGCCGGTTCGGCGCTGGACCGGGTCGAAGGCCTGGAGAAGGTCACCGGGCGGGCCCGGTACGCCTTCGAGAACTTCCCCGCGGACCTGACCTACGCCGTACCCGTGCAGGCGGCCATCGCCCGTGGCGAGATCCGCGCGGTCGACGTCGCCGCCGTGCTGGAGCGCCCCGGAGTGATCGCCGCGATCTGGTACGGCAACGCACCCAGGCTGGCTCCCTCCGACAACGCCGACCTGGCCGTGTTCCAATCTCCACAGGTGGCATACCGGGGCCAGTACGTCGCGGTCGTGGTGGCCGAGACGTTCGAGGACGCCAAGGAAGCGGCGCGGCTGCTGCAGGTGGAGTACACAGCCGAAGATCACGATGTACGGCTGCGCGCCGACCATCCGAATATGTACCGGCCGGCATGGGTCAACCCGAACTACCCGACCGACACCGAGCAGGGCGATCCGGACACCGCCCTCAGCGTGGCCCCGGTCCTGGTGGACGCGATGTACAGCACGCCGGCGGAGCACAACAACCCGATGGAGCCGCATGCCACGGTCGCCGTGTGGGACGGGGACGCACTGACGCTCTACGACTCCACCCAGGGGGCGTCGGGGGTTCGCGAGACGGTCGCACCGTTGTTCGGCGTGCCGCCCGCGAACGTCCGCGTGGTCTCTCCGCACGTGGGCGGGGGTTTCGGGTCCAAGGGCGGCCCCTGGCCGTACGTGGTCATCGCGGCGCTGGCCGCCAGGCATGTCGGCCGCCCGGTGAAGCTCGCCGTGACCCGGCAGCAGATGTTCGCCGTGACCGGCTACCGCACCCCGACGATTCAGCGGGTACGGCTCGGCGCGAACGTCGACGGGCGGCTGACCGCCATCGTGCACGACGCGTTCGAGCAGAGCTCCACGATCACCGAGTTCGCCGAGCAGACGACCACACCGACCCGGGTCATGTACGCCGCGCCCCATCGGCGTACCACCCACCGGCTGGTCCGGCTCGTCGTCCCGACGCCGTCCTGGTTGCGCGCGCCGGGCGAGTGCCCGGGGATGTTCGCGCTGGAGGCGGCGATGGACGAGCTGGCGATCGCGTGCCAGATCGACCCGGTCGAGCTGCGGATCCGCAACGAGCCTGACGTGGATCCGGAGAGCGGTCTGGCGTTCAGCTCCCGGAACCTGGTGGCGTGCCTGCGCGAGGGAGCGCGGCGGTTCGGCTGGGCCGACCGGGACCCCACGCCCGGGGTCCGGCGCCAGGACGGGCTGCTGATCGGGACCGGGGTGGCGGCGTCCACCTATCCGGTCTACCGCCGCCCCTCCCAGGCGACCGCCCAGGCCCATCCGGACGGCCGGTTCACCGTACGGATCGCCGCCGCGGACATCGGCACCGGAGCTCGAACGGTGCTCACCCAGATCGCCGCCGACACGCTGCGTAGCTCACCGGATCGGGTCCGGGTGGAGATCGGTGACAGCGCGCTGCCCACCGCCTCACTGGCCGGCGGGTCGATGGGCACCGCCTCGTGGGGCACCGCCGTGGTCCGGGCCTGCGAGGCGCTGATGAACGGACTCGACCTGCCCGAGGCCGGTAGGGAAGCGAGTGCCGACACCACCGAGGAGATCGGTGCGCAGCGGCGACTCTCCCGGCACGCCTTCGGCGCCCAGTTCGCCGAGGTCGGCGTGGACGTGGACACCGGGGAGGCACGGGTGTTGCGGCTGCTCGGGGTGTTCGCCGCCGGCCGGATCATCAATCCGAAGACCGCGCGTTCGCAGTTCATCGGTGGCATGACCATGGGCATGTCGATGGCGCTGTTCGAGGAGAGCATCATGGACCGCGAGTTCGGCGACTATCTCAATCGCGACTTCGCCCAATATCACGTCGCGGCCTGCGCGGACGTACGCGACATCGAGGCGATCTGGGTCGAGGAGGACGACCCGGACCTCAACCCGATGGGGAGCAAGGGCATCGGCGAGATCGGCATCGTCGGCACCGCCGCGGCGGTAGCCAACGCGGTGCACCACGCCACCGGCGTCCGGATCCGCGACCTCCCGATCCGCCTCGACAAGCTGGTGCGTTAGCTCGCCGCACACCGGCCGGGAGAAGATCCGGCATTCCGGATCTCCTCCCGGGGGCCGGCTATTCGGTGCGTAGGGCGGTCGCGGTGCGGGTTCGGGCGGCCCAGCCGGCGGGGAGCAGCGCGCCCGCTGTCGCGATGACCAGTCCGCCCAGGACGAGCGGGACCAGCACGGGCAGATGGTAGACCGCGATGTCCGCCGCCGGGATCTTGGTGCCTGCGGCGTGGC
>JAOPYO010000421.1 GCA_025964575.1 Actinomycetes bacterium
GGCGCCGTTCCGTAGCGGAAGCGCCGAACGGCGCTCGTCGGCGGCGAGCACCTTGAGCTCGATCGCCGCGTATGGCAGTTTGAGCGTCTGCGCCAGGCAGCGTGAGGCCGTCGGTAGCGCCGAGCGTGGGTTCTCCGCGCGCAGCAGGAGGTGGGCGAGCTCGGCTGCGAGGTCGGCCGCCCGGCGGTGCTCATCGGCCTCGGTGGCCCGTGACCGCGCCAGTTCCGCGACGAAGCCGGCCATCAGCGCGACGATGAGGAAGACCGGGAGCGTCACCCATTCCGCACTGTCGATGGGCGTCCAGCTATTGAAGGGTGGGAGGTGAAAGTAGTCGTAGGCGAGGCCGCTGGCCACTGCGGTCGCCATCCCCGGCCCCAGACCCCACACGGTCGAGACCACCAGCACACCGAGTAGGTAAACAACGCCCAGTGAGGTTGCAGGCGCGACGTTCCGGAGCGGAAAGAGCAGGAGGGTCTCCACGACGACGCACGCGATACCAGCCAAAACTCCCACTGCCGTGGGTGGGGGCGTCTGGCGCAGCAGCGACGGCAGGATCGCATGCATGACTTAGTGTCCTCCCGCGTTGGCGGGGGCGGTCCGTCCAGTGAGTATCTCGTGGATCGCTCTGCCTGAGATGTCGGATTTCGACAGGAACGCCACGGCTGGGCTAGTCGCGATCATGTCCGCGAAATCCTTCTCGGCGTACGCCGAGATCAAGATCACGCTGGGCCGCTGTGTGTAGCTTGCTCCGTCAAGTCGCCGCGCGAGATCGAAGCCGCTTTCGTGGCCCAAGTCGATGTCGATGAGCGTGACATCCGGGCGGAGATCGTCGACCCGCGCAATTGCGTCGGCGCTGGTGGATGCCACGCCGACCACGGCGATCCCCTCTCGTTCGAGCAGGTCGCGGGCGACGGCAAGGAAGTGATCGTTGTCGTCGACGATGAGACAACGTAGCGCCATGTACTCAGGATCTCAGCGAAAAGCCGGCCTGGCATTGCAGCTAGCAGGTATGCCGGGGGGTTGGGCTGGCATGGCCTCGAAATGGGCGCTAACAGCGATGACGGCAGGCGTCCTGAACGGCATCGTTGACGGCATAAAGCCTGCTAAGGACTCTGTCACAGTCGACAAAGATCGAAGGTAAGAGTCATGTGTCAGCACCAGCCCCCGTGTCCGCCCGCGGACGCCCCTGACCACCAGGCGGCCCGCCTCGTGGCCTTCCACCCAGAGCAGGGATGGGGGCTGCTTTGCAACGGCGTGGTGGTCTTCGATGACACCGGCGAGCTTCTGCCCGACCGACGCAGCATCTCCGCCCATCGGAGTGTGTGTGGACGGGGGGCATGAACTCGTTCGCGGATTCCTTCTCCCGCCGCTGTACGACCCCGGCAAGGTGATCGACGTGACCGCCCGGATCCGCCGTCGAAGAACCGTCACTGGGCTGATCAGCGAGTACCGTAGAGCAGTCTGACAGCCCTGCGAAAGCTCAGCTCAGCGACGGTCTTCACCGTTTTGGCATCGCACAGGGTTTGAGTTCACCGTGGCGAGTGTAGCCACGGTTCGTGCAGGTCGAAGTAGGTGGGCTCGCCCACGTAGTGCCGCCTCTCCTTCTTCCGGAGGTCCCGGACCTCGGGAGTTGATTCCTTGCGCTCGCTCTCGCGGGCCTCCTCCTCGGAGGTGAAGTAGACCGCGGTGGTGGCGCCATTACGGTCGCCGTGGAGTGCGCAGGTACCGCCGATCATGTCCGGTCGGAACTCGGACATGATCTTCTCACCGGTCTGCATGAGGTCGTGCATTCCTTCGGGGTCGCTGATTTGGCTCTGGATGACCTGTACGAACCCGGCCTGGTCCGAGCCGCCCTGGCCGAAGGTGTCCACCTGCCGGCAGTCATGGAAGGTGACCTCGCCACCGAACAGCTTGGAGGTCTCCACCCACCACTGGCTCTGGTCGGGCCGGTCGCTGTTGCGCCGGGCCGCCTCTTCGGACTCAAAACGGACGACGGCAATGAACCTGCCGTCATCGGTCACGCCCGAGGTGGTGCCCAGCCAGCCGTGGGCATCGGGGGAGATCTCCCGCGCCCAGCGGTCCAGCGCCGCACGCATCTCCTCGGCGTCGGCCACCTCTCCCTGTATGACCTGAATGAACATGGCATCTCCTCATTGAGATCGCTGTGCCATATGGGCCTCGTCTTCGACGCTATGCCTGTCCGGCCGTGCCCTCGACGATCGGGGGCACCGCTCCAGCGTCGCAGCGGCCTTGATCTTCCCGCCAGCAACGGCTGCCCGATCAGGACGAGCCGGTCAGTGTGCCGCACGCGGACTACCCGCCGATCGAGATCGGCAAGCTGGAGCTCAACCGCAACCCCGACAACATCTTCGCCGAGGTCGAGCAGGCGATCTTCTCCTCGGCGCGCGGCCCGGTGCAGACCGACCGACCGCTGTGGGTCGCCACCGAGGTCTCCGGTCTCACCGGCAACCATCCGGCCCCGGAGCACGCACAACACCGGACTCGTTCCGGGGGGCTGATGAAAGATCCCTACCCCGGAAGAGGGATAGAGCGACGGAGGGTGTCTGGCGCGACACCCACCTTGGTCGATTCGGTGTAAAGGACGCGGAGATCATGGCTCGCCGTCATGAGGTGGCGGTGCTGCGGCGGCACATCACCCGCCCGAGCAGCGAGTCCGGCGCGGCCAACCTCGACGTATGCTGGAAAAACGAGGATTTCCAGTGGCGGAAATCGCCTCGGGTCGTCCGGGGCGCCTCCGTCGCTCGAGGCCGATCCGATGTCGAAGATCACTATGTCAGGGACATGGCCGCAGACGAACGAAGTCAGCTGCGAGCCGCTGACGGCCTGCCCCGCGGCATCGAAGACGAGGTACGACATCACATGCGGCGCGCCGCCGCGGAGCGGAACGTCGTCGTCGAGCGAGATCACACACCCACGGCGTCGGGCCCCGTGTGACCACCCGGCCCGCGGGGCCGCAGTGAGGCACGCGAACCGGAGAGTCCCGTGGCCGCCCTGAACCGCCGTTTGATCGTCGCGAGCGGCGCACTCGTGGTCCTCGCGTTCTGCGTCACCATGTTCGCCGGCTACCTCGCCCGAGCGGCCCGCCGGGCCGTTCGCCCGAGGGTCGTCAAAGCCAACCCGCCGGCCTCCGGTGACCCGGCGACGCGGACACCCGGGAGCGCAGTAAAAGAGATCAGCGTGCTCGACCGCGCTTTCAACATCATGCCGAGATCTTCGCGGGCGACTCGAGACGAGCTCAGAAGGCTCGCGCACGAACAGGCCGCGTTGCGCCGGGTGGCGACGCTCGTCGCGTGCGGAGAACCACCGTCCACGGTCTTCGCCGCGGTGGCCAGGGAGGTGGGCCAGGTCATCGGCGCGGAAATCACCCGGATGCTCCGCTACGAGCCCGACGAGACGACGACCGTGATCGGCGGATGGGGCGGGCCCGACGAAGTGTTGGCGATCAACACCCGCTGGACGATCGTGGGAAGCAACCTTCCGTCCATGGTGCTGCACAGCAATACCCCCGCGCGAATGGACTGCTTCCTCGGTGCCGTGAGCCCACTGTGCGTCTACCTCCGGCAGCATGGCATTTGCTCAGGGATCGGCACACCGATCATCCTTGACGGAAAGTGCTGGGGGGTGATGATGGCCTTCTCGACCCATGACCGGCTGCTGCCCCGCGCAGCCGAGACACGCATCTGCGACTTCACCGATCTGGTGGCCACCGCCATCGCCAACACCCAGGCTCGCGCCGACCTGACCGCTTCCAGAGCCCGCATCGTGGCCGCCACCGACCAAGCCCGACGCCGGATCGAGCGCGACCTGCACGACGGCA
>JAOPYO010000428.1 GCA_025964575.1 Actinomycetes bacterium
CGGTACGGCGAGCTGTTCGTCGTGCTCGCCGTACCGTGGCACGCCTTGCCCGCAGCGGTGCGGGACCTGCCCGCGCCGCGAAGCCCGACAACTACCGGCGCAGTTGCGGAGGCTCGTTCTCGATGCCGATATCGCTCTCCACGTCGTAGCCGACCGGGGTGTGCAGCACGGTCGGGTGACCGATGTCAGCGGCGAGATCGAAGCCGGCCTGATCGGCGGCTTCCTCCAGGGCCTCCTCCTCGTGTCGGCGCACGACACGGTCGTGATGCTCAATGATCAGATCGGCCAGGCCATGGAGAGGGCCCCAACCTCAACCCCGAGGCGCTCACACATGTCCCACGCGGAAAAGCGACGGGGACTCGCCGTCCCCGTCGCTTTCCGCGACCGTCAACCCGAGACGAGCCCGCAGGTCACGTTGAGGATGGTGCCGGTGATCCCGGCGGCACGATCGGAGGCCAGGAACACGAAGGAGTCCACCACCTGCGTGAGGCTCTGCATCCGGTGCAGCATGGTCATCTCGGCCATGCGCTGCGAGACCTCCGGCGGCAGAGGAGGATCGAACGTCTCGGGGATGCCTGCGGCCCACAGACCGACCACACGTACACCTTGGGGGCCGTTCTCGGCGGCCAGGTAGCGCAGGAAGGTCTCGGTCGCGGCGTCGGCGACTCCGGTGCTGCCCAGCGTCGGGGCGGTGCCTCTTGAAGAAGCGCTGGTGAGGGTGAGGATGACCCCGGATCCCTGCTCGGCCATGTGGCGCGCGGCGGCGCGGGCGGTATTGAAGTTGCTCATCAGCCCGGTGGTGACCGGGCGGGCGAAGTCCTCCGCGGTCATGTCGACCAGAGTGACGCCGTGCCGGTCACCTCGGGAGACCAGGTTGAGGGACACATCGATGCTGCCCGCTTGGGCGGCCACGGCGGCCGCATGCTCGTTGACGGCGCTCTCGTCGAGTGCGTCGAGTTCGGCGACGTGCGCGGATCCCCCGGCGGCTTTGATGTCCTCGGCAACCGCCTCCAAGGTCTTGAGGGTGCGTCCGGCCAAGAAGACCGTGGCGCCCTCGCGGGCGAAGGCGCGAGCGCTGGCACCGCCGATGGATCCGCTGCCGCCGTAGATGATGGCGTTCTTGTTCTGCAGTTGCTGTGTCATACCCGATATAACGACGCCGGTCGCCCGAACTCGTCGGTGCCCTCGAAAGAGATTCGTGGGGGGATACGGCGGCGTACCCGCCGCCCGGGATCTGCTGGCGGCACGTCTCGGGTCGAACTACGCGAGCGCTCCGAGGGCCTTCTTGCGGCCCCGGTACTGGTTCAGGAGCAGGGGGCGCAACCAGCGTACGGGCGGGGGAAAGTTCTGGACCAGGTCCGAGTAGCCCGGCGGACGCTCTGGGTCTTCCAGGAGCCCGAACACGAAGTAGGGCCCGGAGCGGGGTGCTCCGTCGACGATGGCCTTGCGTAGCCGCACTATGTCGGCGTCTGGAACACGGGGGAACAGATCCAGCAGTACGGGTTCCTCTGTGTCGAGGTGGCTGATCAGGATGTCATGAACCATCTCCGACGATGGCATGCCGTAGAGGCCGGCGTGGCCGACGGCTGCGGCCTGGGCGTGTTCGCCCTTGATGCCTGTGGCGGCGATCGAGTCGACCGCCGTGGTCAGTGCACGCAACTCGGCGTCGAGCGCCTCGTGTTCTGCGGTCAGTTTGTCGAGGTCCGCGACCGCTTCTGGGAAGAGCTTGCGCAGCACCGGCCAGAACAGTTCGTCTTCGCTTGCGTGGTGGTGATGGACGAACTCGGTCAACCAGCGGGCCGTACTGACGAGGACCTTGATGTCCATCGGCTCGCCACTGGCGAGGCGCGCAAACGCGGTCGCGGTGAGCGCCGCTCCGCGGCGCATGATCGTGTGCACCGCGATGAGCTCGCCGTACAGGCGCGAGCCTTCAGTCTGAAGCCCGGATGAGCCGGTCATGGTCTGTCCCTCAAATTCGAGTAACGTTATATGCAACGAACTAAACGCTACTGTATCCAATGCCTACCGTAAACTTCGAATATGGCTGACGTACGCCCCTACCACTCGCCGCGCCGAGAGCTCAGCGCCGCCGCGACTCGGCGCGACATCATCAACGCGGCACGACGCCTCTTCGCGAGGAGCGGCTACGCCCAGGTCACCGTGGCCGATGTCGCCCGCGAAGCCGGGACCGCGGTCAAGACCGTTTACGCAAGCGCCGGCGGGAAAGCCGAGATCCTGCGCGAGATCGTCCATGACGCCGTCACGAGCTCGGGCGCGCTGGAGACAGTGGCCCAGGTACGGGGCACCACCGATGCGGCCGCAGCCCTCACCCTGCTGGCGCACGGCACGCGCCTCGGCAACGAACACCACCGCGAGGCCATCGCCATCCTGTACAGCGCCATGTCCGTAGACGAGAGTGCGGAAGACCTCTGGACACAGGGCACCTCCGTCTACCGGACCGCCCTGCGTGAAGTCGCCGAACACCTGGAGAGCCTTGGCGCCCTCAAAGCCGACCTGACCGTCGATCAGTGTGCAGACCTGTTGTGGTTCTGCTTCGGACTGGCATCTTGGCGCACACTCGTCAATGACTGTCACTGGACATGGGAGCAGGCCGAAGCAGAGCTGGCTGCCATAGCCATAAGGTTGCTGATCTCAACGTAGTTCGGCAATCGCCTCCACCGTTGCATGATGAAGGTGGTTTTCATGGTTCGCCGAGGCCGGCGCGGCGGGCTTGGACGATCGCGGCGGCGCGGTCGGGGGCCTGCAGTTTGGTGAGGATGTTGGAGACGTTGTTGGCGACGGTCTTGGGGCTGAGCACAAGGTGCCGGGCGATGCGGCTGTTGGGCCAGCCGTTGGCCAGCAGGCCGAGGACTTCGAGTTCCCGTTCGGTGAGCTGGGGGAACGGTCCGGTGGCCGGTTGCGGGTCGGTGAAGGTGCGCAGGACGCGTCGGGCGATGTCGGGGCCGAACACGGCGTCGCCGCGACGCCGCCCGTGCACGAAGACCTCCAAGCGCGCCGCACCACCGGAAAACTGCTCCTGCTTCCCGATCACACAAGCTCGGGAACCGAGCCGCTAGTCCACGGCGTTCCGGCCGGCCGGGCGACGGTCGCACGGGTGCGCCGGGGTGAGGCCGCGCAGCATGAGCTCAAGCCAGCGGTTGCGGGCGGGCGTGTCGATCTCGTGTCCCGGCATGGTGGTCAGCAGCAGCGCGATGTCGGCGCTGGTGACATCAGGGTGCAGGTCGCCGTCCGCATGGGCGGCGGCGATGAGACGGTCGAGGCCGGCCCGGGCCCGCATCCGCTGCTGTGCCTGATCGTCACCGTTGATCCCGAGCGCGGCCGCGGCGATCTTGACGGCACGGTCCTCCCCGCTGACGTCGACGAGCGCCGCGAAGACGGCGGTGATCTCCTCCAGTGCGCGGCCACCCTCGCGGACCCGCTCGACCGCCGCCTCGACCGAGTCGACCACTCGGGTGGTCCGGTCGGTCAGGGCCGCCGAGATCAGGTCGGCCTTGGTCGGAAAGTGCCGGTACAACGTGCCGACGGCCACTCCGGCGGCCTCGGCGATCTCGTCCATGCCGACGCGCGGGCCGTAGCGGGCGATCTGGGCCCGCGCCGCGTCCAGGATGCGGGCGCGGTTACGCGCGGCATCGGCGCGCAGACCCATGGCACACCATCCTTTACCTGCGCTTTCCACCACCTGACGCAATATGAATTATAGTTCATATTGATCGTGAACTACGGTTCACCTTCAGGCGAGCGATGACGGCCGCCACGCGACCCGCCCGTGTCGATCCACTCGGCATCCGTACGACATCCGTACGGGCGGCGCCGGCGCGCGTGCCAGAGCAGAGACGCCCTTCGCACCATCAGGTGATCCGGAGCACTGCCTCTGCCCCACCGCTCACCGACAACCCGACGATCAACGGGTGTGAAGCGCCGCGACCGAGGGCCCGGCGCTTTGTGACACCTGGACATAGCAAAGGGGGCGAGGGATTCATGTGCGGAATCACCGGCTGGGTGAACTTCGACCGTGATCTGAGCCGTGAGGGACAGGTCGTGCAGGCCATGACGGACACCATGGCGTGCCGGGGGCCGGACGCGGAGGGGACCTGGTTCTCTCCCCATGCCGCCCTGGGGCACCGGCGGCTGTCCATCATCGACATCGAGGGCGGCCGGCAGCCGATGATCCTCGAAGAGGACGGGCGCACACTGGCGGCGATGACCTACAGCGGCGAGGTGTACAACTTCCGCGAGCTCCGTGCGGAACTCGCCGGGCACGGTCACCGGTTCCGCACGTCGAGCGACACCGAGGTGGTGCTCCACGCATACCAGCAGTGGGGCGAGGGCTTCGTCGACCACCTCAACGGCATGTACGCGTTCGCCATCTGGGACCCGCGCATCGAGGAACTGCTGCTCGTACGCGACCGGATGGGGATCAAGCCCCTCTACTACTCCCCGACCCCCCACGGCGTCGTGTTCGGCTCCGAGCCCAAGGCCCTGCTGGCCAACCCGGAGGTCGACGGAGTCGTGACCAGCGACGGCCTGCGCGAATTGCTTGGCTTTGTGAAGACCCCCGAGCGGACGGTCTTCGACGGAATGTACGAGGTCCGTCCCGGACAGCTGGTGCGCGTCCGGCGCGAGGGCCTCACCAAGCGCCGCTACTGGCGGCTGGAGGCCCGCGAGCACACCGACGACCTGGACACCACCGTCCGCACCGTACGAGACCTGCTCGACGACATAGTCGACCGCCAGCTGATCTCCGACGTTCCCCTGTGCACGCTGCTGTCCGGCGGGCTCGACTCCTCGGCCGTCACGGCACTGGCCGCGAAGGCGCTGACCGCACAGGGCGGCGGCCCGGTCCGGTCGTTCTCGGTGGACTTCACCGGTTACACCGAGAACTTCAAGGCCGACCCGCTGCGGGACACCCCTGACACGCCGTACGTCCACGAACTGGCCGAGTACATCGCCGCCGACCACACCGACATCGTGCTGTCCACCGCCGACCTGATCGACCCGGCCGTACGGCGGACCGTGCTGCGGGCGGCCGACCAGCCCAACGGCATGGGCGACATGTACACCTCGCTCTACCTGCTGTTCCGGGCCATCCGGGGGCGCTCGACCGTCGCCCTGTCCGGCGAGTCGGCCGACGAGGTCTTCGGCGGCTACCGATGGTTCCACGACGCGGACGCGGTCGCGGCCGATACCTTCCCGTGGCTGGCCGCGATGACCGACAGCCTGCGGGCGGACGCCGACAACGGCGCCAACCTGCTCGACGGCGGCCTGAGCGAGCACCTCGACCTGCCGGCCTACCGCGAGGCGAGCTACCGCGCCGGGCTGGCCGAAGTGCCCTACCTCGACGGCGTCACGGGCCTGGAGCGCCGGATGCGTGAGATCTGCTATCTGCACCTCACGCGGTTCGTCCAGATCCTGCTCGACCGCAAGGATCGCATGAGCATGGCCAGCGGCCTGGAGGTGCGTGTGCCCTTCTGCGACCACCGGCTCGTGGAGTACGTGTTCAACACCCCGTGGTCGATGAAGACCTTCGACGGCCGGGAGAAGAGCCTGCTCCGGGCCGCGGCCGCCGACATCCTGCCGGAGTCGATCCTCCAGCGGCTCAAGAGCCCGTACCCGTCCACCCAGGACCCGACTTACGAGCAGGCGCTGCGCGACGAGCTCGCCAAGCTGCTCGCCCAGGAGCACGCCCCTGTGACGGGCCTGCTCGACGTGGATCGCGCTCGCGCCCTGGTAGACGGCAAGGTCGGCCCGATCAGCCTGGACCGCTACCGCAGGAACATCGAACTGATCCTCCAGCTCAATACCTGGTTGGAGGACTACGACCTGAAGCTCGACCTCACCGCCTGACCGCCCATCCCCAGTCGTGAGAGCACGTGAACCAGATTCATTGGATACGGTCGGCCCTCACCGGGCCGGCCATATCCGATGGGTCGGTGGGTGGAGGGGCTGGTTCACCAGGTCGGCGGTGTGCGTGGTCGCGGGCGCTACCGGAAGCTCAGTCGCCCCAATCACCGCCCCAGCCACCGCCCCAGTCGCCGCCGTCGCCCCAGTCGCCGCCGTCACCCCAGCCACCGTCGCCCCAGTCACCGTCACAGCCGCCTTCCCAGTCACACCCGTGGCTGGTCGCCGCCACTGTCTGAGTTGCGGGGGTCGTGGTAGCCGCGCTGGCCTGGGTGGTAGACGCACCCACGGCGAGGACGCTCCCAGCCGCGAGAGCCAGGCTGGGCACGGTCAGTGCGAGACGTGTTGCAATATGCATTGATCTACCTCCTTATGGAATAGAACCGTGAAGACTGAACTCCATTCATGGCATGCTATTTATACGGGAGATAACAGATGCGACCATTTCGATTTAATGTCGCACGCCCATACTTCGACCGCCGTTCCCCGAGGTCGGACCCGGAAACCGCGGAATGTCAGGTTTTGCTTTCTCTTGACATTTTGGGGGATATTTTGCCCAGAACGAAGTGCGGCTGGAGTCGGCATAATCGGTGCTCGTAGCCCTTCGCCTGGTGTACCTCGAGATCCGACTCAGCCTCCGGCTTCGACGGTGGTGACGAGGGCCGCGAGGTCCAGCGCCCCGCTACCGGTGTCGGTGGCCCGCCGGAATAGGTCCATGACCGGCGGCAGGAGTCCAAGCGGGACGCCTGCGTCGGCGGCGAGGTCTGCGGCCAGCCGCTGTGGCTCGAGCAGCCCGGCGATGGTCGCCTCGGACTCCTGCAGCAAGCCGTCGCGGATGCGGGCCAGGCAGCGTTCGAGCATCGCGCTGGCTGCCCATCCCGAGGTGAGCATGTCGTGGGCGACGTCCAGCGGGATCTGCCGTTTCCGCAGGATCGCGGCGGCCTCGGCGCAGGCCGCGACGTGGCTGCTGACCAGCATCTGGTTGACCAGCTTCAGCTCCAGGCCGCTTCCAGACTGCCCGACATACCGCGTCTTGGCCGCGTACCGGTCGAGGACGCCGGAAACCCGGCCGAGTGCCTCGAGCGGGCCTCCGATCATGATCGCGAGGGTTCCGGCCGCTGCTCCTTCTGGACCGCCGGTGACCGGGGCGTCCAGGAACGCGGCCCCGTGTGCGCCGAACCGGCCCGCGAGGTCGCGGGCCAGGGCGGGGGCGAAGGTGCCGTGCTCGACGAAGATCTGACCGGATCTGCAACCGTCTATCAGGCCGTCCGGACCGAGGTAGACCTGCTCGATCGCCGCCCCGTCGAGCAGGCAGCCGCAGACGATGTCGGCCTTCGCAGCGACCTCGGCGGGCGTGCCGGCGATCCGGATCCCAGGCTGGCGCAGCGCCTGGCTCTTGGCGGCCGTCCGGTTGTGCACGATGACCTCGTGCCCGGCCTCAGCGAGCCGCACGACCATCCGGCTGCCCATCGCGCCCAAGCCGACGAAGCCGATGACCTGCCGGTCTCCGGTCATGAGGCCACGACCCGGTTGCCGAGCGCATCGCCGCGGCCATCGCCGCGGGAAATCAGCGCGAGGCGTCCCGGGCCATGCGCGAGCACCTGCGCACCACCCACCGGACGCTCGTCGCCGTCTTCGGCGTTCCCCGCCGGACCCCCCGGATGTAAGGACCCCCGACACTCACGATCAGCGTGCTGAAGCGATCCGGCCGGTGACCTCCCCGAAGCCGATGCGGCCGCCGCCGGGCCCCGGCGCGGAGGCGGTGATGGTGACCTCGTCGCCGTCCTCCAGGAACGTACGGCTCGTGCCGTCGGGCAGCTTCACCGGATGCTCGCCGTTCCAGGTGAGCTCGATCAAAGATCCGTAGGTGGCGCGGTCGGGCCCGCTGACGGTGCCGGAGGCGAACAGGTCGCCGGTGCGCAGCGACGCCCCGTTCACGGTCAGGTGGGCGAGTTGCTGCGCTGCGGTCCAGTACATCGAGGCGAACGGCGGCCGGGACAGCACCTCTCCGTTCAACCGCACCTCGAGAGCGATGTCCAGCCCCCACGGCCCCGCCTGCCGGTCGTCCAGATACGGCAGCGGTACGACGTCGCGGGCGGGCGGGGCCACCCGCGCCGACGTCAGGGCCTCCAGCGGCACGACCCACGGTGACACCGAGGTCGCGAACGATTTGCCCAGGAACGGCCCCAGCGGCACGTACTCCCACGCCTGGATGTCCCGCGCGGACCAGTCGTTGACCAGGCAGACCCCGAACACGTGCTCCTCGAACCCGGCGAGCGGCACCGACGTGCCGGGGGCCTGTCGGCCGCGGCGGCGACCTCGCCGAGCCGGTCCGGCGCCACCAGGAACGGCCCGACCAGCTCCGAGTACCAGGCGTCACGGTGCAGTTGATGGGCCTTGACGGCATCGGCGGCGGGCAGGTTCCCGGGCGGGAACATCGCGGCGTCGTCGCAGAGCCCCTGGAACAGCAACGGGATCGTGTTCACCGGGCCGCCCACGTCCAGGCGTAGCCCGGGTCCTCGCAGCCGGGTGCGGCCGCTCCGAGTTCCAGCGGCCGGAACGTGTCGACCATCACCGCGAGCTCATCGAAGAACTCCGCGCCAAGGCTGCGCTCGACCGCCCCTGGCTGAGGCCCGTGCGGGTGCCCTCCCGGATGGAGTGAGATCGAGCCCGGCCCGATCCCCGACCCCTTGCGCGCCTCGTAGTCGCCGCCGCAGTAGAACATCACCTCGTCGGAGTCCACGTTGGAGTGGTAGTAGGGCACCGGCACGGCCAGCGGGTGATAATCGACCTTCCGGGGCACGAAGTTACAGATCACGAAGCCGGTGCCCTCGAAGACCTGATGGGCGGGAGGCGGCTGGTGGATCCGGCCGGTGATCGGCTCATAGTCGGAGATGTTGAAGGCGTACGGGTAGAGGCAGCCGTCCCAGCCGACGACGTCGAACGGATGCCGCTGGTAGGTGTACCGGGTTCCGGCCACCCCGCCCGGACCCGGGCCGCGATGCTTGACCAGCACCTCGACGTCCTCGCCGTCGGCGAGCAGCGGGCCGTCCGGGCCACGCAGATCCCGTTCGCAGAACGGCGAGTGCTCCAGCAACTGGCCGAACTTCGAGAGGTAGCGCCGGGCCGGGGTGATGTGCGATCGCGCCTGGATCGCGTACGCCCGCAGGGGCGTGGCGCCGGCCGGCACCCAGCGGTGCGTCGTCCCACGGGGAATGATCACATAGTCGCCCGTGCCGACGTCGAGGCCGCCGAAGACCGTCTCGATGACCGCCGTGCCGGACTCGATGTACACGCACTCGTCGCCGACGGCGTTGCGGTAGAGCGGGCTCGGCGAGCCGGCGGTCACGTAGCCGATGTGGACGTCGGCGTTGCCGAGCACCATCCGGCGTGCGGTCACCGGATCCAGCGCCTTCCATTCGTTGCCGGGGAACAGATCGTGCAACCGCAGATGCCGCGGTTTGAGCGGGTGGTTGGAGGTTGTGGAGTGGTCCGGCGGGTTCCACGGCTGGGCGTCGACGATGGCCGACGGGACGTGCCGGTGGTAGAGGAGCGAGGAGTCGGACGAGAACCCCTCCTCTCCCATCAGTTCTTCGTAGTAGAGCCTGCCGTCCGGGTCCCGGTGCTGGGTGTGCCGCTTGGGAGGTACGGCTCCCGCCTGTCGGTAGTAGGCCATGTCCGTCTCACAGGTTCCCGCGTCGGGCCTGCTCGCGCTCGATCGCCTCGAACAGCGCCTTGAAGTTGCCCTTGCCGAACCCGAGCGACCCATGCCGCTCGATCAGCTCGAAGAACACCGTCGGCCGGTCCTGCTGCGGCTTGGTGAAGATCTGCAGCAGATAGCCGTCTTCGTCCCGATCGGCGAGGATCTTCAGCTCTCTCAGCGTGTCGACCGGCACCCGGGTCTCCCCGACCCATTCGCCGAGCGTGTCGTAGTAGGTGTCGGGGGTGTCCAGGAACTCCACCCCCATCTCGCGCATCGCACGGACGCTCGCCACGATGTCGCCTGTGGCGAGGGCGAGGTGCTGCACCCCGGGACCGCCGTAGAACTCAAGATATTCGTCGATCTGCGACTTCTTCTTTCCGGCTGCGGGTTCGTTGATCGGGAACTTCACCCGGTGGTTGCCACTGGCGACCACTTTGGACATCAGCGCGGAGTACTCGGTGGCGATGTCGTCGCCGATGAACTCCTTCATGTTGGTGAAACCCATGACCCGGTTATAGAAGCTCACCCATTCATTCATGTGCTCGACGTTGCCGACGCAGTGGTCTATGGCCTGGAAGTAGCGCTTGGGATGGTGCGCAGGGCGCCCGGCGAACACCGGCTCGGCCGCCGCGAAGCCCGGGAGGAACGGGCCGTCGTACCGCGACCGGTCGACCAGCGTGTGGCGGGTCTCGCCGTAGGTGGCCAGCGCCGCCATCCGCACCGTGCCGTGCTCGTCGGTCAGATCGGCGGGCTCCTGGAGGATGGACGCACCCTGTTCCCGGGCGTGCGCGACCGCCTTGTCGACGTCGGGAACCTCAATGGCCAGATCCACCACGCCGTCACCGTGTGCCCGGACCGACTCACCCACCGGTGTGCCGTGGTGCACCTCGCCGGTGATGCGGAACCGGGCCTTTCCCGAGGTGAGGACATACTCCGCGAGGTCACGGCTGCCAGTCTCGGGCCCCCGGTAGGCGACGCACGTCATGCCGAACGCACTGGAGTAGTAGTGCGCGGCCTGCTTGGCGTTGCCGACATGGAACCGGATGTGGTCCATGCCGACGACAGGGAAGGGATCGGTCCCGTCGTCATAGGCGACCGCGCCGATCAGCTGGTTGAGATTGATGTCCGTCAGCGACTGACTCATAGGACGCCCCTTGATCGGAAGCTCAGATGCCAGGTAGTAGACCTCTAGCTCAGCTATCTGACAAGCTCTGTCCAACCAACTATGCAATCTGCATCGAACATGGTCACCGAGCGAGCGCCGGGTAAACGAATCGCACAGCAGGGGCCGACGTGTCGACGTAGGTGGCGGGTTGGCGGCGGAGACCGCCTTCGGGTCGGCCGTGACCGACTTCTTGGTGCCCGGCCCGAAGACCCTGACGAACCCGGCTACGCGCCCTCTGCCAGCGCGGGTGTCAGATACAGGCCCCTGGCCTTCGCGGGGCGTTTCGAACAGCTTCTCACTTCCGTCGCTGGATGTTCTTGAACACCTGCTGACCTGGTAACCCCTTTACGCACTGCTGCCCCAGGAGACACCCAGTCATGACCGAGCTCAATCGGCGGCGCTTCCTACAGCTGGCCGGCGGGACCGCGACGTTCTCCCTGCTGCCCAACAGCATCGCCCGGGCGACGGCCATCCCGGCCCATCGACGGAGCGGCACTATCCGCGACGTCGAGCACATCGTCGTGCTGATGCAGGAGAACCGTTCGTTCGACCACTATTTCGGCGCGCTCCGCGGCGTACGCGGTTTCGGTGACCCCCATCCCGTGGCGCTGCCCAGTGGCAAGACGGTCTGGCACCAGTCCGATGGCACAAAGGACGTCCTGCCCTTCCGCCCTAAGGCCGACAACCTCGGAATGCAGTTCATCCAAGATCTCAATCATGACTGGAATGGGGGACACAAGGCCTGGAACCAGGGTAGGTACGATCAGTGGATCCCCGCCAAGACCGCAACGACAATGGCCTATCTCACGCGCGAGGACATTCCCTTCCACTACGCACTGTCGGACGCCTTCACCGTGTGCGACGCCTACCACTGCTCGTTCAACGGGAGCACGGACCCGAACCGGTACTACATGTGGACCGGCCACACCGGTAACGACGGCGCCGGCGGCGGACCGGTCCTGGCCAACGACGAACTCGGCTACGACTGGACCACGTATCCGGAGCGGCTCGAGAAGGCCGGGATCTCATGGAAGGTCTACCAGGATGCGGGTGACGGCCTCGACGCGCCCGGTTTCTGGGGCTGGACAGGTGACCCGTACATCGGCAATTACGGCGACAACTCGCTGCTGTACTTCCACCAGTACCAGAACGCCAAGCCGGGCGACCCGCTGTACGACAAGGCCCGGACCGGAACCAACGCCAAGGCCGGCGAGGGCTTCTTCGACATCCTGAAAGCTGACGTGGCCAACGACAAACTCCCGCAGATCTCGTGGATCGCGGCGCCCGAGGCCTACAGCGAACACCCCAACTGGCCGGCGAATTACGGCGCCTGGTACATCGCGCAGGTGCTGGACGCCCTGACGGCCAACCCCGAGGTGTGGAGCAAGACCGCGCTTTTCGTCACCTACGACGAGAACGACGGCTTCTTCGACCACGTCGTGCCGCCATCCCCGCCGTCCTCGCGGGCGCAGGGGCTGTCCACCGCGGACACCACCACCGAGATCTTCCCGGGTTCGCAGCGTTTTGTCAGCGGGCCGTACGGCCTGGGCCAGCGCGTTCCGATGCTCGTCGTCTCGCCGTGGAGCAAGGGCGGCTGGGCCTGCTCCCAGGTGTTCGACCACACCTCGATCATCCAGTTCATGGAGCAGCGCTTCGGCGTGCGCGAACCGAACATCTCGCCGTGGCGGCGCACGGTCTGTGGCGACCTCACCTCGGCATTCAACTTCGCGCGGCCCGACGAAAAGCCCGTGGCCCTACCCGCCACCGGCGCTTACGCGCCAAAGGACCACGACCGGCACAACGACTACGTACCGACTCCCCCAGCCAACCCTGCGCTGCCCAAACAGGAAAAGGGACTACGCCCCGCACGGCCCCTGCCGTACGCCCTGGTGACAGACGGCAAGGCCACCGGCGGCAAGTTCAAGATCGACTTCACCGGGGGCGGTAAGACCGGGGTGTGTTTCCACGTGACCTCCGCGAACCGGGCAGACGGTCCGTGGACCTACACCGTCGACGCAGGCAAGAAGCTGTCCGACACCTGGGACACGGCCGGTACTCACAACACCTACGATTTCTCGGTCTTCGGCCCCAACGGCTTCCTGCGGCAGTTCAAGGGCAGTACCTCCGGTCCCGAGGTGACCGCCCGCTACGACGGCGACCGCGGAAACCTCCAGCTCGTCCTCACCAACTCGGGCAACTCCGACTGCCACCTCACGATCACCGACGCCTACGGCGGACGACCGGCAAACTATAAGGTCCGGCCAGGCGGCAGCATCGTCCACTCCGCGAACCTGCGACACAGCCACTCGTGGTACGACCTGTCGGTGACCTCCGACACCGACAACATCTTCCTGCGCCGTTTCGCCGGCCACGTCGAAACCGGCAGACCCAGCATGAGCGACCCCGCGATCAGTTCCATCTGACCAGCACCTCCCCCAGGGCCCCGGCCACGGCCGGGGCCCTGGCTCGAGCCGGACACAAACGCGGCACGCGTCTAGGTCCATTGGCCGAAGCGGCTCGGCCTGTCGGCCGATGGTCCTGCAACCGGGCCATCACTAGCGTTCGGAAGGCAGGTAACCAACGAGGGAGTGGTTGGAATGCGCGATTCAAGTGACGGGGTTCGGGGGATCGCGGGTGCTGATTCCGGGCGAGGCAACGGGATCTTTACTGATGTCGAGCACGAGTATCTCGCCGCGCACCCGCTGGGACGTCTCGCAACGATCGGCCCAGACGGGGCACCACACGTTCAGCCCGTCGCGTTCTGGGTGAACGTCGACACCGAGACGATTGATATCGGTGGCCCGGCGCTGCGGCAACGCCAGAAGTTCCGCAACATCGAGGCCGACCCGCGGATCTCGTTCGTCGTCGATGACCAGGCCGAGGAACCTGTAGGACCAGGTGGCCAGACCGGGCGGGGCATTGAGATCCGTGGCCGCGTTGAGATCCTCATGCTCGACCGGCCGTT
>JAOPYO010000459.1 GCA_025964575.1 Actinomycetes bacterium
CAATGAGCATCGCTTTGCGGTCCCCCAGCCGGGCCGCGAGAGCCCCGGCCGGTACATCCCCCAGGATCTGCCCCACACCCAGCAGAGCCAGCACCAGCCCCGCCGTACCGACGGAGGCTCCGAGCGCGCGCCCACTCAGCGCAATCATGGGCGTGAGCGCGCCCATGCCGGTCTCGAAGATCAGAGCGGGCAGGAAGACCGCCGGCGCCAAACTGGCGAGGGACACCGGTCGAGAACTCACCTGCTTCGGCCTCGCTTCGAGAGTTGCCAGGTTTCGACACGTCCCGGCGATCATATTCGGACAGGCATTCGCACCGATCCTGTCGGTGCCGAAAACAATGTAACCTGATGCGACCTGCGTGTATTCGTGGAAGACGCCGCCGAAACGATCATGCTCTAGAACACACACGTTGCTTTCAGTTTTCGAGCCCTGCAGGTCCAGGCCGCGATCGTGCGCACCTTGGCGATGATCCGGGCAATCTGCGGGCGCTGGGCATCGGCGTCGTCGACGGCTCCCGACTCGATACCGTCCCCGGGCATAACAGTGATCGTGAATTCACGGCTCACGAGCCGTCCTGCTGGGCGAGGAACCAGTCACAGATCTCGGATCCGGTAAGAAACACCGTGTCCTCACGCTGCTGGAGCAGGTTCAGGGTGTCGCGGAAGTACGGCAGCCGGTGACGGACTCCGACCAGGTGCGGATGGATCGGCAGGCTGAGAACCATCGGATGACCTGCGCCCTCCTCGTCATAGGAGCGCAAGGTGTCGACCACACGGCGGTAGAGCTCTGGTGACGATTGACGCTCGACGGCATAGATGACGCTGTCATTGAGATCGAGTGAGTAGGGAACGGCCACTAGCGGCTTGGGCGTTGCCCGCAGCCAGACGGGCACGTCGTCGAGCACCCAGTCACAGAGGTAATCGACGCCACACTCAGCTAGGACGTCCGGCGTATGAATCGTCTCTTGAAGTCCAGGGCCGAGCCAGCCACGGACCGGTCGGCCGGAAAAGCTCGTCAAATCGTCGAGTGCCTGCCGGATGACAGCGCGCTCGTCCGGCGCGTCAGTGAGCGCCTGCTGATCGACGCCGTGCCCTACGAACTCCCAGCCGGTGTCCAGCAGCATTTCAGCCGCTTGCGGATAGGCGCTGATCACGCCTGCGTTCAGGTTGACACTGATCGCAAGCCCATACCGACTGATCAGTTCCACCAGGCGCGGAAGGCCGAGCCTCATTCCGTACTCGGCCCAGCTGAAGTTGGGCACGTCCGGAACGTGGTCGCGTCCGTGTGGCGGACTGATGATCTTCCTGGGCATCGGGCGATCCAACGGCCAGTGCTCGACATTCAATGAGATGCTGACGATGATGTTCTTTCCCGGCTCGGGCGCCTGGAGCGGTGCCCGCTGTGTCCCGATCGCGTAGCTCACCCGCGGGTTCGACATGCTCATGCCTCCCCGACCGCCGCGGTTGCAAGGTCGGCGATCAGCAGGTCGTCGCTGGCATGCAAGGCGAACTCGGCGAACGAAGCCGCCTTCGCCGAACCGAGGACCGGTGCTGTGACGAGCCGAATCTTTCCCCGCAGTTGCTCGACGGTCATGGGCCGGTCCTTGCTGGCCGTCGCGTGCTCGACATGATGCCGGCGCCCTTCAACGCCGGCGATCTCGGCGAAGCACTCGTCCCGGGCGATCGACGGGTCGAGAGCGACAGTAATGCGCCGTCTGAACTCGGCGATGTCAGGATCTGTGGCCCGGGCGTCCGAGAACTGATCAGGACCGCCGGCACCATCGATCAGTCCGACCGCGAAACAATGGTGAACGCTGAACTTGCTCTGTAGTCCGTCCCTCGGGTCGGCGATGCCCATGACATCAAGGACTACGGGATTGGTGCGCAGCCGAACCGCGTCCACGTCTTCGGCTCGAACGCCCGCCTGCCGGAGCTCGATGCCGGCGTCGATGACCGGATGGGACACGATGCCGCATGCATAGGGCTTGAACGCGTTGGATTCAAGCTCCCAGGAAAGGCCCAGGTCCTGCACGATCGCCTCGGTGTCGGCATCGGTGGACGCGGTGCGCACGAACCCACGTCGGCCCTCGATCCCCGCCGGTGCCGAGGTGAATCCCATCGACGCGAGCAGCGCCGCCTCGACCCCGTCGTACGCAGCCTTGCCGGCGTGGAACGACTTGGTCATGGTGCCGAACGCGGCCTGCAGCCCGGCCGCTTCCGTGGCGGCGATGGCCAGTGCCATCTGCATCTGTCTGGGGCTGAGCCCGAGCAGGCGCCCAGCGGCGGCGGCGGCACCGAAACGGCCGGTGGTGCCGGTGATATGCCAGCCACGGTCGAAATGCGTCCGCCCCAGTCCGACGCCGATCCGCAGGCTGATCTCCACGCCGAGCGCCACGGCATCGATCACCTCGCCGAGGGTCGCGCCGGTGTGCTCGCCGACGGCGAGGGCGGCGGGGACGACCGGCGCGCCGGGATGGATGACGGTACCGAGGTGCGTGTCGTCGAAATCCTGGACGTGAGCGGCTATGCCGCCCAGCAGGGCGGCGACGGTCATGGATGTGCGCTCACTGCGACCCCAGAGCGTCGCCTGTGCGGGCAGGCCCGCCGCCGCGAAGGTCGTGTAGGCGCTGCGGTAGGCGTCCTCGGCGCTGCCACCGACCATGACGCCGAGGGCATTCGCGAACGTCGCGCGAGCGGAGTCCCGGACCCGCGGCGCCAAGCCGGTCGTCGAGATCGCGAACGCCGCCAGCTGCTCCGTGACAGCCGTTTGGGCACTCACCGTAGTCATGTCGCTCATGCAGCGCTCCTTTCGGGAACGATCGCTGAAGCGAGCCGGCGCAGGTCCGGCGACGTCGTCATCTCGGCGACGGCCGAGACCACATCGGCGCCGCGATCCGATAGCACCGGCTCAAGCAGGGCGTCTACCTTCGCCTGGACCTCGTCGCCGGTCAGCGGCCTGTCCAGGCTGCCGCGGGCGTGGTCGATGTCCACGGTTACGCTCGACCCGTCGTCCAACTCGGCCGTGACGCTCACCGCGTCCCGGGCGCAAGAGGGGGTCGGGACGAGCTCGGTATGGGATCGGATGTCGATGACGTCCTTTCCGCGAACCCGTTCGTCGGTGTAAGAGGCCAGACCGACTGTGTCGTCCAGCAGGCCAACCGCGAGACCGTGTATGGCGGAGAAACGTGCCTGCAGGCCGTCTGCGGGATCCAGGTTCCCCATCAGATCCGGCACCAGCGGATTGCAATGGACCAAGAGCCGGCGCACTCGGCGCACGTCCGTCCCGCGAGCACGCAACGCACGACCGGCGTCGATGACCGGGTGGGCGACGATCCCGCATGGGTAGGGCTTGACCGCGTTGTCGAGCAGGTGCCAGGCCTCGCCGAGTCCTCGCATGACAATCCGGTCATCGGACTCCGCTGCCAGGACGTGGAAGTAGCCGCGCGGAGCCTCCAGCGCGTCGTGCGGTCCGGTGAAGCCGTCCCGGGCGAGCAGCGCTGCGAACAAACCGTTGCCGGCCGCCTTGCCCACATGCAGGGCCTTGGTCATGGTGCCGAATCCCTCGCGCTGGCCGACGGTCGAGGACGCCGCGATTCCGAGCGCCGATGCCAGAGCCGGCTCATCGAGGCCCAGCAGGAGCCCGGCGGCGGCGGCCGCGCCGATCACGCCGGCGGTTCCGGTGATGTGCCAGCCCGCGTCGTAGTGCGACGGGGACATCGCCAAGCCAACTCGCAGTTGGACTTCGCAACCCCAGGTGAACGCGGCCAGCGCCGCCTTTCCCGATGCCTGCACGCTAAGGGCCAGCGGCAACACGGCCGCCAGGGTCGCCGCCGAAGGATGGATCACCGTGGCGAGGTGCGTGTCGTCGAAGTCGTCGACGTGGGCGGCGATCCCGATCGCCAACGCCGCCGAGGGCGGGTCCAGGCGCTCGACCCGTCCGGGAACCGGACAGGTTCCCGGACCGCCGACGAGCCGGCCGAGTTCGACGGCGTGCTGGACCGGAGCCTGGTCGGCCGCTGAGATCGCCAGCGCCAGCGCGTTGAGAAAGTGGGTCTTCGCATGCGAAATCACCGCATCGGGCAACTCGCCCTCACGCCTAGCGGCGAGCTCACGGGCGAGCGACACCGTGATCCCCGGCTCGGCAGAAGATGGTTTCTTCATGTGTGGTGTCCTTAGAGATAAGAGGCGGACTAATCGGCAACAGCCCCGCTTAGGGCATGACGTCCCCGCAGTTAGGGCCGAGGGTCTGCCCCACGTACAGGTTTCCGCCCGGGTCGCCGGCGAGCAGCACCGCGGTCGAGGCCACCTCTTCGGGCCGGCCGAAGCGCCCCAGGGGCAGCTGCTTGAGCTTGTCCGCCCGCCACTCACCAGTGATCGACGCGGTCATCGCCGTCTCAATGGGCCCGGGAGCGATGGCGTTGACCAGTACCCCGGAGGGAGCCAGTTCCAGGGCCAGCGACTTCGTCAGTCCGATCACGCCCGCCTTGGCGGCCGCGTAGTGGGAGAGATGGATGCCGCCCTTGATGCCCAGTTGGCTGGCGATATTGATGATCCGGCCGGAGCCGCGTGCCGCCATCCCTGGCGCGATCTCGCGGCATGTGAGGAAGACACCTCGCAACCCGACCTGGATCATCCGGTCGAAATCGTCGACAGTGATCTGCGCGAGCGGTGCCTCGTGCAGAACGCCGGCGCTGTTGACGAGGATGTCGATGCGCCCGGCGCGCTTGGCGAGCGCGCGGACGGACTCCTCGCTGCACACATCGACGAAGGCCGGTTCGGCACAGCACTCCTTCGCCACCCCGCTCAGCCGGTCCACCGCGCTGTCAGCGACGACGAGCGTCGCACCGGCCGCAGCGAAGGCTCGGGCGATCGCACCGCCGATACCTCCAGCCGCGCCCACGATCAGGGCACGCTTTCCTTCCAGAGCGTTCATGCGCTCACCTGGTCGCCCGGTTCCGCGCCGACGAAGATCGCTGTGTCCACTGACGCACCCACGAGCACGTTGGGCTTGTTGACGACTTCGAGAATCTCAAGATCCACCGCCACGCTGGAGATGACATACGCCTGTTGGGGCGTGAACCCGAGCTCGTGGACCAGATAGTCCTGCATCTGCAACAGCGCGTTCAGCGCCGCCACATTGATATCCATCTGGCGGTTGGCGCCCGATGGGTCGACCGGCAGCCCGGTGGTGACGACCCGGCTGCCCAGCCCCCGCGGCGGCGGGGCGGCCAGGATCACCGGGGCCGTCGGCTTCCACCGGCCGTCCTCCCTGGCGGAGCGGATGCGGCACGAGAACTGGATCGTCGCGGGCATTTCGATGGCCTGACTGCAGACCTCTCCGTGCCCTTGCGCGTAGTGGGTGTCGCCGAAGGACAGCAGAGCGCCTTCCACCTGCACCGGCAGCAGGAGCCTGCTTCCGGTCCGAAGGTGTTTGGCGTCCATATTGCCGCCTGTCTCCCGCGGGGGGACTGTTCTCAGCCCCTCGCGGGCAACCCACTCGTCGCCGGGCACCGCGCTAACCCCGCTAGGGGCCAGGACGTCGCCACCGCTGTCGGCCAGCCGCGCCTCGCGCGCCGCGTAGGCACGCAGCATGTCGGCCGAAGGTGCGACGCCAACGACGCCGAGGAACGGGTCGGCGGGAATCCGGACGCCGGGAATCTGCGCCGAATGCGCGTAGCCGTCGTGCAGATTCCACTTGGCCAGAAACGGTCCGGTGACGTAATCCCGGAGCAGTCCAGCACCTGGGCGTACGCAGGTAAAGCCGAACCCGTGGTCGGTGATGCTGTGGATCTCGACCTCGAGCACGTCGCCGGGGCGCGCTCCGGTCACGTAGAACGGGCCGGTCAGCGGATGCCCCCGGCTCATATCCATGACCAGAATGTCGTCGTCCGTGCTGCGCGGCGTGATCTGGCGGTCAAGACCGTCACGCACGTCGGCCCAAACGCGCTCACCGGGTGCGATCACGGCGATCGGAGAGATCGAGGGATGCCAGCGGTTGTGGCCCCATCGACCGTCCTCGACGAGCGGGCGCTCCAGATCAAGGCTGACCGTCTGAACGACGGTTTGTACGTCACTCATCGTCCCCTCCGTGTTCGGGCCTCAACGGGATGGCGAGCGGACGCATCGGGCTGCCCGTCGCACCCCGAATCTTCAGGCAGGCGCCAACGAAGGCGAACTCGTACACCGAGTCGGCCGACAACTCCTCCATGTTCACGAGCTCGATGATCGGAATTCCCGACTCGGTGAGTAGGAAGGTGTGCACGACCTGCCAGTTGACCTCGTCGGCGGACGGCCCCTGTTCGAATCCGAGGTTGTCGGCGCCGATCATGATGGCGCCCATGTCCGCGAGTGCTTTGGCTCCCTCGAGGTTCAGCCCGGGCTCGTTGGGGATGAAGCGCTCGTGGTCCGGCCAGACGCTCATCCGCCCGGAACGCACCAGGACGACGTCGCCGGGACGAACCTCGACACCCTGTCGGCGCATCGCCCCTTCGATGTCCGCGGCACCGATCCCGTAGGAGTCGGGAAGCATTGGAACTCCATGCAGTGCCGCGATGTCGAGCATGACTCCGCGAGAGATCACAGGCGGGTGCTGCTCGGCACCGCAGACCCTCCAGTGCCGGCTGCCAAGATGCTCCTGCTCGGTGTAGCCGTTGTAGATGTGCCCGCACAAGCCCATGTGGTTGAGGGTGTCTACATGCGTACCGCTGTGGGTGAACATGGAAATTGCGTCGCTGGTGCGACTGACCACCTGGTTCGACGCGAGGCCGACCCCCATGGGGTCGTCCAGAATCTCCCCGGTGGGCCGCGCGGTGAGCCAGATCTGGAAGGGCGGGTCTCCGGTGACCGTCCAGCTCGGCATGCCGATGAAGTACTCCACCGACAGGTCGTAGACCCGGCGAGGATCGACGCGCAGCAGAATGTTGGCGAGCTGCCCTGCCTTTAGTTCGTTGAGCCTGCCGATCTCGTCATCGGCGCCGTACGGACTCGGCATCACACTCGTCTTGTTGTTCACTACACTCCGATCGCTGATGACGGACTCCCGGAGAGCGTCCGCTTTACGCTCTGTCACTCGTTGCTCATCTCCGTACGGCCGCGGGCCATCTGGCGCAGGACGACCGCCAGAATCAAGGCGGCGCCGTAGAACAGCTGCTGGACGAAGGCAGGCACTCCCAGCAGCTCGAGGCCGGTGATCCCCGAGATCAGGAAGTAGACCGCGAAAAAAGTTCCCCAGGCGTTGAAGCGGCCGGGCCGGATGGCGGTGAAGCCCAGGAAGGCCGCGGCGAACGCCGGGAGCAGGAACGAGAACGCCGAACTGGGGTCGGCGGTACCGGTCGTGCCGACGTACACCAGCCCGGCGAGGGAACTGACGAACGCCGAGGCCATCAGCGCGGTCACGCGCACCCGGTTGACCCGGATCCCGCTGAGCCGGGCGACGTCGCGGCCACGGCCGGTGAACAGAAGTTGGCGGCCGTACACGGTCTGCTCGAACAGGAACCAGAGCCCAGCGGTGACCGCGATCGCGTAGTAGAACTCGAGCGGGATACCGAGCAGGCTGGTCCCGACCACGGCGTTGACCAGCCCGGTCGACACTCCGCTGACGGTCTGGGAGTTACTGATCCACAGCACGACTCCGGACAGCAAGGTCTGGGATCCCAGCGTCACGATCAGCGAGTCGATCCCGAAGATGGTGACGACCAGGCCGTTGAACAGGCCGACCAGGACGCTCACCACGATCGCGACGGCGATGGCGGCGGCGATCGGCCAGCCGTGTTGTCCGTTGAGCACCGCAACGATCATCGAGGTGAGCGCCGTCACACCGCCGACGGACAGGTCGTAGTCCCCGGCTGTCAGAGGGATGATCAGCGCCAGCGTCACCACGACCAGGACTGCCTGGGAACCGAAGATGTTCGCCATGTTCCCGACCGACAAGAAATTGCCCGGCTCGATGGCAGAGAAAATCGCGATGACGACCGCCCAGGCGATGAGGATCCCGAACCGCTCGATGAGCGACTTGGCGGCGCCGCCGCGCGTCAGGGAACCAGGGTGCTCCCGCTTGGGCGGTCCGCCGTTCTCGGCGGTGGCTGTCTCAGAGGTGTAGTTACTCACCTTGCGGCCTCCTGTCGGCGACGCCGATACATTCACGAGTGATCAATTCCTTGTCGACCTCGTCGCCGATGAGGGTCCGCACCAGCCGCCCCCGGCGGAAGATCAGCACGCGGTGGCATACCTCGGCCAGCTCCGCGTGGTCGGCGCTGCAGTACATGACCGCGCCGCCGGCCTTGCAGAGCTTTCTGAGCTGCTCCACGATCTGGTGACGGGCTCCCACGTCGACGCCTTGGGTAGGCTCGTCGAGCAGGAGCAGCCGAGGCTCGCGCAGCAGCCACTTGGCCACGAGCGCCTTCTGCTGGTTGCCGCCACTGAGCCGCCCGTACTGCGCACGAGCGTCACGTGGCTTGACATCGAAGGTCTCCGTCTGAACCGCCGCGGCTTCCGTGATCCGGCGAGTGGACAGCCGCATTCCGGTGCGGCACTTGTCCAGGGACAGCATCATGATGTTGTCCGCCACGGGCAGAGTCAGGATTCCACCGTCGCGTGGACGGTTCGAGGGGATGAGGGCCAAGCCGAAGTCGATCGCCTTGGCCGGCCGTACACCAGCCAGCCGCAGCGTCTTCCCGTCGATGACGACGCGCCCCTCGACGTCGGCGGACGCCCCGCCGAACAGGAGGTAGGGCAGCTCGTTGAAACCGGAGCCCAGCAGACCCGTCACGCCGAGGATCTCTCCCGAGTGGATCTCGAAGCTCACATCCTCCAGGGGTGTGGCTCCCCCGGACACGGACTCCACGCGCGCCACAACCGAGGTGTCGCTAGAGCGCGATGACCGCCGGACAGTCGGCAGTTCCGCCCTGCCGATGATCAGTTGAACCAGCTCGTCGTGCGTCGTGGCCGACGTCGCCTTGTTGCCGACGACCTTGCCATCCCGCAGCACCGTCACGACGTCCGTGTTCTCCAGCACCTCGTCGAGGTCGTGCGATACGAACAGGACACCCGCGCCGAGCGCGGCGACCCGGTGGACCAAGGCGAACAGACGCTCCCGACCGGCCTCGGACAAGAACACCGTCGGCTCGTCCAGCACCAGCAGGCCGGAACTCTGCCTGCCCGGTCCGGCACCGGCGAGGCCGAGATCCGAGGCCGCGCGTGCGACGGCGATCAGAGCCCGCTCCCCCTGGCTGAGTTCCGCGACGGTCGCGTCGGGATCCACATCGACGCCCAGCGCGGCCAGATCGGCACGGACGCGATCGTGCTCGTCCTTCCAGCGGATCCGGCCGCCGCGCGTCGACCAGTCCAGAATCCGCATGTTCTCGAAGACGGTCAGACTCGGAACCAGTGCCAGATCTTGGTGCACGAACGCGATACCCAGCTCGCGGAAGCGGCCCGGGACCAGCGGGAGCTCGACCGGCTTGCCGTCGAACTCCATGACCGACCCCGGCTCCGGGGCGTGGTAACCGGCGAGCGTCTTGATCAAGGTGCTCTTGCCGGACCCGTTGTGGCCCAGCAGGGCGTGTACCTCACCGGCTTGAACGCACAGGTCGACCGAGTCGAGTGCGGCGATACCGGCGAATTTCTTGGTCAGGCCGCGCAGTCGCAGGACATCCCGCGCGGGCGGGGGCTCCCCGCTCGTCTCCGATCCACTCACCGGCTCAGGCCCCACAGCGCCTTGTAGCCGTTGACGTAGGCGTTGCCGTAGCCGCTGTTGACCGCCGGCGGGTGACCCGTCTCGCCCACGTTGGCGGCAGTGAACACCCGAACCGGGACCTTCTCATCGGACACCGGCGCATTGCCGGTCATGACCCGCAGCGTCTGGTCAGCCAGTGCGTAGCCGAGCCAGGAGTAGCTCTCGCCCACGTCCATGGTCACGGCATTGCCCTGCTGCATATCCTGCAAGGCGAAAGGGTCCGCGTTGTAGGTCGAGATGTGGACCTTGCCGGCCTTGCCGGACGCCGTGATGGCGGGCTTGATGTACTGCACCATGCCGTCCCACACCGGCAGCACGTATGTGGCGTCCGGGTTCGAGGTGAGTGCGGAGGAGACAGCCGTCTGCATGCGCGTCGACCAGTCGTTGAACGGCACGTTGACGTTCACCAGATGGCACTTCGGGCAGTCCTTGCTCATTTCGGCACGGATTCCGATCGCGACGTCGGTCGAGGACAGCGAGTCCGGCGACTGCACCATCACGAAAGTGCCCTTGCCGCCGGTCTGCTTGAGCGCCCAGGCCGCCTCCAGCCGGCCGGCCAGGTTGTACGGGGCTCCGACGATGCCGGCGAGGTTCTGGTATCCCGAGTAATTGGTGTGGGCGGTGTCCAGGAAATGGTCGACGATGACCGGGATGCCGGCGGCCTTCGCCTGCGCGATCTGCGGCCCGACGACGGCGGGGTCGACGTCGATCAGGTCGATCGCGGCGACGTGCTGGGAGATGGCGGTGTTCATCCCGGCCACCCACTGCGAAACCTGGCCGGTGGCGGAGTAATAGACGGTCTTGATCCCGAAGTTCTGCAACGCCGCGGTGACGTTCTTGCCGACGTAGGTGTTGAACGGCACGGAGGCCGACACCGGGATGACGAACACGGTCTTGCCGCGCGCCTTGGAAGGGTCGAACGCCGGTCCGGGCGCCGAGAACGCCGGTGCGGCCGTGTACTGGTCGATGAGCGCTCCGGCCGCGGTGGCGACACTGTTGTTCGCGCCGGCGCTCGAAGCAGCCGAGTTGCTGGTGCTGCTGCAACTCGCCGTCAGCAGAGCGGCTGTTGCGGCGAGGGCGAGTGCGGCGGTTGACGCCACCCGTCGTCTTCTCATGGAAACTGTCCTTCCGGGCTGATGAGATATGTGGCTGCCGAGGTGTCAGCCCCGATGGGCCGGGGATCAGCTCCGTTGCTGTGAGACCTCACGGTCTCTCCGTTCCAGGGTCGGCTCCCTGAACGGACTCCGATTCGATGCGCCGTAGATAGCGCAGGAATAGGTCGCCTTCGATCGGTTTCTCGTCACGGAGCACGCGATGTGCCCGCTCGGTCGCGGTACCGTCCATGGCCAGCGGGGCCAGAAGCCAGTCTTCGCCAAGGCCGGTAATGATCTCGTCCGCGTCTGCCGCGTCGTCCGAACCAGTGATCAACCGGAGGAGCCCGCGGTCACCTTCGATCGGACGCTCAGGCCCCATCCAGCCGGTCATTGAAAGCAGTCCGGCTTCCAAGCCGTCACGGGCGGCTCTGCCCGTGAGCAGTGCGGCGCCGGTCGACGGGGCCAGATATGCCAGACCTGCCGCCTGGGTCGCGCCCAGCCCGATGGCCTGGCGGAACTCATCCGCACCGCCACCGAGTGTATTCACGACCGCTACCGCCGCGGCGATACGACCGGTCAGGCCCCGCACGGACCACCCGGAGGTGGGCCTGCGTCGCGCGATGGCCCGGGCGATCCGCAGGCCCGTCTCCGCGCCGACGGCCACGCCTTCCAGTAGCGGCCGGCCAGTCGCCGTCTCCATCTCGGCGGCGGCGAGGACACCGGAAACAACCTCCGGACCTGGTAGGCCGGGCGCCACTGCGCCTCCCAGCACCATGCAGGCCGCGTTGAAGGTGACCGCCGCCGACGGTGACAAGCGGCCGAGGGCGCCGAGAACGGCACCCTCGGCCCCAAGCGGCGGGAGCATCTCGTCGAATGCGGCAAGGAACTCATGCAGCGCCCGCGCGTCGGCCGTGGCAGCGGCGCTGAAGCCTGAAGCGAGGCAGACACCTACCAGCTCACGGGCGCTGGTGACGACATCCTCCGGCAGTTCGGACAGGCGCGTCTGGGCCGCGAAGTCGGCGATGCGAGTCGTGACCGCTGAGTTGGCTGTCATGACGCCTGAGCCAACCCAGACGGGACCATCAGCCGGAGCAGATCGCTCGTGGTCGCATCGTGCTCGAGCCTGTCGATCACCTCGCGCAGCCGATCCGCGGTGCCTGGCAGGACCGGCTCGACCAACTCCGTGAACTTCTCCACGACCGCCTCGGTCGGCATGGGACGACGGGGGCTTCCGATGACTGGAGCGACAACACGTTCCACCGGCTCCCGGCCGGTGCGCTCGATGCGCAGGGCTGCGTTGAACTCGGAGATGTCGTTGTCGACGACCATCTCGACGCGTCTGCGCAACCGGGCGATCGCCGGGTCCGCGATGCTCTCCGCGTCGAACTGTCGCAGACCCGCGCGGCCCGTGATCAGCGCCGCCGCGACCGCATGGGGCACGCTCAGCCGGGCGTTCAGCTCGGAGGAGGGCTCGGGAATCCCCGTCAACCGCGCTGCCAGCGGTGAACAGGTCACCACGACACGCTCGACGGAATCGATGTCCTCGCGGACCGCAGCACTCGCCTGGATCGCCGCTTCGACCGCCGGATGGGCGACGATCCCGCATGGGAACGGCTTGACCAGGTTGTCGGGTAGCAGCCAGGTTTCCCCTATATCTACTGCCACCGGCCGAGGCGCGTATCCGGTCGCCATGCTGGCGAGCAGCTGCTCGATCGCGTCGCCCCGCGACGGGGGCCGCATGCCATGCTGCGCCGCGCAAGCCGCGAAGATCGCGTTGGCCGCCGCCTTGCCGGCGTGGAAAGACTTGTTCATGGTGCCGAGGCCCTCCTGGTGGCCCAGGACGAGGTTCGCGCCGAAACCGAGTGCGTTGGCGGTGGCGTCCTCGCCGAGGCCGAGAAGCACACATGCAGCCGCCGTTGCTCCCACCACGCCGAACACCCCCGTGCTGTGCCAGCCCGCGAGGTACTGCTCGGGAGAGACCGCCAGCCCGACCCGGAACTGGATCTCATAACCGACTGCCATCGCGTCAAGGAATCGGCGGCCTGAGATCTCCTGCCTCTGGGCGAGCGTCAGACACGTGGCGACCAGTGTCGGCCCGGCGTGGATGTAGGTCACGGGATGGGTGTCGTCGAAGTCGTCGACGTGGCCGGCGGCGCCGGTCGCGAGAGCGCACCAGTGGATGTCCAGTGGCTCGGTTCGCCCCGGAACGGTGTAGTGGGACCTCGCCCCGCATCGACGGCCGGTCCGCACGATCCGGTCCACGACGGGCCGACGGTTACCCGCGATGACGGTGCCGAGCGCGTTCATGAGGAAGACGCGCGCGGAGTCGCGCGCCACTGCGGGGACTTTGCCTTCGCCCAGCTCAGCCACGCGTTCCGCGAGTCTTGCGGTGACATCCTCACCCATCCGGCCTCCCAAAAATTTCATGTATCGTATCTGATTGTTGGGTGACCTGGTCAAGGGTCAGCCCGAATCACGACCGGACGGCACACCGAGCACCTCGGGCCATCGGGCCATCGGGCCATCGGGCCATCGGCAGAGCGGAGAACCAGTGAGCGACGGGCGCTGTGGTTTCCCACAGCGCCCGTCGCTCAGAGGCGAACCGGCCTCGGGGTACGACCGTGCATCATGTAAAGCCCTGGCAAAATCCGGCCAGCAAGCCAACGGAGGCAATTGGTGACCTCACCAGCGTCAAGCGTCTTGGGGACGCTCGATCGCAAAGTCGATCCGCGACACTGCGCTCTGCTCGTGATCGACATGCAGAACGACTTTCTGCACGAGGACGGGAAGGCCCGGCGCGAGGGTTCCCGCGACCTCGGCCCGATGATGGAAATGGTTCCGCGACAGGCTCGCCTGATCGAAGCCGCCCGTGCCGCGGGCGTCCCCGTCATCTTCGTCCTGCAGACGACACTGCCGGATCAAGCCAGTTCCTCCGACGTCTGGATCGAAGCGCGTTCCCGCGCGCGATACTCAGGCCAGGACATGTGTATCGACGGCAGCTGGGGCCAGGACGTCATCAGCGAACTGAAACCGGCACCCGGCGACCACTTCGTCAAGAAATACCGCTACAGCGGCTTCGTCGGCACCAACCTCGACCTCTTGTTGCGAAGCCTCGAATGCCGGACCGTTGTCTGCGTCGGAACATCTACCAATGTCTGCGTCGAAGCGACCGCGTGGGATGCTTTCCACCACGAGTACTACGTCGTCTATGCCGCCGATGCGTGCGCGTCCTGGGACATGGCGCTGCATACCGGCACGCTGGCGACCGCCGCCAATCGATACGCGACGGTCGCCGAAGTCAGTGACCTGATCAGCTGCTGGCACGACTCGGGCAGCGCAATAGGAACCGAGTCGGCCACATCGTAATGAAGACGGTGACGAGGACAGTGATGACAAGCACTGGCAACGATGCCAGGCGCCAACAGCTCAGCGACGAGGCCGCCGCCTACGCCCGCGAGCTGATCATCTCCGGAGAGTTGCGGCCCGGCGAATTCATTCGGCTCGACCGCCTCGCTTCCGAGTTGGACATGAGCGTCACGCCCGTCCGGCAGGGACTCGTCACCCTCCGCGGCGAGGGGTTCGTACGGCTGGAGCCCCGGCGCGGCTTCGTCGTATCCGAGCTCCGCGAAGAGGACATTCTCGACATGTTCTCGGTCCAGTCTTTCGTCGCCGGTGAACTCGCGGCCTACGCCGCCCAGAACATCACCGCCGAGCAGACCACCCGCCTCGACAAGATCGTGTCCGAGATGGACGCCGCCGCCGAGTCCTCGAACGTGAGTGGCGTCGAAGCGCTCGCCCACGAGTTCCACGAAGTGGTGACCCAGGCCGCAGGGCGTCCCAAGCTTGCCTGGATACTGCACGTCACGGGAAGATACGAACCACGGCGGGTCTACGCCGGCCTCGAAGGATGGGAACAGCTGTCCATCCAGGAACACCGGGCCATCTTCGACGCTCTCGAAACACATGACTGCGACTCCGCCCGAGAGCTGATGCGCAGCCATGTCGAGCATCTCGGCCGACTCGTCGCACGCAACTTCCTGGTCACGAGCCAACGCGCCCGCGAGGAGAAATGACCCCGGGCGCAGGACCGCGTGAGGTAACTGGTCACGTCCGCAAGGTCGGGTGAACTGAATTCAGGCCGGTGTCGGCAGCCATGGGTGGCCCTCGGCGAGTTGAGTGAGGGGGTCCAGGAAGTCGATGCCGTGTTGGGTGGCGGTGGCGAATACTCCGAGGTCGCATAGGGGTAGCCGAGTTACGGGCACCCACAGGCCGACTCCGCCCGGGCCTGCACGATCGAGTTCAACGGCCGCAGAGCGATCCCACGAGCCTGCCGCCGTCGAGTCGACGGGGAGGGCGAAACCCGAGATCAGACCCTGTGACACCAGTTTTCGGCATGCGCTGGCTCACGCATGCTCTTGACTAATCAAATGAACGCTTTTTTAATTTGGACATGGGTCGCATCGCCGGCGTCACCGCTGCCGAAACCCGCGCACGGCTGCTGCGCGCGGCCGCCGACGTCTTCGCCGAGCGCGGGTACGACGGCACGCGCGTGGCCGATATCGCCGCAGCCGCGGGCGTGAGCAATGGCGCGCTGTACGCGCACTTCGGCTCGAAGGCGGAACTGCTCGTGGCCGCGCTGCGCGCGCACGGGCGGCGAGTGCTCGCCGACCTGTTGGCCGCCGATCCCGACCGGTCGATCACGGATTTGCTTCTCCTCGTCGGCCGGTGGCTTCCCCGGCGTCGTGACGCCCGCGGCTTCCTCGTCGTGGAGGCGCTGGTCGCGGCCCGTCGCGACGAGGACGTCGCGTGGCCGATGCGCGACTACATGGGCGAACGCGCCGGCTGGCTCGCCGGGCTCGTGCGCGTCGCCCAAACCGGTGGCGAGCTGGACCCCGCGCTGTCACCGAACGCGCTTGCTCATTTCTGTCTGCTGCTGGCGATGGGCAGCGCGCTGGTCACACCGGACCTACATGCGGTCGACGATAAGGAATGGGCTGCGTTGCTCGCCCGCGTCGCAACCGCCCTGGCCCCAACCGACTTCACGGCACAGACGGGAGAAACGCAGTGAAAGTGCAGATCGACTCCGAGCGTTGCCAGGGGCACGGCCGCTGCTACGACCTCGCCCCCGACCTGTTCGGCGAGGACAACGAGGGCTACGGGACGGTCCTCGGCGACGGCATCGTGCCGCCGGGCGAAGAGCACCAGGCACATCTGGCGGCCTCCAACTGTCCCGAACGCGCGATCGACGTCCTCAAGGAGGCCTGACATGGCGGCCGACGACCGCTTCACCCGAGACTTCCGGGAAATGCACAAAGACCGGCCCCTCGGCACGCGCAACGAGATCGTCACCGGCCCGGTAGCGGACTGGGCGACCGATTTCTCCCACCTCGAGCCGGAGTGGGCCGCTGGCCCCTACCCGATCCAGGACGACCTGCGGCGGCGCTGCCCGATCGCGCACACCCGACGGTTCGGCGGCGGATGGCTGCCGACGCGCTACGAGGACGTCGCGGCGATCGCCTACGACACCGAGCACTTCTCCTCGCGGTCGATCATCATGAGCAACTTCCGGCCGCCGCGTGAGCTGGCACCGATGGGCGGCACGCCGCCGATCTCCTCCGACCCGCCGTTCCACCACGGCGCGCGCAAGCTGCTGCTGCCGGCGTTCACGAAGACCGCGGTCGCGAAGCAGGAGCCGACGACCAGGGCGTTCTGCCACTCGCTCATCGACGCGTTCGACGGGCAGGACGTCGTCGACGCCGCCCACGACTACGCCCAGCACATCCCGATGCGTGTCATCGCCGACATGCTCGGCTTCCCCCCGGAGGACGGACCCCAGTTCCGCGAGTTCGTCGAGAACGCGCTCGAAGGCGTCAACCTACCGCCCGAGGAGCGCATCGCCAGGATGTCGAAGCTGTTCGACTACCTGCTCGCGCAGATCCGCGACCACGTCCAGAACCCGCGTGACGACCTCACGACCTACCTCATCAACGCCGAGCTCAACGGGCAGAAGCTCGACCCGTCCCATCTCGCCGGCACGATGGCCCTGCTGCTCATCGCCGGCATCGACACCACGTGGAGCGCGATCGGCGCGTCGCTGTGGCACCTGGCCAACACGCCGGACGACCGCGAGCGCCTCGTCGCCGAGCCCGGGCTGCTGTCGACCGCGATGGAGGAGTTCCTCCGCGCCTACGCGCCGGTCACCATGGCGCGGCTGGTGAAAGAGGACATGCACTGGCACGGCATCGACATGAAGGCCGACGACTGGGTCCTGCTGTCGTTCCCGGCGGCCAACCGTGACCCCGTCCAGTTCGAGCGAGCGGGGCAAGTCGTCATCGACCGCGAGGTCAACCGGCACGCCGCCTTCGGCCTCGGCATCCACCGCTGCGTGGGTTCGCACCTCGCGCGCATGGAGTTGCGGGTCGCCCTCGAGGTCTGGCTCGAGCGGATCCCAATGTTCACCCTCGAAGACCCGTCGGCGGTGACCTGGGCCGCGGGCCAGGTCCGCGGACCGCGCACCCTCCCGGTCCGCATCCGCTGAACGCGGCCGGGCAGGTCATGGCCGGCGACACCCTACGGTCGGCCCCCGCCTGATCTGACGCCATCGTCTGGATGAGAGGCATCGTGACCGACACATCACCGTTCCGGACCGCGCTGGACCTGGAACAACTGGACGGCGATCGGTTCGTTGCCTCCCCGCATGGATTCGCGCGGGAGCGGACCTTCGGCGGCCAGGTCGTGGCGCAGGCCCTGCGCGCAGCGTGCCTCACCATCGACAGGTCCAGATACGTGCACTCCCTCCACTCCTACTTCATCCGGCCCGGCCGGCCGGAGGAGCCCTTGCGTTTCGAAGTGACCAGAACGCGGGACGGGCGCGCGTTCTCCACCCGGTACGTGACCGCCCGCCAGGAAGGCAAACCGATCTTCGAAATGATCGCCTCCTTCCACGATCCCGAACCCGGCGAGGACTGGCAGGCGGCCGCCCCGCCGTCCGTGCCGCCCCCAGAAGACCTCCTCCCGGTGCAGTTCTCCAGGCTGTTCGGCAACGACCAGCCCGTCGAGATCCGTCCGGTCGCTAAGCCTGGTTCCGACTCCTTCCCGATATCCCACCCCTTCTGGGTGCGAGTGACGATGCCCATCGGCACGGAACCGGCAGTGCACGCGTGCCTGCTCACCTACCTGTCGGACATCGCCGTCGTGCGCGCGGCCCGCGCACCGGGATCAGAGGCGCGACACGACCTGAGGGTGAGCCTCGACCACTCGATCTGGTTCCACCGGCCACCCCGGGTCGACCAATGGCTCCTCTACTCAATGGACCCCGTCGCCCATGTCGGCACCCGCGGCCTGGCCCAAGGCTCGATACGGACCGTCGACGGGAGGCTGGTCGCTTCCGTGGCCCAGGAAGTCCTCCTCCGGCCCGCGGCCGATCGCGACGCTCCTTCATCTTCTCCGGACGACACCCGCTAGCCGTGCTTGTGGAATGTCCCGGAGGCGTTCGGCGGTGCCCGGCACTACGATCGGATCCCGACGATCATCTCGATGCGCCTCCACTCCTCGAGCATCCCTGACGGCTCAGCGTCGGCGAGCGTTGTGCGAAGGTCGACCTCGAACGCGTTCCGGTCCAGCGCGGACACCTCGGATCTACTGCCGCGACGTGGAGTGCATGAAGAAAACCCGACGAGCTCGACGAACAGAGAACGGAGTTTCGGATGAGTAACAAGGTCGAAGCCGCAATCGCGATCAGCGCAGACCTCAGGGCGGCCCCGGAGGCGGTGTACAGCGGCCGCCGATGACCGGGTGACGATCCCGCACTTCGGGCGGAAGATCCGCGGCCTGTACCCGTGCTTGGCAAGAAGTGCGGCACTGCTCGATGTCGATCCCGCCGGGTCACACGCCGTCAAGGTGTTCGCGGTGGTCAGGGTGCAGCCGGGCAGCGCGGGATGCTCCAGGCGCGGGTGATGCGGAGCTGGCCAGCCTGGGGCAGCGACCTGTGCAGGTGAGCAACAGCGGCATCGAGTCGGTCGGCGGCGGCGTCGTCGTCCGTCGGCATGGGGGCCGACACGATCGCCGTCCCGATCCCGGTCATCCAGAACCGGGAGCCGTCCCTTACCGGAGTCTTTCGCTATACCGATCCATGGCCGACTGCGGCGCATCTCGTCGCCTCCGGCCGGGTAGATCTGGACTCCCTCGTCACCGGCCGGTTCTGCCTTGAGCAGGCCGGGGACGCACTCAACGCTGACCGGACTCCGGGCAGCCTCAAGTCAGTGGTGGTGCCGGCATGAGTGTCCTCGACCAGTTCAAGCTGACCGGGAAGAAGGCACTGGTCACCGGTGGTAACCGGGGCCTGGGCAAAGCCTTTGCGGTGGCGCTCGCGCAGGCGGGCGCACAGGTCGCCATCGCCGGCCGCGACGCGGAGCGCAACGCGTCCGCGGTACGGGAGGCCGCCGACGAGGGACTGACACTCGTTCCGATCACCGCCGACATCACCGACGACACCGACGTGGAGCGGATGACCCAGGAGGCGCTCGACGCGCTCGGTGGCCTGGACATCCTCGTCAACAATGCCGGGACGTGCTTCCACAACGAGTCGTGGAATGTGACCGACAGCGAGTGGTCACAGGTATTCGACCTGAACGTCCGGGCGCTGTGGAAGTGCAGCATCGCGGCCGGCCGGCACATGGTGGCCGCCGGCGGCGGCTCGATCGTGAACATCGGCTCGATCTCGGGCCTGATCGTCAACCGCCCCCAGTGGCAGCCCGCCTACAACGCCTCGAAGGCTGCGGTACACCAGCTCACCAAGTCGCTCGCCGCGGAGTGGGCCGGCTCGGGCATCCGCGTGAACGCCGTCGCCCCCGGGTACGTAAAGACGGAGATGGCTCCGGTGGACCGGCCCGATCTGCGCCGGTACTGGATCGAGGACGCCCCGCAGCAGCGGTACGCCATGCCCGAGGAGATCGCGCCGACCGTGGTGTTCCTGGCCAGCGACGCGGCGTCGTTCATGACCGGCTCGGTGCTCGTCATCGACGGCGGCTACACGGTGTGGTGACCGGGCCGGCTATCCAGCCGGAGCAGACGAACGAAGGTGAGATCACAGCAGTCGAAGCGCCACAACCCTCGATCCTGCTCGTCCCGGCCAACGCCCGCCTGGCGAACAGAAAACCCCAGGTCACGACCTGCGGACGGGTTTTCGGCACCGACAGGGACGGTAGTCCATAAGCGACTGAGAGCAGCACAGTTCGACTCTGAGGAGGGCAAACACATGCAAGTCCTAGAAGTCCGCAACGCCGAACTCATCGAATCTATTACCAGACAAGCCGCCGAACACGGCATCACCTACGCCGCCATCGTCGCCCTCATCGGCGCCGTCGACAGCTTCACCGTGTCCACCAACCCCGCCGGCGACCCCACCGCGCACACCTATTCCAGCTATCCCCTCCCAGCCGAGATGACCGCCACCGGCGAGATCATCGACGGCAAGCCTCACATCCACGCCGTGATGGCCGTCCAAGGAGACCGGGCCGTCGCCGGCCACCTGCACAAGGCGCAAATCGGCACCTTCTTCGCCCGCGCCTACGTGATCCCCACCGAGCACCACATCGCGCTGCGCGCCAACGAGCAGATTGTGGTCGAAGAAATTCCGGACGATGGCCCTCCGGGCCGAGGGCGTATCAACGACACGCGAGTCACGCTCCCGTAACTGGCCACCTCTCTGGCTACTAGTGCGGTGCGCCTGAAATCTTGGAGTAAAGGGCGCGCATGGCTTCCATCGAGGTCTTGCCTGCGGCCTTCTTAGCGTCGAAGTAGGCGCGGCCCTCGGTGGCCGGCCGGGCCACGCCACGCACGGGCGCCTCAGCCTTTGAGTGCGCCGGAGAGCATCCCCCGGATGAACTGCCGCTGGAAGAACAGGTACAGGCCGACGATGGGCAACGAGATCAACAGGGCCGCCGCGGCGAGCAGGTTGACCTTCACCAGATAGCGGCCGGAGAACGCGCCGAGCCCGAGCGTCAGCGGTTGGTGAGCGGGGTCGGACACGAGGATCAGTGAGAGGAAGTAGTCGTTCCAAGTCCACATGAAGCTCAGCAGCACCAGCGTCATGATCGCCGGCTTGGAGATCGGCAGGTAGATCCGCCATAGCCTGGTCCAGGAGTTCGCCCCGTCCATCTCGGCCGACTCGGCGATGCTCGCGGGGACGGTACGGAAGGCGGCGCGCATCCAGAAGGCGCCGAAGCTCACCGACATTCCGACATGGGCGAGGATGATGCCCTGATAGGTGTCCGTGAGATGGAAGGACAAGAAGTCGTAGTAAAGCGGAACGACGATCGACTCCATCGGGATCATGATCCCGAGCAGGATGAGCGGGAACAGCATCTTCTCGCCGACCACCCCGAGGACGCCGAACGCGTACCCGCTCATCACCGCGAGCACCGTCGAAAGCCCCACGACGCTGCTGGTGATGATCAGGCTCGACGTGAGGTATCGGGTGAAGCCCGCCTGTTCCCAGGCGTTGACGAAGTTCGACCATTGGGGGTGGCCCAGGTCGAGGGTGCCGGTGGTGCTGGGGCTGAGTGCGACCCCGAGGATCCACGCGACGGGGAACAGGGTGCTCGCGGCGAGAAGCGTCAGGAACGCGTAGTTGAAGATCTTTTCCGTCTTGGAGATCGTCACTTGTTGTCCTCGGAGAGCTTGACCACGATCAGCGCGATGACCAGCGAGACGACCGCGAGGATGACGCCGATGGCCGAGGCCGCGCCGACGTCCGGGTCTGCGAAGGCGCGTTGGTACAGCACGATCGTAGGGGTGACGGTGGAGGTGCCGGGTCCGCCGCGGGTGGTGAGCCAGACGATGTCGAACACCCGGAGCGCGCCGAGCACCGTCAAGGTCACGACGACGGCGAGCTGACCGCGCAGCCCGGGCAGAGTGACGACGAAGAATTCGCGAACCGGTCCGGCGCCGTCCACCCGGGCGGCGTCATACAACTCGGACGGGATGGCCTGGGTGCCGGCGATGAACAGCACCATGCACAGCCCGAAGGCCGCCCAGGTCCCCGCGAGCCCGAGCGCCGGCAGCGCCCAGCCGTAGTCGCCGAGCCAACCACGGGTCAGGGCGTCCAGGCCGAACGCCCGCAGGACCGAGTTGATCGGGCCCTGCGGGGCGTAGATGCGTTTCCACACGACGGCGGTGACGGCCGGGGTGAGCACCTGCGGCAGGAAGATGATCCACCGGTAGATCCCCGCCCTCTTGACGTCCTTGCGAGCGGTGAGCGCGGCGCTGATCAGGCCGAGCACGATGGGCAGCACCGAGAAGAAGACGATGAAGAAGAGCGTGTGCTCTACCGCCTGCCGCAAGGTCGGGTCGCTGAGGAACCCGGTGTAGTTGTCCAACCCGGCCCAGGTGGCCGCTGTGATGCCGTTCCAGTGGTAGAACGACAGCCACACTCCCTGCACCGCGGGGCCGACCACCACGAGGGCGTACACGGCGAGGGCGGGGGCAAGGTAGGCCAGCCCGAGCCACCGCCGCCGACGCCGGTGTGCCGAGACCGGCGCCCGGCGCCGCCGCGGTGGGGTCGTGGCCGGCGCCGCGCTGCCGGTCGTCGGCGGGGCCTGCCGCAAAGTCGCCACAGCAGAGCCTACTTCGCCAGGGTCTTCTGGAACTTGTCGTAATCACCCTGTGCGGTCTTGATGACGGCGTCCACCGAGGCCTTCCCCGCGAGTAGATCCTGCACCTGCGTCTGGATCGTCGTGAGCAGCGTGGGTGTGGCCCAGTCAAGGTATGGCACGGAGGCGTTGTTGGACGACACCTGGGCGGCGGCCGCGACGTCGTCGGTGAACAGCGGGTCGTTGCCGGACGCCTTGACTCCGGGATCGAGCAGCGGCATCGTCTCGTTATCCACGGCGAGTTGGGCCGCCGCCGGGCTCGCGGCGAAGTTCATGAACGCCGCGGCCGCGTCCGCGTGCTTGGACTTCGCTGAGACGGAGAAGTTCGTGGCCGAAGAGGCGGTCGCGACCGGGTGCCCGCCGTCGGCGCGCGGAAGCAGGAAGGAGCCGAAGTTCTTGCTCTGGCCGTTCTTCAGGGGTAGCGAGCCGGAGTAGTCGAACCGGAACAGCGCCTTGCCGTCGACGAATGCCTGTGCGGCGTCCTGGCCGGCGACCGCGGCGAAGTCCTTCGGGAAGTACCCCTTGTCCACCCACTCCTTAACCTTCGCGGTGGCCTCGGGGAAGCCCGTCTCGCTGATCTTCACGTTGTTGTGCGAGTAGATGAAGTCGGAGATCTTGTTCTGCGGCCCCAGCGCGTCCATCGCCGAGAACAGTGGCCCGGTGACGCCCACCTGCTCCAGGTTGCCCATCGAGATGGGGGTGATGCCGGCGCCCTTGGCCTTGGCGAGGTCTCCCTCGAAGTCCGCGAAGGTCTTGGGCACGGTGGCGCCGATCTTGTTGAGCAGTGCCCGGTTGTAGTAGACCTCGATGAGCGACGCCCGTGCGACCGGGGCGCCGAACAGCGATCCGGTGCCCATCTGCTTGCCGTCGGCGGAGAACTCGTGCTCGCTCAGGATCGAAGCCGGGAACGTCTTCTTCCAGCCGTAGGCGTTCGCGTAGTTGTCCAGGTTCAGGACGAGGCCGCCTCGGACGAGGGTGCCCAGAGACTGCCAGCCGTTGTTGGCTGGCACGATGTCCGGCGGGTTGGCAGACTTGAGCTTCAGCGGGAGCGCCTTCATTACGTCATCCCACGGCAGCGAGGTCCGCTTGACGGTGATGTTCGGGTACCTCTTCTCGAAGGCTGCGACGACCCCATTCATCCAGACGACGTCGGTGCCACCGGTGAAGTAGTCGAGGACCTGAAGCTGGACCTTCCCCATTTTGGCTGGGTCGGTGACCACCGGCCCAGCCTGAGCCGGGTCCGCCGCCTTGCCGGTGGAGGTGCCGGGCACGCACGCCGCGAGCAAGGTGACCGCGGCTAGTGGCACCGCCAGGGCGCTGATCCGCATTGTTCTCTTAAGCGCGTCCACGGTGTCTCCTGTCGTCGATGGACCGTCCGTCACCATCGGAGTGGCCGGGCCATCCACGCGTCATCGGAGGACGTCTCGCCAGCATCCCGGGAGGTATCGTGAGCATAGGACCGGCGAACCAGTTAGTCCAGATGTATCGAAGTGGTTTGTTAATTCTCATCGATACGGCCCAACCTGGCATTGGTCGACCAGATAGCGCCCAGCTCGACCTATAGAGGTGGTACGGCTCGTCTGGTCCGTCGTAACTTGCTAACGTAAAGACATGACCACCGTCGAGGACACGGGGGCGGGAGCGGCCGTCACGGAGACCTACCGGAGGCTCAGCGAAGCCTTGCGCCGAGGGGTGTTCCCAGCGGGTGGGCGGCTGCCCGGCGAGCGCGACCTCGCTGGGAGCCTGGGGGTCAGCCGGTCCACCCTACGTCTTGCCCTCGGACGTCTCGCCGATGAGGGCAAGCTGGACCGCTCCTCCCAGCGCGGCTGGTTCGTGAGCCGCAACGTCGTCGGGGAGCCGCCCAGCACGTTGCAGAGCTTCTCGGAGATGGCGAGGGCACGCGGGCTCTCCCCGCAGTCGAAGATCCTGTTGCGCCGCGAGCGGCCGGCCACCTTCGAGGAGGCCGAGCAGCTCGGCATCGCCCCAGCCGCCCGCGTTCTCGAACTGCGCCGGCTGCGCAGCCTCGACGGCGTGCCAGTATGCCTGGACTCCAGTGTCATCGTCCTGGCCCATACGGCGGAGCTGGCCGTGATCGACCTCACCGACCGTTCGCTGTACGAGACGCTGGAGCAGGCGTGCGGGCTCCGCATCGCGCGAAGCTCCTACACGGTGCGAGCGGACGCCAGCGACGAGGAGACGGCCAAGCTCTTGGAGATCGCGGTCGGGGCACCCGTGCTCGTCGGCGAGGAGGTCACCTATACCGACGACGGCACGCCGATCCTCACCGGGCGAATGACCTACCGCAGCGATGCCTACCGGTTCCAGGCGGATCTGTTCCGCACCATCTGAGCCCGCCGTGTGAGCCGCGCAGGCGCACGCGGGCGCAAGACCGGTCAGGCGGGCCCGACGGTCCAGCTCGCCTGCAGCGGCGTGGACGCGACGCTGCCACCCACGTGCACCTCGAACTCGCCGGGCTCCTCTACCCAGTGGCCCGCGTCCTCGGACCAGTGGGCCCAGACCCGGGCCGGAAGCGGCACATCCACCGTGACCGTCTGCCCGTCGTCCGCACGCACCTTGGCGAACCCGACGAGCCAACGCGCCGGGCGCTCGACCGAGGAGCCGGGGCGCGCGAGATACACCTGGACGACCTCCGCGCCAGGCCGCGCGCCGACGTTGGACAGCGTGACTCTGGCGGTGGCGCCGTCGGCGGCGGGGACCAGTTCAACTGCGTCGTAGCGCCAGGTCGTGTAGCCGAGCCCGGATCCGAACGGCAGCACCGGGTCCTGCGCGCCATCCCGCAGCCACGCCCGGTAGCCGATGTGCAGCCCCTCGCGGTAGACCAGCTTGCCGTCCTCGGGAGCGGGGGACGGCCCCGCACCCTGCGGCGCCCGATAGGTCCAGGTGGTCGGCATCCGCCCGCCTGGTTCCACCGCTCCGGTGAGCACGTCAGCCAGCGCGTGCCCGCTCTCCTGGCCGGGGAACCACGTCAGCAGGGTCGCGGCCGCGTCCTCCAACCACGGCATCGCCACCGGGCCCCCCGAGTTGACCACAACGATCGTGTTGGGGTTCGCCGCCGCAACGGCCGCCACCAGATCGTCCTGACGGCCCGGCAGCGTGATCGACGTACGGTCGAAACCCTCGCTCTCGATCTGCTCGGTCGTGCCGACGACCACCACCGCCACGTCCGAGGCCGCGGCCAGCTCGGCCGCGTGCGCGAGCTCGTCCTCCTCGGTGCGACGGGGCGGTTCGACGCCCACCATGAGCAGCGCGATGTCGAGGTCGCGCCGGTACGGCCGGAGCCGCACCTCAAGCGCGACCTCCTGGCCGGCCGTCAGGGGCAGCGCGTGCAGGGTGTCGATCGGGGCCAGCAGAGCGGCGAAGTGGTTCTTCAACGACGGGTCGATCGTCCCGTCGAAGACGGTCCGCCCGTCGATCGTCATGACCACTTCGCCGACGCCGCCGAAACCGAGCCGGTACACGCCGTCGGCGGGTGCGCGGAACACGCAGGACACCTCGATCTCGTTGATGTCGGCGACCTCGGGCACGCCCATCCACAGCAGCCACCCGCCGTCACGGTGCTCGTCGCGCCATACTCGTCCAGAGGCGTCCCGCAGCCGTACCCGCACGCCCGGGCTGCCGTCCACCGGGTCGCTGACCTGGGTACGGTCGAACGGCCGAAGCCCCGTGGCGGTGTGGGCGCCGACCGCGTAGACCACCTCAACCTCCGGCCTCAGCGCCTCGGTGAGACCTTGCAACGGCGACACCGTGTACATCGGCGCCACCCGTGCGCTGCCACCGCCCTGGATCCGGGCCTCGGCCGCGTTCGGCCCGATCAGAGCGACCCGGCGGAGCCTGGACGGCCGCAGCGGCAGCACGCCGTCGTTGCGGGCAAGCACCATGCCCGCGGCCGCCGCCTCACGTGCGAGCGCCGCCGCGGTCGTGTCATCGAGCGGTTCGCATACCGGGGTGGCCGACGCGAAACCGTCCAGCGCACCGACGCGAGCGGCCAGCCGCACCAGCCGGCGCACCTTCTCATCGATCGCCGGCTCCGGCACCTCCCCGGCCCGCACCGCCGCGAGCAGGGCCTGCCCGGTCCACGGAGTCTCCGGGCCGGGCATCGCCAGGTCCGTTCCGGCCCGGCCCGCCGCGGCCGCCGAACGGACCGCCCCCCAGTCGGACACAACGGCCCCGTCGAACCCCCACTCGGCCTTCAGCACCTCGTCGAGCAGCGGGTTCTCAGTCATCGTGGGGCCGTTAGCGCCGTTGTAGGCGGCCATGACGAGCCACGGTCTGGCGTCCCGCAGGATCTCCTCGAACGGCTTCAGGTACAGCTCCCGCAGCGGGCGGGCCTCGATCACGGCCTCGTACGTCATGCGCTCGGTCTCCGAGTCGTTGGCCACGAAGTGCTTGGGCGTGGCTGCTACGCCCGCGCTCTGCAGTCCTTCGACATAGGCGGTGCCGATGCGGGCGGTCAGCAGCGGATCCTCGGAGAAGCACTCGAAGTGCCGGCCGCCCAGCGGCGTGCGATGCAGGTTGATCGTCGGCGCCAGCAGGATGTCAACGCCTTTGCGCCGGCACTCCCCAGCGAGGAGCCGTGCCAGCCGCTCGATCAGGCCGGTGTCCCAGCTCGCAGCCATCGCCGTCGGGGACGGAATGGTGTGCGCTGTGTCCCGCTCATCCCACGTCAGGCCCCGCACCCCCACCGGCCCATCCGACATGACCAGCGGCCGGAGCCCGATCGCGGGCTCCGCGTGCGTCGTCCACGCCGTCGCCCCGGACAGCAGCCGGGTCTTCCGGTCCAAAGGCAGGGCCTCGACCAGCGCGTCTATCCGCGCCTCAACCGGGTCGGTGGAAGGGCTCATATGCGGCGGTCCTCTCGGGGCGTCGCGGTGCGGACCGTCCGTCGCGCACCGGATTTCGATGGGTTTCGAGCAGGCCGCCGGTGCCGCGGGGGCCCGGCGGCACGTGAATGTCCACTCAATCAGGTCTCGAGGAAATCCTTCGGCGGCACGGTACGGGTAAGCCGATCGAGGACCGGCTCGGTCAGCGGCACGCCGTTCTCGCTCAGGGCGTCGAGGACCGCGCCGGCGACCGGAGCCAGGCGGGCCTGGTGCGGCACGGCGGCCGGCATGTGTTCCGGCAGCTCGGCCAGCAGCGCGGCTGTCACCGGAGACGCCTCGGCCATCAGCACCGATCCGGACAACACCACGCTCACCGGCCCGCTCTCAGACAGACCGGTGCGGCGGGCGGCCACGCCGGCGTATGTCGCGAGGTACCGCCCCTGCGCCCGCACGATCGACATCGCGACCGGGTCGCCGGCGGCGGCCGTCGCGGTGACCACCCGCGCGCACCTGGCGCGGTCCTGGTGCGTGCCGCCGCCCTCGCGGCGGGTGAACCAGTGGTTGAGGGCGGTGACCGTGGGCTTGCGGTAGTACTCCAGAAGCGCGTCTGTCAGCGCGGTCTCCGGGCCGAGACCGAGCTCGGCAAGGTGGACCGCCTTGATCGCCTCGTTGGCCAGGCCGATGGCACCCATGGGGTATTGGCCCCACCAGCCCATGTCCCAGAGCGAGCCCGTGGGCCCGCGTGCCGCGATGGCCGCCGCCGTCCCGGCCGCGATCGCGATCCCGACGCCGGAGGGCTCGCCGCAGCGAATGGATGCGTAGCCGTCGTTGAGTATCGAGCGACGGCGCAACGACGGGTATCGCTCGGCCAGCGCGTCCTCCCAGTACACGCGGTCTTCCGGCCAGTCGACACCGGCCAGCCGGAAGGCCGCACCGACGACGTCGGCCCGGGCCGCCCCCGCCTGGGCCAGAGCGGCATCGAGGGCTGCCAGCACCTCCGAGACCGCCTCGCCCGGAGTCGGGGCTCCGTAGATGTCACCGCAGCCGGAGCGGCCGGCGCCCACGACCTCACCGGAGAAGTCGCACACCAGCGCGGCGGTCTTGCTGTTCCCGGCGTCGACGCCGAGGTAGAGCCCCGCCATCGTCAGGGGAGCAGCCGCTCGGGCAGCCAGTCGGACTGCGCCGCGGCCAGCTCGGCGTACAGCGCCTCAGCGACGGTGAGAGAGGGCACCAGCGGATTGGCCGCCATCGCGCGTACGGCGTCGGCCACGTCGCCGTCCCACGCGGCCTTGGCCGCCAGGATCTGGTATTCGGCCAGCTGCTGGGTGATCCCGAGGACCGAATGAGGGAGCGGTCGCTGCGGCTCGGGGTGGAATCCCTTCGCGTCCACGGTGCCCCACAGCTCGACGACGGTCGTCTCGTCAAATCCAGGCAGCACGCAGCCGTCATTGGGGATATTGAACGGCATCCGGGCGCCGGTGTCGTTGTAGAACGCGCTGATCGCGTCGATCGCGAGCTCCAGCTCATGGATGCCGCCGCGCGAACGGGACGGATCCAGGCGCGGCGCGGCCGAGTCGGCCTGCTCGCGGTAGTGCCGCCAGTAGTCCGCCAGTGAGGACATGATGACCTCGGGCCGGGTCATCGGTGCCAACTGCCGCTCGCGCAGGATCTCGTCCTTGAAGTAGTAGTAGTTGTAGTAGTCGGAGGGGACCGACTCCATCGCGACGGCAAGGTGCAGCGCGCGCATGCCGTTGACGTCGTCGGTCGGCCGGTCCCTCAGCGCCTCCCAGCGTTCCCGCAGGATCGGGAAGGCGTCCTGCCCGTCGTAGGTCGCCTCGTTCGACCAGCAGTTGTGGTTGACGCCGACCATGTTGGCCTTCAGTTTGTCCGGATCGAGCCCGGCGGCCTTGGCGACGACCGGCGGGAACACGATCGGTCCCTCGCAGAAGGACGCGATCGGGATGCCGGTGTTGTCGGCCACCGCCTGGGAGACGATGTTCACCGGGTTGGTGTAGTTGAAGATCCGCGCCTTAGGCGCAACGCGGGTCAGGTTCTCGCAGAGCTCCTTTATGACCTGCACGGATCGGAGCGCCATCATCAGGCCCCCGGGGCCTTGGGTCTCCTGCCCGATGACGCCGTACTTGAGCGGGAGCCGCTCGTCGATCGCGCGGGCCGCGAAGCCGCCCGGCCGGAAGCTCGACAGTACCGCGTCGACGTCCCGCAGCCCGTCGCGCTGGTCAGTCGTCGTCGTCACGGTGATATCGATACCGGCGTTGGCGGCCATCTTCTCGGTGATCGTCTTCACGATCTCCAGGTGCTCGGGATCGAGGTCGATGAGCACGAACTCCGAACCGTTGAACTCCTCGCCGTGGTGAACGAATGAGGCCATCGTCCCGGGAGCGCGCGAAGAGCCTCCACCGAGGTAAGCGAGCTTGATGCGGGCCATTTCTCTCCTTCGGGGGATTTCGTTCGAGGCTAGGTGCCGGTAGGGGGTCTTAGGGCCAGGTGCCGGGCTCGGTGACCGGCGCTCTCGGGGATCGTGCCGCGGGGGTCAACACCCGGCGCCGGCGTGGGGGGTCGTGCCGGTAGCAGCGGCCTTGTCGATGAACAGCCGAGGCCTGGCACACTCGCTGAGAATGGTGGCCGGCCAGTCCGGCTCGTAGTGCTCGGCCGCGATGAGCCGGCGGGCGGCTTCCGCCTTGCCCACCCCGTGAACCACCATCACGACGCGCTTCGACTGCTCCTGGATCGAGCCGACGCCGACGGTCACGCCGTACAGCGGGACCTCTTCCAGGCCGCCGAACGTCGGGAACGTCGCGAGGTTGTCACGGCGGGTCTGCTCGGCGAGCCTGACCACGTGGGTACGCGTGCCCGCCTGGGTTCCGGCGGGGTTGAAGGCGACATGCCCGTCGCTCGCGCCCGAGGCGAGCACGAAAAGGTCGATGCCGCCAACGTCCGCGATCCGCTTGTCGTACTCCTCGGGATCCGCGGGATCGGGCACCCAGAACCGATCTGGGTCGATGCCCCGCCCAGAGCTTGCCGCGGCGTTCAACCTCCGCACGATCTCGACCTGGCCGAACCTGACGCAGCTGTGCGGCAACTCCGGGTCGATCCTCCGGAAACCATCCGTTTCCTCATCGCGGATCACATACTCGTCCATCAAGACGATCACCACGTGGCTCAGATCCGTCCCTCGCGCGGCGACCACATTCGCGAGCGCCGTGTAGGTACTGTGCGCGCTGCGCCCTCCGGGGCATCCGAGCACGTACGGCCGACCGCGGTGAGCGGCGTCTTCGATCTCGTTCGTGATCTCCGCGGCAAGGGCGCGCCCCAGGGCCTCGGGGCCGGGGAACACGGTCGGCGGCACGCGCACAGGGTCAACTCCTCCATGAACCAGTTATACCCTCAACGATATCTTGGTCTGACTGGTCCATGCAATGCCTGATGGGTGCCCGGAATTGGGCAGATCCAGCTCAGCGACCGGTCCCGTACGTTCGGCGGCGCCAGGTCGGGCATGGCGTACGCGGCCGGGCACGGCAGGGTAGTGCCGGCGTGGCCACGTCAGGCCTTGATCAAACCCTTGGAGATCCTTGCAGGGGCCTGCCATGGGTCGCCCGGCGCTCTGGGCGGGGGCGTTTTCGCATCGTCTTTGCAGCCTTCTCCGGGCGGCAAAACCGCTGTTATCGTGGTGTTATGTGCAACTCGAAGTTTGAGGTGCACCAGCGAGGGGGTTGCTATGGCTACTGCATGGGAGATCAAAGACCAACTGTACGACGCGATCAACGATCACGACTTGCACCGAATACTCGATTACTACAGCCCAGACGCTGTTTTGGTCACCCCAGAGGGCACAGCAGAAGGACATGAGCAGATCGCCTGGTTTTACGAACACTTCTTTAAGGGCTTCCCGGACCTGTGCATGACGCCATGGTACAAGGTCGCCTGCGCCGATCCCGCGGTCACCGAATGGATGCTTACCGGCACTTTTACGGGGCCCTTCTTGGTGCCTGGTGGGCACGTTGTGGAAGGAACGGGCCAGCAGGTCGCCGTCCGCGGTTCCTGTGCAGCCCACGTCGAGAATGACAAGATCATCACGCACCGGGATTACTACGATCAGCTGGAGCTGTACAGCCAGGTCGGCTTCTGCCTGACGGCTGAGCCCGCCCCCTGATCTTCCCTTTTCATTCCTCGTTCCTGGAACTGGCTAGCGGCGTCAGAGGCCGGCCCTGTGCCGTTCCAATACCCATCCTTCGGTTCTTGCCTGGGCGTTCACGTGATCGTTAGGCGGTACAGAATGACAGCGAAAGCGCTGATCTGATACGAGAGCAGCAGACTCTCAATCTCCGGGTTCGGGGTTCAAGTCCCTGCTGACACACCCCGCCTGACCTAGGCATTCGCGATGATTTCGAGGATGCCCCAGTTGTCGTTTTGGGGTGGTTTTGTGACCCGTGCACGAATACCAACATGTCGCATGACCTGCACGGACGTAATAGTCGGCGCCCACACTGCGATCGTCAACACGCTGTCACGGTCCGTAACGTAACGTGATCATCGGTTTAGCCTAACGATCCACGAAGTGGGCTCTCCCGACGGGTGTCCGTGAGCGCTTCCGCCGGCTTCTTCATGCGTCGAAGCCGACCTCACCAGACGGCCGCGTGGCCGTCATCCACGGCCAGGCGTGTGTGTCGTCGGCCATCTGGAGGGAGCCCGCTCACCCACTCACCTCATGGAGAGTCCATGGTCAACCGTGCCAGTTCCTCCACGGGTCCAATGTCGACAACGTCACCCTGCAGAACCTGTGCCCGGTGGACGTCTCCGGTCATGTGACGATCACCGCTGACCCGGTGGCGCTGGCAGCGGCGTCGCACGCACTCGATCCCGCTGACTTCGGCCAGGCCAACTGCTTCTCCCGGCCATAAGCTGACGTGGTCGTAGCGCACGGTGTTGTGGCGGGCCGGTGTGTCACCAGCCCGCCACAGCACCGTCGGTGCCAGCCGTGCCGGCGCCACCAAGGGTTCCACAAGACGCAATGAACGATCAGGCCAATCCGGTCCGGCCTGACTGCACGCAGGGAAAGGAAACGCGCGTGGCCGAACGGCACACCATCGCCTGGTCTGAGGCGACCTGGCTCAACCCGCCGCTGAACGTAGAAGCCGACGGCGACCACCTGCTGGTGACCACCCGGGACAAGAGCGACTTCTGGCGCACCACCAGTTACGGCTTCATCAGGGCCGACGGCCACGCCCTGCTCACGGACTTCCCCGTCGGGACGGCCGTCGAGGTGAGCTTCGTCGCACAGCTCGACGAGCTGTACGACCAGGCAGGAGCCATGGTTTGGGTAGACGAGAAGACCTGGATCAAGACCGGCGTCGAGATGGCCGACGGAGCGCCGCATCTGGGCGCGGTGGTCACCCACGGCCTGTCGGACTGGTCACAGGCTCCCGTCCCGGAGTGGGCCGGCCGTGAGGTCACGGTGCGGGTGAGCCGCGCAGGCGACGCTCTGACGATCAGGGCGCGGTGCCAAGACGGGCCCTGGCGGATGCTGAGACTGGCGCCCCTCCCCCCGGACGCGGCGGCGTCAGCAGGACCGTTCTGCTGCTCACCACAGAGGGAAGGACTGCGCATCTCTTTCACCCGCTTCGTGCTCGGGCCCGCCGACACCCAACTCCACGGCGACCCAGAAGCATGAGGTCGAGCCAGTAGGGGTGTCGCGCCGCTCGGACAATCTGCCTGGACGGCGTCAGACCGTGTCCCATCCCAGGTCGCGGGGTGCCGACAGGCAGGGTTCGGGCGTATTTTCGCCGTAAGGGACGGGGGTCCTCGACGGCTTCCGCGACGAACCCGACTGCTTTCAGATCTCCGAGTACGAGCTGGACCGTGACGAGTAGCGCGAAGGTTACGTCACCGAATACCACGAATAAGGGCGCCGGCCAGGTACCGACAACGATGTCGAGGGTCGTATCTGCGGCGGGGGCTACCTGCGGGCAGTGCACGTCACCGCACGTCCACATCTGCCACCGGGAGACCAACGTCAACCGCAGCCGGGCGAAGACCAAGCCGCTCTAGACGTTCCGGGACGGCGTGGTGAGCGGCGGGCCCGTGCGCCGGGCAAGCCCGGCGGTGATCCATACCTACTTCGAGTACATGACCACCGAATGTCGTAGACGCCCCGGCCAGCCGCCCTGCACGAGTATTGGCACCGCATAGCCGCTTGCGTCAACCAGCTACCAGATGTGGTCATCATAGGATGATTTCTAGTCATTATACTGACTAGCGGTGTACGGTGATCGTGCCGATGGATGAGAGCACTGTCATTAAGACCCTGGCGCGAACCGTGCGCGCCGCCCGCAAGCAGCGGGGCTGGACGCAGGACCAACTCAGCGCGCACGCCGGTATCAGCAAGGGTGCGCTGGTCGCAGTGGAGAACGCCGCGACCAATCCGAGCCTGTCCACGCTCTGCCGGTTGTCCGATGCCCTTCATCTGCCCATGTCGGTATTGCTGGATCGGACGCCCGGTGACGGCGTGCAGATCATCGACGCCGATGGCGTCGCGCCGCTGTGGCACGGGCCCGACGGTGGTACCGCGGTGTTGATCCTGGTCACTGGAGGCCCGGCGCCGGTGGAGCTCTGGCGCTGGCGGCTGAAGGCCACCGAGTTCTATGTGAACGTCCCCTACCCCGAATTTGTCGTCTGCACGGTCACCGTGACCACCGGTGAACTGCGGCTGATCGTCGACGGTGTGGAGCACCGTGTGGGTGCGGGGGCGACGGCGACGTTCAGCGCCACTCTCCCGAACAGCTATCACGGTGCCGGGGAAACAGGATGCGAAATGCTCGCCACCACCCACCTGCCACTGGGAGGCAGGCAATGACCGGCGCCCTGCCGAGACCGTGCCCGACGGGCGCACCAGCACTAAGGGAACAGGCAGACAGATGAACCTCGTCGTACTCGCGGCAAGTCCGCGGCCTGATGGCAACTCGCGGGCGCTCGCGCGTGCGCTGATGGACGGTGCCGAAAGCGCGGGCCACACCACCCGCCTTGTCGACCTCAACGAGCCGATGGCAGGCTTCCTGCGCGACTGCCGGACCTGCCGGCGGCCCGATGGCGAGTGCTCGATCCAGGACGGCTACCGCGACCTGCTGATGGAACACATCCTGGCGGCAGACGCACTCGTCTACGCCACACCGCTGTACTGGTACGGGATGGCGGCAGTCCTGAAGAACTACTTCGACCGGATGGTGTGCTACCTGTCAGGAAGCTTCCCGTCCTCCAGCCAGGTCATGGAGCGCATGGTCGGGAAACGCGTGGCGCTGCTCATCTCCTCCGAAGAACGCTACCCAGGCGCGGCCCTGGGCCTGGTCGCGCAAGTGCAGGAAATGTCACGCTATCTCCATCAGCCATTGATCGGTGTTGTCCACGGCGTCGGCAACAAGCGCGGCGAGGTGCGGTCCGACCCCGCCGACCCGCTCAACGCGGCACACCGCCTGGGTGCCCAGCTTTCATCACTGCACCACAGCGACTACCGCATCGACACCGAACGACCCAACACGGTGTGGCCGAGCGCCTCCACCCAGGACGACACAGCCGGGATCTACACAGACGTGTAACCCGGCACACACACCACACGGCAACGCCGGACTCCCCCGCCTGGCACCCGTCCCAGACCCACGAGCCGCTTCAAGATCGAATCATGACCATCACGAGATGTGCGCCAGATCCTCCTCTGGCTCTGACCCGCTCTCAGTGACGTGATTACAGAGCGCGAGCGTGTTGTTCTTCCACGCGGACGGCGGTGATGAAGCCGCCATTGGCTGGTCCGGGAATCGGGCGGCCGTAGGAGGCGGCGAGTGTGGCGAGGTCGTGGAAGTGGGGTTGCCAGCCGTGGCGGGTGAGCCAGTCGGGGGCGTCCTCGCCCAGCCCGCCTTTCCACAGTGCGGTGTACTCGTCCAACAGGGCGCGGGCCTGCCCGTACGACAGGCGGGCGAAGCCGGTGCCTGGGCACACGTCGCGCGGGCTGATGACCTTCCCTGGGCCGGGCGGCGATGGGTGGCGAACACCGGCCCGCCGGTGCGGCCGTTGAGCAGGCGGGGCAGGAGCTGGGCGGTGCCAGCGTAGCTAGCGGCAGGGCCCGGCGGTCTTGGGTGGCCGCGGACATCCGCCGAACATTGGTGAGGTGCTGTCGATCCGGGCGATGGTGCGGCGTCGGTAGTAGTAGACGGTTCGATGAGCGGGCCGCCGATCGAAGGGACACCCGTCATGGCGCAGTATGTGGTTCTGATCTATGAGGACGAGACGGCCTGGGCGAACGCTGGGACCGAGGAGTACGAGCGGGCGCTGCTCGGCCACCAGGAGTTCATGAAGAACAACGCCGCAGCGCTTCGAGGTGGCAACGCCCTGGAGCCGACCTCCACGGCCACCTCGGTGCGCAACGACTCCGTCGTGACCGATGGGGCCTTCGCCGAGACCAAGGAGGCGCTGGGCGGCTTCTACCTCATCGAGGCGGCCGATCTGGACGAAGCGCTCGCGGTCGCCAAGCAGGTGCCGGCACCATACGGTGGGGTCGAAGTCCGCCCCGTGCGGACGTTCGACTGACCCGGAGCCTGGGTTCGTGGATCCGGCCGTCGCGGCCGCGGTTGCCGATGCGCACCGTCGTGAGTGGGCCTTCGTGCTCGCCGCCACGGTGCGCATCACCCGCGACTTCGACCTCGCGGAGGAATGTGTACAGGACGCCTATGCCCGGGCCCTGACGAGCTGGGCCGCCGACGGCGTGCCGTCGAGTCCGGGGGCGTGGCTGACGACGGTCGCGCGGCATCGCGCGCTGGACCTGTTGCGTCGTCAGGCGACCGCGCGCCGGGCGCTGCCGCTGCTGATCGACGACGCGGTGCAACCAGGGCCGGATGACGCGGCCGCGCCGGAGATCGCTGATGATCGGCTGCGGCTGGTCTTCACCTGCTGCCACCCCACTCTCGCGCCCGAGGCCCAGGTCGCGTTGACGCTGCGGCTGCTGTGCGGGCTGTCCACTGCGGAGGTCGCACGGGCGTTTCTGGTCACCGAGTCGACCATGGCAGCCCGGATCACCCGGGCCAAGAAGAAGATCACCGCCGCCCGGATCCCCTACCGGGTGCCACCGATCGAGGACTTGCCCGCTCGCGTCGGCGCGGTCCTCACCGTGGTCCATCTGCTGTTCACCACTGGGCATACCGCTCCCGTCGGGGACGACCTGGTCCGCCGCGATCTTGTTGAACGCGCCCTGGACCTGGCCCGGATGCTGCGAGCTTTGCTGCCCGACGACGCCGACGTGGCGGGGCTACTGGCGCTGATCCTGCTCACGGACGCCCGGCGCGCCACCCGCGTCGGTGACGGCGGGAGGCTGCTGCTGCTGTCCGAGCAGGATCGCGCGCGCTGGGACCGCAGCGCGATCAGCGAAGGCGTCGCTCTGGTGCACGAGGCGCTACGGCGGCGCCCACCAGGGCGTTTCGCACTGATGGCCGCGATCGCCGCCGTGCACGACGAGGCACCCGCCTTCGATGACACAGACTGGCGAGAGGTGGCCGCGCTCTACGACCTGCTCATCCAGATCTGGCCCTCCCCGGTCGTGGCGCTGAACCGCGCCGTCGCCATCGGGTTCGCCAACGGCCCCGCCGCCGGACTCACCGCTCTCGACGCGCTCGGCGCCGAACCCCAACTCGCAGGATACGGCTACCTACCCGCAGCCCGCGCGGACTTCCTGGCCCGCCTGGGACGCACCGGCGAGGCACGCCTGGCCTACCAGGAGGCGCTGCTGCTCACCGAGAACACCGTCGAGCGCCAGTTCCTCGCCACCCGCCTCGCCCAACTCGACCAGTGATCTGTCCCCACCTGTACTTGAGGACGAGCCGCCACTCACATTGCGACGCTTGCGGCCGAGGGTAGACGCCTAGGTCAACCACCCTGCGCAAGTTCTGGCACCGCGGGGGCCTTCTCCCTCTGGTCTGCCGGGAAACGAAACGCTAGTCTCCCGGTAATAGTTCGGAAACTTATAACTTTTAGGATGCGTCGCATGTCACCGTCCGAGCTCCCCGACTCGTCGAGCGACCAGCTGCCGTTCGCGATCGACCGCGGCTCAGCGCTGCCCTACCACGAGCAGGTCTACCGTCTGCTGCTCGAGGAGATCATGTCCGGAGGGTTCACCCCGGGCGAGAAGTTGTTGCAGGAGAAGGAGTACGCGGCGCGGCTGGGAGTCAGTCTCGCGCCGGTCCGGCAGGCGATCCTGGCACTCACGAAGGACGGTTACCTCACCAGGACTCGCGGCCGGGGCACCTTCGTCCGGGAAGTAAAGGTCGCGAACAAGATCCAGCTGCTCTCCAGCTTCACGGCCGCCCTGGAGGCGACCGGCTTGCCGGTCGCGATGCGCGTACTGACGGCGGAGACCGTACCGGCGTCAGAGGCGAAGGGCGGTGCCCTGCAGGTCCCCGTCGGCGCCGAGTTGTTCCACCTGCGGCGGCTGGCGTTCCTCGCCGGTGAGGCGGTCGCGCTGCTCTCGGCGTTCCTGCCGGCCGAGTTGTGCCAAGGACTGACCGAGGCGGACCTGAGCTCGTCGCTGTATCAGTTGCTGGAGCAGCGGCACGGCACGGTGATGACGTCGGCGACCAACACCATCGAGGTGGTGCGAGCACGCCCCAAGCACTCGAGTCATCTGCAGGTTCCCGTGGGGGAGGCGCTCCTGCGGGTAGAGGCGATCACCTGCGACCAGCACCGCACGCCGATCGAGTTCTCCCAGGTCCTCTACCGGGCGGACCGGTTCCGATTCGAGATCGAGAGCCATCGCCGCGACAGGCACATCCAGCACGTGGTGGGCGAAGCCCACTCCGATCCACCGACCGCCCCCACCATTCACTAGAGGGGAGCCCCCATGACCGCAGCGAGCCACGTCCCCATGTCTCCGTCCGATGAACAGGCCGGCGTCTTCGTCCGCAACTCCACCGGACTGATCCGCGAGGTGTCCTTCTTCGACGCCTTCATCATGAACACCTTCGGGATGAACGTCGCGGTCGGCGGCGTGTTCCTGTACCTCCAGGCGCAGACGGCCTTCCCGGGTGGCAACATCCTGCTGGCGGTGGTCATCGGGACGCTGCTCATGGCGTTCACCCTGCTGCGGGTGTACTCCGAGTTCGCCGCGGCGATGCCGCGTTCCGGGGGCGACTACGTCTT
>JAOPYO010000055.1 GCA_025964575.1 Actinomycetes bacterium
TGTGCACGCGATGGACTATGACGGCAGCCAGTGCCCGGCCCCCGGAGTAGGAGCCGGTGAATTCCCCGAACGGGCCCTCATACTCTCTGGCGTCGTAGAGGACCTCTCCCTCGATGACGATCTCTGAGCCCCAGGGCACGTCGACCCCGGTGTAGGGCGCTTTGACGATCTGGTAGCTGACGCCGCCACGCCACGCGCCGGCCATTTCGTACTCCGACTGGTCGTATTCCAGCGGGGTTGAGGCGACCAGCGTCAGTATCGGGTCGTTGCCGATCGCGATAGCCACCGGAAGACCCTGGTGCATGCCTTCGGAGGTGCTGATGTGTCGTGCGAAGTCGTGCGGTGGCCCGGACTGCAGGCCCAGGTGGTCGGGGCCCTTGACCTGTAATCGATAAAGTCCCACGTTCTGCTTGCCGAAGTTCTCTGGGTCCGCGGAATCCCTGGTGATCACGGCGGCCTTGTCGATATATGGTCCGGCGTCGCCGGGGTTGAGCCGGAACACTGGAAGCAGTTCGAACAGGTTGATGTCCTCGGTCTGGGTGACCTCCTGCCACGGTGCCTCAGATCTGCGGTCCACCGGAATCGGGAACTTCTGCCAGCGTTCCTCGAGTTCGAAGAACTGTTCTTTGACGGTGCTGGTTTTGGGCATTCCGAGCATGAGTGCGTGGTTGGCCCAGGAGCCGTGGACGTTGAGCGCGACCCGAGCGGCGTCGAATCCGTCGATGTTCTCGAAGAGCAGGGCGGGTGCGGTCTTTCCGTCCAGGTTGGCGGCGGCTCGTCCGGCCGCGCCGAGGTCCGGTTCGAGTGGGACTGATCGGTCGATGTGCAGGAGTTGCTTCTCGGCGTCCAGCGCGGTCAGGAAACTGCGCAGGTCATCGAACGGGGGTTGCATGGGTATTCCTTTCGCAACGCCGGGACACCTTCCCGGCGACGGGTGTGGGGCTACTCGGGGGTGCCCGGTGTGCTTGGGCCACAGAGAGGTCTTGGGCGGTGTCCGCCGGCTGTGGATCGGGTGGATCGTGCATCGGCCAGGCCGTTCCAGCGGTGGGCGTGCGGTGCGGGCAGACCGAACTGGTCGAGAATGCGCGCGACCAGGTGGTCGAGGATGTCCTCGATGGTGGCGGGGGTGTTGTAGAAGGCGGGCATCAGCGGCAGGATGGCCACGCCCATGCGCGCCAGGGCGAGCAGGTTGTCCAGGTGGACCTCGCTGAGCGGGGTCTCGCGGGGGACCAGCAGCAGTCTGCTCCGTTCTTTGAGCACCACGTCGGCCGCGCGTCCCACCAGGCCGTCGGCGTATCCGGCGCGGATCCCGGCGACGGTCTTCATCGAGCAGGGCACGATGACCATGCCGTCGGTCCGAAAGGAGCCTGAGGAGATCGCGGCGGCCTGGTCGCCGGGCCGGTAGGTGACGTCGGCGAGCTTGCCCACTTCAGCTGCGGTGTAGGGGGTTTCCAGCTCGATGGTGGTGCGCGCCCAGCGGCTCATCACCAGATGGGTCTGCACGTCGGGTAGTTCACGCAGGGCCTCCAGCAGACGCACACCGAGCGGGGCGCCGCTGGCCCCGGTCATCCCCACGATCAGCCGCGGCATGTCAGCGCTCGATGCGATCGCGGTGCGCGGGTGTCTTGGTGCCCGAGTAGGTGTAGTAGTCGGACTGGGGCAGGCCGATGAATCCCAGCAGCCGGGCGGTGAACTCCTCGTAGATGTGGTCCACGCTTTGCGGTGCGTTGTAGAAGGTCGGGATCATCGGGTACACGGTGGCGCCGGCCTCGGTCACCTGGGTCATGTTGCGCAGGTGAATCAGGCTAAACGGGGTGTCGCGCACGCACAGCACCAGCGGGCGGCGCTCCTTGAGGGTGACATCGGCGGCCCGCTCGATCAGCGTGTTCGACGTGCCCTGGGCGATGCGCCCCACCACGCCGAGTGCGCAGGGCACCACCAGCATCCCCCAGGACGGGTAGCTGCCCGACGTCGGGCCGCCGGCCAGGTCGTCTGGATCCCAGGCGACAACCTTGTTCGCCGGGCCGCCGAGCAGCAGCTCGACCGCCTCGCCGACCCCATCGAGTCCGGTCTCGTGCGCGATCAGCTGGCGCCCGGTCGCCGAGACGATCAGGTCCACCTGCCCGACGCGGTCGTCGTTGACCAGCGCCTCCAGCACGAACCGCGCTATCCGGGTACCGCCGGCACCGGTCACCGCCAACGTCACATTCCGCTGCTCAGCCATCAGGACACTCCTTCCACAGGCCCGCACCACCGTGGTACGGGCATCACGACTAGTCGACCGATCACTCGGGCCTTCCTACTTTTCGTCCCATCGGCCGAGAGCATCAACCGCGCGCCGAGCGCGGTGGGGCATCGGTGCGGGGTCATGTCCGGGTGCCGGCCAGGGCGGTGCTCCACGAAACGACTTGGTCGAATAGGGGGGTGAGGGCCTCGACGTGATGGTAGTGGGGGGTGAATTCGGTGAAGTTGATGAAGTCGGCCATCAGCGAGAGGGTGACCTGGGCGCGGACGTCGGCGATCTGGAGCTCTGCCATGATCAACCGCAGGTGCTCGACGGCTCGGGTTCCGCCGGCGGCGCCGTAGCTGACGAATCCGGCGGCCTTGTTGTTCCATTCCGCGTAGAGAAAATCGATCGCGTTCTTCAGCGCTCCTGAGGTGGAGTGGTTGTATTCGGGGGTTACGAAGATGAACCCGTCGAAGGACGCGATGGTGTCGGCCCATCGTTGGGTGTGCGGCTGGGAGTAGGCGCCCATCGACGCGGGCATCATCTCGTCGAGCTGGGCCAGGCCGTAGTCGGCGATGTCGACCAGGTCGAACTGTGCGTCGTCACGTCGTTGTGCGTGATCGAGGACCCATTTCGCAACGGCTTCGTTGTGGCGGCCGGGTCGGGTGCTGCCGGTGATGATGGCAATCCTGGACATCAGAATCCTTTCGTAGCGGGTTTGGCTCCCAGCTGAGGGAGCCCCATTTATTCCAACAGGGCAACGCCTAGATCGCGGCGGTGGAATGGGCCCGGTTCCGGAGGGCGGAATTCAACAGTTAGGACGGGCACCGACTCCTCTTGCGCTCCTAGCGTGTGACCTAGCGCACGGACATCAACGGAGAGTCAATGCAGGTGCTAGGAACTACTACGACGCGTGCGGAGGCCGGTGCCCCGGACATCCCGGTCGTGGTCACGAGCCGTCGGCTCATGACCGCCGACATCGTCCGGCTCACGCTGGGGGACCCGGCTGGCGGCGTGCTGCCACCGTGGGCTCCGGGCGCTCATATCGATCTGATTCTCAACGACGGCACGGTCCGGCAGTACAGTCTTTGCGGATCGCCGGGTGATACCGAGTGGACGATCATGGTGCTGCGGGAGGAGCGGGGCCGTGGCGGGTCGCGGCAAGTCCATGACCGGGTCGAAGTGGGACATCGTCTGGTCGTGCGCGGGCCTCGGAACAACTTCGGACTCGGCATCGCGCCGAAATACCGATTCCTTGCTGGGGGCATTGGGATCACGCCGCTGCTTCCCATGCTGGCCGATGCGGAGCGCAGCTG